>OMIY01000238.1 GCA_900299215.1 bacterium | reverse complement strand
TAGTGCTAGCCAATAAGAAACCGCTCTCGATCAGCCAGGCTGGCTATGATGAACTCTTCAAGGTTGCGCGCAAAAATGGTGTGCAGCTGCGCTATGAGGCCACCGTGGGTGCGGGCTTACCGGTACTTGATACGCTCGCCAAACTGAAAGAGGCCGGTGACGAGATCACCACTATCCTCGGGTGTTTCTCAGGTACTTTGGGCTATCTGATGACAGAGATTGAACAAGGCGCGAGCTTTTCTGATGCCGTGCGTCGTGCGCACTCGCTAGGTTATACAGAACCAGATCCCAGAGACGATTTAAGTGGGACCGATGTCGCACGTAAAGCTTTGATCCTAGCACGCACTCTGGGAATGCGACTCGAGTTGACTGATATCGATGTCACAGCAATGTTTCCGACTGAACTTAGCCATAAAAATCCACAGA
Source organism: bacterium (assembly GCA_900299215.1). Classification (GTDB taxonomy): domain Bacteria; phylum Bdellovibrionota_B; class Oligoflexia; order Oligoflexales; family CAIYRB01; genus CAIYRB01. Next base: position 8,698 of record OMIY01000238.1, on the reverse strand, counting down.
ACTTTCTTGAGAATCTCAAACAACTCGATGAAGATTGGGCAGTCCGCATTAAATCAGCAAAGTCTCGTCACAAGACTTTGCGCTATGTGGCACGAATCGGTCAGGGCAAAGTTAGTGTCGGCTGCGAAGAGGTTGATATTGCCTCGCCTCTCGGACGCCTCCAAGGTACAGATAATCAGGTGGCAATTACGACGCGGCGTTATGCATTAAATCCGCTGATTGTCACAGGACCTGGTGCTGGAGCCGAAGTGACAGCAGCGGGTGTACTCAACGATATCTTGGCCGTAGCACTTGCATCGGATCAATCCACTCTGCCTAACAGCAATTCACCATGAGGCTGCAAATGTCCCCCGTAGCAACTGTTTTTGTTCCTGGTAGCATTGGCAACGTTGGCCCCGGCTTTGATGTGTTGGGACTGGCTGTCGACGGTATCGGCGACAAAATCACCGTTGAACTCGTCGACGGCCCAAGTCGAGTCGCATCCGTGACTGGTCGCGATGCGGATGCCGTGCCACTCTCCGCAGAAGACAATTGCTGTACCGTGGCGGCTAATTCTTTACTTCATCGCATCGGCGATCACCGCCTCGCTGTTGTATCGATTAATCGCGCATTGCCGTTAGCAGGTGGTCTAGGTGCCAGTGCCGCTGCAAGTGTAGGCGGAGCATATGCTGCCGCTCTGGCGAGCGGTAAGAATGTCCCGACGTCGACCATTCTGACTGCGGCACTCGATGGTGAAGACTTGGTTTCAAGCCGACACCTCGACAATATCGCTCCGAGTTTGCTCGGCGGACTAACCATCGCCAGGAGTAACGATCCAGCTGAGGCTGTGCGCGTACCAATCAAAGGTGAGTGGTGGGTCGCGGTCGTTAGTCCTGCCGTGCGCCTTACCACTAAGAAGGCGCGATCAGTATTACCACAGCTCGTCACACAGGCAGATTTCGTGCAGCAAATGGCTAATACCGCCAGTTTGGTCACGGCATTTTCAACTGGCGACCATGAGCTTGCTCGTCATGCACTAATCGATCTTTATGCCGAACCACGTCGAGCGGCTCTAATTGGTTCATTCTATGCCGTTAAACAGGCGGCTCTCACAGCCGGTGCTCTAGGTTGCACAATCAGTGGCGCTGGTCCCAGTGTATTTGCTCTGTTGCGTGATGAACCCACAGCAATCAGAGTGGCTAAAGCGATGCAAACAGCGTTTTTCCCGGTGGAAGCGCAATTTCACGTTGGCCGAGTCGCAACTGAAGGAGCCCGTCCCGTATGAATCAAAGCTTGGTCGAGCACCTAGCATGTATTAGCTGCAGTGCAACCTACTCCATTGATTCGATACGTTATCACTGTGACTGTGGGGCCTTGCTGCAAGTAGCTAGAACTGAACCTTGGACGAGCAGGGTCAGTAAAGAAGTGTGGGCCATGCGACAGCTCAGCACAAACGTACTTGATCAAAGTGGTGTCTGGGGTTTTCGCGAGGCCGTACTGAATTTACCAAGCACCGATATCGTCGCGCACCCGGAAGGCCGTACGCGGCTGTATACGCGCGCCAAACTGTCCGCTTTTGCTGGAGTTGAGCGACTTGCTTTTAAGCACGAGGGCGAAAACCCGTCAGGCTCGTTTAAAGACCGAGGTATGACTGTCGCGGTGTCTCAAGCCAAACACCTTGGAGTGCAGGCCGTGGCCTGCGCCTCCACCGGTAATACTAGCGCGTCACTTGCCGCCTACGCTGCACATGCTGGTCTGAAATCAGTGGTTTTTCTCCCAGCAGGAAAGATCTCCACCGGTAAATTGGCACAAGCTATCGGCTATGGAGCGATCTGCCTGGCGATCGAGGGCGATTTCGACACTGCGATGGCATTGGTGCAGAAGTCAGCCGAAAAGCTTGGCTTGTATTTGGTGAACTCTCTTAATCCCATGCGGCTCGAAGGGCAAAAGACGATCATTTTTGAACTTCTCATGCAGCGGAACTGGCAAGCTCCCGACTGGTTGGTGGTACCTGCAGGGAATCTAGGTAATACAAGTGCATTTGGTAAAGCACTGCTCGAGGTCCATGCTGCCGGCTGGATCAGTAAGCTGCCAAGAATCGTTTCCGTACAGGCAGCCGGAGCCAATCCATTTTATCTTAGTTATCGCGATCAGTTTCGCAGGGCTCACCAAGTCAAAGCTGAGACGGTTGCTACAGCTATCCAGATCGGTGCGCCAGTTAACTATGCTAAGGCCGTCAATGTGATCAAAGCGACTCAGGGTGTCGTAACTGAAGTGACGGACGGTGAAATTATGTGCGCAAAAGCTGCCATTGACCGTGCGGGTATCGGATGTGAACCTGCAAGCGCCGCAAGTTTGGCAGGAGTCGTCAAGCTTCGCGAACAAGGCATTATAAAATCAAATGATGACGTGGTCTGTGTCCTCACCGGTAATATGCTCAAGGATCCCGAAGCCACCCTCAAAGCGGCGACAAATGAGGTGAGGAGCATCGCACCGACTCTTGAAGCAGTCGCCGAAGCGCTGCGGTAAAGGCCAAGGCAAAAAACCACAAGTATCTAAATTTATTATATATTTAAGTTGCCGTAATGGATTTGCCAGGAAGCTTAATTTAGCTGTGGCACCGACTGCGCCGATGGTCCAATGTACACAATTCTGTAATTTTTCTTGAAGTCTTTGATCATGGCTAGCAGGCTGCATCATCGTCAAACATCACGTGAGACCGTTACATGGATCTTGCGTATCGCGAGCCTTTTGTTTGTTTTTTTGATCGCTGGTTCTGCTAAGGCGGACATTAACCCAGTGCAAATGCCCGTAACTATACGCGGCCACAACAGGACCCATACAAGTTACATCGAAAAACTGGTACGTGACTGTTTAGACGGTGCTGCATACCCTCAACAGCCAGGCTATCTAGACACCTATTTAACTCAGTGCATGATCAACACAAAGCTGTTCGAAAAGATCAGAATCAATTTCACCAAAACAAATATCGACGTCGAAGTCCAAGAACGTTGGACTCTGATTCCAATCCCCTATTTGCAGGTGAATACTGGAAATTCACGTCAAATCGGTTTGATTGTTCTCGAATCAAATTTTAGTGGCGAGGGCAAATTACTTGCAGGTGGGGCGGCTCTTTCAAACGTCGGCGCCAGCTTTTTTGGTTACTATCAGGATCCTGCCATCTTTTTCAGCAATTGGCGTGGTGACATCCTAGCCGATCATGTGAACCAGCAACCTCGACTCTACCGTGGTCGCAAGATCATCGACAGCTTTATCGAGTCAACCAACGGAGTCCTAGGCGGCTTTGGTTACAGATGGAATAATTTTGTGTCTAATGCCCATCTCGGTGCACGCCAGCGTGCTTTCATTCAAGATGGCTCGTTCACGCCACCAATAAACCAAACATTCACTTATCTCAATATGCTCGGCGAGTATTCCAACAAGGATTTTCATTTCTATGGTAATCACGGGATATCTTTCAAAATCAACGCAACGCGCCAGCTAACCCGTAGCGACGGCGTCGAGCGAGCGGCAAACGCCGATTACCTGTTTAGCTTCGAGCGCATTCTTATGAAACACGCGCTACAAGTTCAACTTGCTGGCGGCTCGCAAACTGGTGGTGGCAAAGAAGACGCCTACAGGCTTGGCGGTAATAAAGGATTTCGCGGAGTTGAGCGATTTGGTGTCTGGGCCGACCATTATCAAGTGGTCGCTCTAGACTACCAAGTACCCGTTGAATCTTTCGACGATGGCACTGTCACCATCGGACTTTTTAATGACTTTGGCGTGCTGCATCAGGCTGGAGCTAATGGCTACGCAACTAAATTTGACTCCTTCGGGATTGCCACGTACTTCTACTTGACGGCCATTGCCCTGCCGGGAGTTGGGATTGAGATTGGCAATAATAGACAGTTTCAAGGTCCATTTGCCAATCTCACTATCGGTCTATCGATCTAAAACTGGCTCTTAACCAGCCACCCTGGTCGCTCCTTCTGGAGCCTCGTCCCGGTAAGCGTCAAGGCGCGATTGCAGCACTGAATCCTCAGTCTCAATCTCAAGCTTAAGCTGGTTGAGGCGTGGCCATGACTTATTTAGGAAACGCTCGGCATAGATTGCTCGAGTCGGATCATCCTCTGCATCCCAAACCAAGCATTGAGCCAAGGTGACTAGGGACTTAATCTCACAGATACGCTCAGCATGAAGCAATGCCGGCCCGACATTTTCCATTTTGATCAAATCCCGACTCAGGATTTTAACCATACGCAGCAAGTCTGTGGGTTTAACCTCCGAAATAGTCTCGCGAACGTTAGTCTTCAAGAGACGCAGAAGCAGGGACATGATCGCGCTGCTTTCGAGTTGCTTAGCGCGGTAGAGCTTCTTGCGCAGTCCGTCCCCAGGCCGCAAAGCTTGAACACGCAGACCTAGCGAGGTCTCGACAAACTTGGTCGGATTACGGATGACGTCCTTCAAGGTGTCCTTGACGCACATCAAAGCCTGTATGTGAGACGTACCCTCGTAGATAGCTAAGATTGGTGTTTCACGCACCCACCATTCGGCCTTGTACTCTCTCGTGTAGCCGTAACCACCGTGGAGCGCCAAGCAATCTTGCGACATCTTAATCGCGCGCTCAGCCCCGTACCATTTAATGAGCGGGGTCATCTTACGCACCCGCTTCTTGGCAACGCCGGCCTTGCGCTCAATTTCGTGGCGCCGCTCATCGCTTAAGGTTTTATCTTCAAGGAGCTTTTCACATTGGTACATGACAGATTGATTGTAGGCCGCCTGATAACACATACTGCGTAATGCCCGGGTGTCAACTTCCATGTCTAGCAGCTTCTCGGCTACCATCTCATGATGAGCAATCGGCACACCCCAGGCTTTACGCTGCTCACAGTAATCCTTGGCTAGGCGGTAAATCGCCTCCATGTTGCCCAATGCCTGGAAGCCCACGGCAATGCGGGCGTCGTTCATTAGATGCAGCATGTGCTGAAAGCCTTTGCCGTTCTCACCAACCAAGTAAGCAACCGAGCCATCAAAGTTTAGCTCGCAGGTGGCAGATCCATGGAGACCGAGCTTGTCCTCGATTTTATTAACTGTGTAATTATAGGTGACCTTTGGATCGTCCTTTCCGTCAAGCGTATAGGGCGGCTTCCGCAAACATAGGAACATATTAAGGTTGTTAAGACCCTTGACGCCCTTGCCGTTCATGGCCAGTACTAAGCACACTTGGCTGTTGCCGTTGGAGATAAAACGTTTGGACCCATAAAGTCGCCAGGTGCCGTCCGCCTGTTGCTCACCATAGGTCCTGAGACTACCTAAATCGCTACCGGCATCGGGTTCCGTCAAGGCCATGCTGCCAGACCATTCACCTGAGGTGATCCGGTGCATGACAAAATCCTTGATCTGCTCATTTCCAAACTTTTCGACAATTGCAGATATCCCACCGAACCAAACGATGTTGAGCCCCGTAGACGGACAGGCGCGCATGATCACTTCATTAGCACAGGCCTCAACCAAGAACGGGAGACCCATGCCACCGTATTTGGGAGCTGCACTCAAGCTTGCTGCACCAAGCTGCAGTAGCTTTTGCACGTTATCGACCACAGTTGGCGGCAAAACCACGTCGCCGTCTTTTAAATAAATCGGCTCCTTTTCCACCTGAGCTGCTCTGGGCGCAATTTCCGTACCACAGAGCTCCCCCAAGGTTTCCAGCGAGGTCAAAACCAAATCACGGTACTCATCGGCCGTAGAACAACCAGAAACTTCGCGTTCCTCAGCGGTGAGGCCATCAAACAGCTCCTGGAAATTAATCCTACGTGTCAGGTGATACCTGATGTCTGGGGTGTCGGTGACAAAATTCGCTTTCATTTGCATGGCCAGATTTCCCTATCGTCAACAGTGACCCTGTACAATATTCAGCTTCCTGTACCTAACTCTGAGCATACGCCTCTCAATCTAAAATTATTACTTTTTTCTTTGCGATAGAACAGTCACTTGCTGTTTAATTTAGGGATGATGAATCTAAACCCATTTTGGTTATGGCTGGCGACCTCTGCTACTGCAGTACCGGTTGAATACCAGGTCAATGCAAGAGAGGGGTGCCGGCAGGCCGTCGCCGGCGCCTACGTTCAAGCCTACGACGAGAGCGCACGAGCGGTCGCATATGTGGCTACGCTTAAGGAGCAACTCAGCGCTCTGAAGGTTGCGAGCAACCAAGCAAAGAAAGAGCTTGCTGCCATCGAGTCATCGTTAGCTAAGCAAACCTATGATGTTGATAAAGCTAGCAAGCTAGATATGGCTGCAGCAAACGCCAGAGCCGTGCTCGATCAAACAGTCGAATACCAGAAAATGCTTGATTCAGCTGAAAAAGCTGTGGCTCCTACACGTCAGCGAGAACAGGATATCCGCCGCCAATTTGGCAAAGTGTTTCAAATTGAAAGCGTCAAAGACAACGGCAAGGGCGGCTATCCATTCCGCGTATCCTACCGCACCCCTTGTCCTAAGTATCGAGCCCTCTGCCCACTACCCGCTGATCAGCAAGCCGAACTAGAGGCTCTGCGCATAGACGGCTCACTGCCGGATTCTTGCCGCAAATATTTGGGGCAATCCAAAATTGCCCCATAATCGCTCTGTAAATTAGTCATGCGGCTCCGGTGCCCTGACACCTGCCTTAAACGTTGTGTATACATATACAGGAATCTTGAGCGAACCCAGGTACTCGTACAGTAAAGGCTCAACATTAGCCCAATCCAATCCACTTACGCCGGTAGCCAATCGAGGTAAAGCCAAGCTTGCATAATCGCCTACCTCAACCTCTTTTCGCAATGCCTTCAAACAATGCGATACGTTGGATAAAGTGGCCGGCCCAGCTTTCCCGCCATGATGGCCTTGCTCACCCTGCTGGGTGAATAAACAAATTACTTTCTTGCCATCGACCCCACCCCAGGTCCATAAGGTACCTGGTTTAGGATGTGTGGACTGACAATAATGCCGAAAATCTTTGTAAAGTGAGGGCCAATGTTCACGCAATGAGTGCGCCAAACCCTTTTTAAAATCGTCATTAGGTGCAACGCCATGGGCGATGGCTTGAGCATTGGACAAAAGGATATCGCCTTCGACCTTATGGATCATGAGTTCTCCCAAAAAGCTGACTGTTTTTTGTGAACAGGGTGCCTGTTCACATATTAAGCTGCAAAAACGTTGCCAGCGTTAAGTCGCACTTTTGTGGGATTTAACACAACGTGGTTATCGCCACTCCACGCGCCCTTCGTAGCTTGGCTCATAAGGTGAGAGCTCGCCATCTCGCATCGAGGTAATCCAAGACACTAGGCCTTTTGCGTTCTTTTTCGAAAAATCCTTTTGCTTTGGCATGAAATGCGGATACGCCCCGCCACTTGCCGGATTCTGCACTTGGTCATAGATTTTGCTCCAAGCTTTAGGCTCGAGTCGTTGGACCAATGCCGTCATCTCAGGGGCGCGAGTGGCACCAAGCCCCTTCACCCCGTGGCAATACTGACAGTGAATGATAAAGGCTAAGCGGCCTTCGAGGCCAGTCTTCGGTTTTTTCTTATTTTGAAACTGATCAAAATATGCCGCCGACTCGACAAACTCCACGCCAGTCAAACTATCGATATGACGCCAGGGCGTGAACCCAGTTTCAGTTGCCCGCCACTCCTGCCCAACAACCACTTTATTGCCGACAAATGTGGTCGGCACCTCGTTCTTCGCATTGGTTGCAATGCGAACCGAGGTTGGAAATTCGCTCGTCCATTTACCGTCACGCCAAATCTCTAGAGCCACAAAAACCTGGATATCACTACGCAGCCGAGCAATTGAGATGGGTACAATCATCCCGTTGCGCGTATGCAGCAGCATGATATCGACGTTTTCCGGTATCGGCTTCATAAGTCCGAGCAAATTACGCAAATGAAAGCCCCGCACCTTTACGTCTCGCTCGTACTGAATATCATAGGACTCAAGGATTTCAGGGGTTAGGCCTTTAATGTCTAGCGACATCAGGTTGCCTTTAGGATTGGTGTTGCCTGCGGTTAGCGGCCGTCTAAGCCACATATCCAGGACGATCCCTGAACCGCCGGCGGTCGATGCTAAAGCAGGATTGACTTGAGCGGTTACCGAGAAAAGAGCCGCTAAGCCACAGAAAAGCCGCGTCAACATGGTTACTCACCTCGGTTAGTTGGTCGATTTTGGTAAAACTATTTTTGATTTAGCCAGATACATTATAAATAAAAAAGCCAAAATCGCGAGCCCGATACCACCAATTGAAACGAGTACATTGGGGTTAAGGAACCACGCCCTAAGCGCCATAACATACGGCGAGTCTGCCCTTGCCAGCAATAGGTTGGCCGCCTTTTTTATCTCGCTAGCTTGGAACGGACTCCGTTCAATAGTGGCGACCCAAACGCCATCACCACCGATCGCGTAAAGCCGATCAGGATGCACAAACTCGGATCCCTCACGTCTAAAGACAAAATCAAGCTGGTCAAAAAGCAACTGCCGACTCGTATCGTCTAGCGTCACAAGCTTCCAACTACCTGGCAATTTGTGAGCGTCCCGAAACTCCGACAACGACTCTGCTTCATCGTCACTACTCATCGACACGAGAATGACGTTAACTAAGTCAAGCACGGCACCATTAGACTCTACCACTAACTGAGAGCGAAGCGACTGCACGGCCAAGGGACAGACGCCGTGGCACGTA
>OMIY01000237.1 GCA_900299215.1 bacterium | reverse complement strand
TGACGACCTGGCGAGCCACTTTGCAGTTGAGCCAACACTTCTGGCTGATCGATGCCTCGCGCAATGATCGTTCCACTCGGCGTCGACTTGGCTATCAGCCGGGTACAGGGACCGCAGTGAGCCACATCGACATTGATCTGCGGGTTATGCTTCAAGAGTTCATAGAGACGGTTTTCCACCAAGATATTAAATCGATCATCTAGGCCCACAGGCGCTGCTACATCCGCTAAAACCAGCCTAGCTCGCTCAGCCAACGGAGGTGACTGGCTCCAGCTGTAGACCATCTCGTCAACCAAGTCAGCAGCCATCAATCTAACATCCATCACAATGGGAGGGTCGATGGCGGCCGCACCGTTAGCTCGAGATTCCCCAAACGCCATGATATTCCAGGCAACGAACAGAAGGTGCCAGCACTTAAGAAAGTACGCAAAGTTCGGCGAGTTTGGAGTCGATCGCCTCATAAAAGCCAAGTCAATGTTCCCCGCTTAGTATCTGTTTTGACAACTGCTCCAAATAAAATATCACTGTCTGGTGTTGGCCTCACGACAATCTCGATGCGGACATCGTCACTAGTGGTTCGAGACGAGCGATTGACCTTGCCAGTTCCTAGCGACTGGCTTAATGCGGTGCGAAAGATAAAGGCTAATTTGCTATCCGGTATTTTCGCTCCTGGTTTGACCGTAACTGTCCAGGTGCGTCCCCCCAAGTCCGGCTCAGTTTCGCTCAGAAGTTTGGCACGTCTTGCAAGCTGTAAGGAGTATCCAGCTGCTGTATCTAATACAAAATCTACGTAACTGTCTCGCTGTCCGTAGTCAAAAATGCGCCTCTCACATAGGTACTCGCCATTGATACTAAAAGTGGCTGCTTTACCCTTCGGTTCGAGCCCGCGTGCCCGCTTTTCACCATCATTGGGTTCGCGGCAGGTTGGTGGCTCCTCTGAGGTAAAGCCCAAACGGTAGGCGCGCTGTGGTGTCAGCAGCAGATTCCCCGGGGCCGCTGCGCCGAAAACTACCAAAGCGCATATAAGCATCAGGTAGGTCATGTGGCAGCACCCGCATAGGACTTGCGCGCCAAAAGCTCGCGAGTCCAATAGCCGGCAACGAATGACCGGACGTAATCGAGAAACTGCTGTTGCCGTCGAGCGGTCACCGCTTCGGGGTCCTCGGGGCGCTGCATGGCATCAATTGCAATGTAATACAATGCCGGTATGCCATATATGTTGGTACTGTCGACATGCAACGGGCGCCGCTCCCGAAGGTGACCGGCACCGTCCATAATGCGCAACTCGGCGCGACTCACGACGTCCTCGACGCAAGGAAATAAGGTAAAACTCAGTATGAATGGCACCACAGTCCAGCCGCAAAAATCACGCTTAGCGGAACCGCTCACAAATACCAGTATAAAGTCGGGTTGCAAGTCTGGCTTGCCCCTCGGGTTACTTGCTTTGGTTACAGAGTCAGGTTTTGCCGCATCTTCCTCAAAGTCATCGTCACCATCATCCTCATTCTCCACCGGTATCGGCGTCCCCTGATTGATCGTGTAGACCTTTGCACCCATATTTTTTATGACTTGACTTAGGTGATTGCAGCCCTTCACTCGAGGCGCACCGAATTCAGGATCCAATGTGAGGTCGGAGCGGCACTCAACCATCACTTTAGCCCCATCGAGTGTTTCAGCAGATACGGGGACAACAACCGGACGCGACCACTCGGCTTCGTTGCTGATAATTGAATGGCAGCCAATAAACTCCAGACTCGAGATCAGCAAGAACAGCAGGATTGACCAATGATGGCGTCGCCGACAAGCGATTGCTGTAGAGTCCTGCTGCATTGGTGAGATCTCAGCGTAATGTTTGCTAAAAGAGAATCTCGTTAGTATACTTCCACAGTACGCAATTTCAAAGTAGCTCGTGTGGGTTTGCGAACACAATTTCAGTTTTCTTGAGGAGTGTCTTCGCCATGTTGACTCCATTTATCGGGTTAGTGATCCTGATCGGTGTTGCGGTCATGGCCTTGACCGAGCGATCCACTGCCAAGCTCGGATTTCTTGATGCTCATGCAGCCATCGTCGTCTTCGGTGGTGTCATCGGCTCGTTGCTACTGGCTATCGATCAACGCGCACTCGGACGGATGCTGCTCTCAATCCGCGACATTTTTCCTTCTGCCAGCCCGGCAGCGCATCAACAGCGCAAAACCGAGGAAGGCCTCAAAACCATGCGTGACGCGTGGCGGGAGGGTCGCCGAGCCACCATTCTCGAGATGGCTGATCGCGGTGCCACTCCGGAGCTACGCATTGCTGCCGATGCCCTGTTACGTCAGCTCGAAGGACCACTTTTGGATGAGCGTTTTGCTGTCCTTCGCAGTGATTATTTACACAACTATTCGCCGGTCATCGAAGGCTGGGAGATGGTCGGTAGGTTGGCTCCGTCGTTTGGCATGGTCGGCACCGTGACCGGGATGGTACAGCTGTTCCGCAATATGTCTGAGAATGCGGCAAACCTCGGCGGCTCTATCGCTATGGCTTTGCTCGCGACACTGTATGGGATCAGTGCTGGAGCTGCACTCGGCGGCCCGATGTCGTCACGCGTCAACAATCAGCTTAATGATCGACTGACACAACTTGACCTCATTGCCACAACCATAGCCGCTTTAGTCCGCGAAAGCCGTACTGCATCCACAAAAGGCACCGGCGCATGACCACTTTAAGGCGCCTACGATCTAATAATGAAAGCTGGTTGACCGCCTATGCGGACTTGATCACGAATTTGCTTATTTTCTTCGTTTTGATCATCGCCTCGTCCAATCTGTCACTCTCGAAGTTAGAGCAGGTGTCCAGTTCAATCAGTGGCAAGGCCTCAACAGCCTCACTCCAAAGTGCATCTAAAGAAGTCGAAAAGACTTTGACCGAGCAGAGACTGACCAAAGATGTCAGTGTTAAGATGACCGACCAGGGTTTGGAAATTGCTTTTAACTCAGGTGTGATGTTTGGCTCCGGCCAGGCGACCATACTACCGGAGATGGAGCAGCCGCTGGGCAAAGTGCTCACGGTAGTCAAGCCATATGCGGAGAAATATCATCTGGCCGTTGAAGGGCACACCGACGAGGTACCTATTCGCAGCGCCGCTTTCCGCTCAAATTGGGAGCTTTCAAGTGCCCGAGCGATGGAGATTCGTGAACGCCTCGAAGCTGTCGGCGTTGCACCCAAACGGATCCGCGTTGAAGCTTACGCCGACACTAAACCGGTACCAGCTGACCCGGGAGAGACCCTTGATCGCGATGCGCTCCTTTCTAAACAACGTCGTGTTGTTATTCGCCTCTACTAGTCTTTTCAGCCTATTTGGTTGCGCTACGATTTATGAGGGAGTGACCGGACCACACGCGGTCAATTTCACCTCAGAACCGAGCGGAGCGACTGTTAGGTTTGACAACGGCGATGAGTGCGAAACCCCATGTGAGCGGGAAGTCCACCGCTATCGAGCGCAACCTGTAGAGATCGAGCTGATAGGATATAAGTCTCAAACCATTAACCTCGAGCGTCGGATTCACTACGGTTTTTGGTTCAATGCCCTACTTGGTAGTTTTGGACTTGTGACCGCCGTGGTCGATATTGCTGCTGGTCACTTAATGACCTTTACTGAATTTGATCATCACATTGAGCTATTGAAAAGCGAGTCAGAGGCTGGCCCGAAACTTGACGAAGCGCCACTACCGCCAAAAGACAGCCCCGCTATTGAAACTAATAATCCGCCCGAGCCCGCTTCGCTCCACCCCTCTGCAACGGCTCTGCGCATCGTCAAAGAAAGCTTTTCCGAAGAATACATGAAAAGGGTAGTCCGGCAGTACTATGGAGATCGTCCCGATAGTGGCCAAATCGTAAATAGAATCTATTTGATACTGGCGACTATGTACGACAGTAAAGAGGCACTTGATGTCGATGAAGCGGTACGCCGCGATTTTCATGCATCTTGAGATTTTTCATACTTCGCTGAAATCAGGAATTTTACGGGCCAAATCCTGGCCAAACTTGAGTCAAAATTTTAATTCCGCAGATTAATTAGATAATCTACAGAATAATTAAACGCTAAAAAAAAATCCTCAAGTTCTATGTCGCTTATTCCGAGCGTGGCAGCCGTCTTTGGCGACGGTATTCGTGTGCCAAGTACTTAGAGGAGTTCGTATGTGCAAAATAAACATGGTTCGATTAAGCCTATTATGTACTCTTAGCTGCGGACCTGATTCAAGCTTCACTCCCACCACAATTACTGAAAATGAAATTCCTAGTGCATCAACTGCTGACATCAAAAAAGACAACACACTTGCAGATTTCAAAATGCCGGCCCAAGATCCCGCGGAAATAGGCAACTCCAATAACACGCAATCCCCAGCCCAACCTAGCCTCCTCGTAGAGTTGCCACCAACCGACTCAACTTCCCAACCGCAACCGGGGATGCCGTTAGCCTCAGTGCCAGCAGTGCCAGCAGTGCCAGCAGTGCCAGCAGTGCCAGCAGTGCCGACTGTGCCGACAGTGCCAACCATTCCCCAACCACTCCCGATTGTGCCGCCTAGCCCACCTCAAATGACACCCCCGAAATGCTCCAGCAGCATCCCAATCGTTGCAGCTAATCAATCTGTGGACCTCAAGTGGTCAGGCGACGGACCTTTTACATTTGTCATCGAACGCGGAACTCAAACAGGCGACTTAGGCACCATCGTCGACCTTGAATCAGGCATAGTTCGATATTTGGCGCCAAGTCGGATAACTAGAAGTGAAGATGTATCGGTAGCAGCAACCAACGCTATAGGTGAGAAAGCTAGCTGCCTAGTCCGGCTAAAAGCGGACGGAGCCTTGGGCGTTGCCGACGATGGTCGCACTCCTGGACTTGTAGGCACAGTTTTCCAGGTGCCGCTGGCCGAGCGCAACAGTGGCGCAAGGATCAAGGCCACCTGGTTTGCTGGGACCCCGCTATCAACTATCGTGATGCCGCGAATCGACGTACCAAACACGCCCTATGAACAAGGCTTCCCTGGCTACCCAAGCTTGACCAGTTGGTTTGCGATTCGCTTCCGAGCTCAAATTCAGATTCCTGAATCCGGCTACTACGGATTTCAAACCCAATCTGACGATGGTTCTCTGCTCTACATCGACGGACGCACCATTGTGCGCAATGATACGGTGCATGCGATTAGCACTGTCACCAATGACCAGGTCTACCTCGACGCGGGACTTCACGACATTCAGCTGGATTACTTCCAAGGTCCACCGATCTATATTGCGATGAGCCTCCTTTGGCGCAAACCTAGCGATAATCAATACACAATTATCCCAGCATCACAGTTTTCCCGTCCGAAAATTTGACCATTGCGCGCTAATTTGTTGAAGATCAGGTCAGCAACCACTATAGCTAAGGCCTGATGCAAAAATGGATCATTCTTGAAAGTGAACCGACGAGGGCACGATGAACATCGCATCAATTCTACGTCACAGCTTAAGGTTGCGAAATTCAAGCAACTTATCGGCAGACGTCAAAAAACAGCAACAGATACAGGCTCTTGACCGTCTATTAGATCACGTGTTCAAGCACTCCCGTTTTTATAGGTCACATTACGAGCGGCACGGTATTTACCAACGTCACATTGGAAAAATAACCATCACTGATTTGCCTATGGTCGATAAGCAGATGCTGCGAGAGCATTTTGACCATGCCGTTTGTGATCCCAAACTCAGGCTGAACGAAATTCAACGCTTCATGCTTGACCCAGCCAATCACGATGTACCCTATATGGGGCGCTATTCGGTAGTGCACACTTCAGGTACCACGGGTGTTCCTGGTATTTTTGCTTACGGCCCACGCGAGGTCGCTCTCGTGTCAGCGGTGATGTTTACGCGCATCAATAAATTGCAGTTACGTCCAAGGCGGGCGAGGGTTTTGATGGTGGCAGCAGTTGAGGGCAAGTACGGTGGCGTAGCGATTTGCGACCATACTCCGAAAATGCTGTATAACCTAAAAAAGTGTTCGGTAAATTTGCCCCAGAGCGAAATTAGACAACTCGCACAAGACTTCCAACCCACCGTACTCGGTGGTTATGCATCGGCGATCCACTTGCTTGCTCTCGAGCAATTAGCCGGTCGCATTCGCATTAATCCGCGTTCAATTGTCTGCTCGGGCGAACCTATGACGGAACTAGCCCGACTAGACATCAAACGCGCCTTTGGCATCACGCCGAGAAATTTTTACGCCGCTTCTGAATCACTTGCTTTGGGCGTCGAGTGTGAGTCCCATGGCAACATGCACTTGTTTGACGATTTACATATTTTCGAATGTGTGAGTGACGATTTGCGCGAAGTAAAGTGCGGTGAGGCTGGCAAAATGGTTTTAACCAGTCTGTATAACTACACGTTACCGCTCATTCGTTATCAAACATCCGATCTTATCGCCAAAAGTAAAGATTTATGTCCTTGCGGTAGCACGCTCCTGAAACTAGACGCACTAGTTGGTAGGGCCGAAGAATATCTTTGGTTTGACGCCGACAAGGAACAGCGGGAATTTATCCACCCAATAACCTTTGCCGAGCTTTTTGCACCGGGCTTGGAGAGGTTTCGGGTTATCCAAACTTCAACACGCGCCTTTAGGATCCAGGCTCAAACCAAGCAGCGTGCAGTTGTTTCTGCAGAGCTCAGCCAGCAACTGGATAGGATCTTGGAAGCAAAAGGCCTGAGCGGGCAGGTTTCCTATTCATTCGATTTCGTCGATAGGATCAATACCACATCAAAATCTGGTAAGTTTGATCTGGTCGTCCCATACACGACCACCCATTAGCAAGGTGTCTGTAAATAGTTTAACTGCGCGCCCTATAGCCTCTACGGAGCGACTATAGAGCACTGGGCTAAACTCATGGACACTCTGTCCTTGCCATTTTACGACTTTTAGAAGGCCCTTTTTGATCTCTTTCTCTACCAAGTACTCGGGCATCCAGCCAAAGCCTACTCCAGCCAGGATTGCTGACTTCTTAGCGACAAAATCGCTCAGATGGAAAGTCGAAGCCTGATCTAAACTGATTGTGCTTAAGCTAAGTCGCTGATCTGACCCTCGGACTGTCAGAAAAGTTTCCTGCTCCAGGTCGTCTTGACCTAGTACTTTTCGAGCCTGTGCCAACTTGTGGCTTCGACTTGCCACCAGCAAGGACTTTAGTTTAGGTAATTTAGTCGCAATCCCGTAACTACGAGATGGTGGCAACAGGGACACCATGAGGTCGGCTTTCTCATCAAGAAATCGCTCTTCTACTCCGCTAAGATACTCAGAAAATAACGAAACACGCATCTCTGGAGCCTTTTGCTGCACAGCGGCAGCACTTAGTACAAAGTTATTCGCTGGGAGCAAGCCGTCATAAACTACGGTTAGTTTTGCCTCCCAACCGTGACGCAGCGAGTGAGCCAAGGTGCCAATACGCCCCTCTGTTTCTAGGAGACGCTGGCAGAGGATTAACACCTCCTCACCCGCAACTGTTAGTCGACTACGGTAGCCCGTGCGATCGAGCAGCTCGACGCCAAGGGCGTCCTCCATGGTCTTAAGCGCATAGACCACAGAGGTATGACCCTTTTTCAGGCTCTTAGCCGCATCGGCTAGGCTCTGACTCTTGGCCACCGCATCCAGTACACGGGCTTGTTCAAGAGTAATCGACATACACGGCCTCCTCTACACCTAGACCAATAACCTCAAGGTCAATGACACTAAGGCTCAATTACGTCAAATAATTAGACCAAGATAGACCTATTTTATTACTATTTTTAGACATAGATTTCCCCGAATATTGTCCTGACGCCCCCTTTGGGCAGACGTATACCTCTGATTATTCAATTTATTTTAATAAAGGCCTGAACAATGGTCCCCTACATACGCGGCTTAGTCGCACCCCAAGCCCATGTCGATGTACCGGAAGGCACCGTTGAGGAAGAGTACGGCCGCTCCGG
>OMIY01000236.1 GCA_900299215.1 bacterium | reverse complement strand
CCGTCCACAGCTCGAGAGTTTGTTCGCCGACTCGTTAACGATGCCTTCAGTCGGGAGCCTTCAGAAGCAGAATTTAAGCTTTTAACTGGTCCACTTGACGACCCTGTATCAGAGTCTGATCGGCGAGCATTGAGCGCAAGAATACTCGACAACGCTGATTGGAAGTCCGAGTTCGAGAAGAAAACGTTGTTAAAGTTTGCAAATAAAATTGCCGGTACCGCCAACATCAAGCCCTACGATGGAGTCATCAGCACTGTCCAAGCAACAGATCTGAAGCAAGAGTTTTATCAGTTGCTTCTGCAATCCTACAATAAGACCGGATATCTCGACATATTGCTCGGGTCTGAAATCATGGTCAGTCCGAATACGGCACCTTTATACGGCTGCACAGCGCCTCAATCAGGCTGGGCTCCATGTACAATGACGCCTCCAAGGGGCTCGTTTTTCACGACATTCGGCTACCTTAGGTCTAAGCCAAGCTCGTTTCTCAATGGTAACAATAATTACGGGCGCGCTGCGCTGATGCAGTATGTCATTAAAGGTGACGTCTTGAAGCCCGGCTTTGATGGAGCGAAGGGCGGTGCTGAAATCACACCGCTACCCGCCTGTTTGAAGACCAAAGACTTCCGTGGTGAAAAGAGTTCGTCGACCATCGCTTGGACTGGGAGTTCAGCGATCCCGCTGTCCGCAAATCTTTGCCAAAGCTGTCACATCGACCGTCAGATGGCTGCTGGATCAATCGTTTTTAGGCCGTTTAATGTGTTCGGCAAAATTTATGGCAAGGATGCTGCGATCGACGCCTCGGATCCTGATTTTGCAACGGCCACTAGTCAGCAGATGATTTACCAACCAAGTTTGACTGGTCCGCTTCAAGCAGTGACTGTTGATTATCTAAAGTCCCTGCTCGAGCAAGACGAATCTGAGCAAGCATGCGTCGGACCTGCTAGCAACGCTGGCACAGAGGTGTCGCTAAAATCGGTGAAGGACCTTGCGGCCTTTTTGAGCGGCAGTGACGGGCGAACTGTGGCAGGTGGCTTGGCAAGGCATTTACCGCGTGCGCTGAGCAACCTCTCTACGACAACAGAAGAGGTGATCATCAAAGTTAAAGAGGCCTCAGAGTCAGGCAAGGGTCTACTTGGACCAATGATTACAGCCTATTTCAATACCGAAACCTTTGCTTGTAAGAGGTAGGTTCAATGATTGCGAGACTAACAAAGTTGAAATTATTTGTCTGCTTGCTCGCAGTTTCTGCCTGCTCTCGCGATGACAAACCAAAATTTGGTAATTCAATATCGCAACCACCAGTGCAAAGCACACCTCAAGGAAACACTACAGAAGAGCGAATCGTACAGCGCGACATCTCAAGCTCCGGGGCCGGTTTTCAAGTAAAGGACGTGATACTTTTGCGTAGCTCTGTCGAAAGCTGCATGGGCGCTGATATGCTGAAAGTCACGGCCGATATGTTGATGCCGACAGATCTCAAGGTCACGCCAAAAGGAAGCGATGGACGAATCAAGTTTCTACTTCCGAGCCAATATGCGCCAAATGATGATATCATCGAGAAGGAGCGTGGGAATCTTTTGGACTTAGAAGCTAGCTCGCGCACCAGTGTGTCAGCTGATGGTCTGACTGATACTTATCTACGCTCGCTCGAAACTATTGGCAACGTCGTCGCCCATAACTGTAATCCAAGTAATCCCAATTGTGCCTGCGCCGGCAAAGAACAGGCCTTGGCTATGATGACCCGATGTTTGCCTGCTGTTAATCCCAAAACTGTAGAGATGGCAGAATCTGCAGCTCTGCTTGGTGCGATCTGTTCTGATGGTGTCGACGGTATGCGTACCGCTGTGGCCTCACTTTTATCATCTTATGCTTTTGCACTTGCGAGATGACGTCATGAAACAAAAATTTGATCGGCGTTCTCTCATTAAACTTGGAGCTAAAGGTGCGGTCGGTGCGATCGGACTGGAACAGCTTTTGGGTGTTCCATTGCTTGGCGATATGGTCGACCACTGGCCGAATTCACGCTTAGCGCATTTGCTCGGAGTGAATCCGTACGATGCTTTTCAAATGATGGATCTAGCTTGGCGCGGGGGGTTAGGTGTGCCGTTTGCGCGTGCTCAGGCCACACCAGCTGGTTGGACCTTGGTACAAATCAAAGTCTGCAATCATGTCTTCACTCCGCTAGTTTTCAAACTCGGCCAAGTCAACGCCGATAACTCAGTCACCATTGACACAGCCGGTGGGATGAAGCTCGGATCCGAAAAAATGGGGAGCGCCAAAGACTTCCTGATTGGGAAAGGCGTTGACATGATCAGCGACAACGCTCGCTGGCGTAACCTTCGGTTCAATAAATGGTTCGCTGACATATTGCAAAACGGCACCGCGGATGGTGCCACCAGTCAAGTGGAACTATATTCGCGAGGTTTAAGCACCACCGACATCGCCCCGTTAAGCACCGATAAGGTTGCGATACAGACTTTTCTTGGGCTTGCTCAAATCGGTACCAACAACCATGCCTTGAAGGGGTGCAAGCTCAGAGCGAATCAGTCTGATATCACCTTGTTGGCGCAATCGTCTGGTCTCATCACCAGTCCACTGGGGATCACCTGTTTCATGATGGGCGATGCCTACGATCAGGCTGAAGGGACTATTAGCCGCAATGCTGTCTTGGGTAAGGACGGTGAGGCCGTTGTGGTCAACAGCCGTTCCGTTCAGGCATATGTTTCACAAATCAGTCAGTTCGTCGGCAAGAGCTATGCCGACAGACAACCCTTGGAGCAAAACGTCATCTATAAAATGGATCAAATTGTCCAAAAAGACCCGAAGTTGAGACGCGACCTCGTCGATAGTATCGCTCAATTCCAGGCGGGTATGACCAACCTTCAGGCTGCCGCAACACTAGAAAAGACCCGTCAGTCGATCCAGACCGGTCAGGCTAACACACAGAATTTAAACAAGCAGCAGGTTGGTGCTGCTAGCGAATTTCTCGGTCAGTGTAAATACGTCGTGGCATCGCTCGATCTCCCTGGTAACCCGGTGCGGAATTTTTCGCTGTTCCTGAACGCTTCTGACTTAGATGGCCGCACTGCGGATTCGGCGACCGACGGTGGTGGTGGTAACCCAGCAGTGCAGGCACTAAGCTATGTCGAAGCCATGAGGCAGCTAGCAATGGGCCTCAACGTACTAGGTAAGGCGATTGCCAACGGTAAAAAAATTATGGTGGTTGTCCATTCAGAGGGTGGACGTGATGTTAATATGGCGGATAGTAAAACCAGCTTTGCGATTGTTATGGGACCCAAAGGTCCAGGTATGCTCGACGATCAGCTTTACGCTAACAAAGCCATGATCAACCAAACCAAAAACGACATCATCGCTAACCCAGCTCAGCCAAACGCAGCTGTACCCTGGGACGTCGATGGTCTTAAAGAAGCCGACGGATCCGCTTCAGCTAATACAGTGGTTCCAAACACTGGAGATGTGCAGTTGGGGGTGATCGAATTTCTTGAATCACAATCCAGTGTCAAAGCAAGAGTCGGTTTGAGTGGACCTGATGGCAGGTTTGTGAAACTTAAACGGGCCTAGTTTTTACGCTTTGCTTTAGTCGGGTGTTGACGCGGGCAGATGGGTCCCATGGCATCGTCTTCGTCACCACCTAGACCAAGGTTAGTCGGCAAAGCGGGTACGGCCGCTGAACCCGAAATAGAAAGATCAGTGCCAACTGATGAAGCGAGTGCATTAGCCCCAAAGTGATCAGAAGGCGATTCGAAGACCATCATTGCCGGATCGATACGCTTGTCTTGAACCCATACTTCGTAATGTACGTGAGATCCGGTACTCCTGCCCGTGCTTCCGGCGAGGGCAATGGTGTCGCCACGTCGAACGATGTCACCGGCCCTCACCCGCAGCTTGGAATTGTGACCGTATCTAGTCTTAACGCCGTTGGCATGCTCTAAGGTTACTGTATAACCCAAATTAGGCCGCCATCCTGCTTCGGATACGACGCCATCGGCGGTAGCCTTAACAACGGAGCCATAGGTTACGGCGATATCTAAGCCGCTATGGTGTCGACGCCTCTTGCTGAAAGGGGATTTGCGCACGCCGAAACCACTGGAGATATACCCAGCACTTGGCAACCCCGATGGTAGACTACCCAGAACCACGCTCACATCCGCGTGATCGGTATGCTGATCAACTAAACCAAGATGATTTAGTTGCGAGCGCATGATCAACTCGCGCAATCCATCGTGGATGCTTAGTGTATACGGTCCGAGTATGGTCGAGGTGTGCTGATGATCGAGCAGCAAATATTGATTGGCTTTGGCGTTGGCTGGGGTACTAGAAAAAAGGCCTAAATTGAGGGTCGAAGCGAGCGCGACACAGTAAATAGCTGCGCCTTTTGCTGCTCGATTGTTAACCTTGATTTTGGCCGTCAGTCTCAAAATGATCCCTAGTCCGATTCGCGCATTCTCGCGAAAACTTGGGGACCCTAATGCAAAGACTCTTAGAAAATCATTAGAAAAATGCCGGTTGCAACAATTTCGGTAGTTTAGAGGAAATTAAGAAGTACGATCATGCATCATCTTCTTGGCTGCGAAAATAGCTAAAAAGAGCCACAGCGCTGCTTTCTCGCAGGCCCTTTACTGCTTTAAGTTGCGCTAGAGTTGCTTGTCGAAGTCCATCTAAACCGCCGAATTCTGTAAGTAAAACCTTGCGCATGGTTGGCCCTATGCCAGGAATAGCTTCAAGATCAGATGCGTGCGCAAGCTTGCCACGCCGTTGTCTGTGGTGCGTGATGGCAAAGCGGTGGGCTTCATCGCGAATCTGCGTTAAAAGCCTGAATTCTGG
>OMIY01000235.1 GCA_900299215.1 bacterium | reverse complement strand
CTGGAGATCTACATCGGTGGGTTTCGCAGCACGGTTTAGACGCTTTTTATCAGAGTGTAGAGCTTAGGCAGCAATGCTGTCATCTGCGCAAAATCGAGCCCCTTGAACGCGCTCTCAGCGGCAAAAAAGCTTGGCTTACCGGTCTTAGGCGCAGTCAATCTCACTCAAGGCAAAAAACTCAGATCTTTGAGCGCGATACCCAGGGCAGACTAAAAGTAAGCCCACTTGCTAACTGGTCCCTGGACCAAACGTGGTCCTACGTCAAAGCCCAAGGTCTTCCTTATAATAGGCTTCACGATAAAGGGTTCCCAAGCATAGGCTGCGAGCCTTGCACACGGGCAGTCAAACCTGGAGAGGATATCCGTGCCGGACGGTGGTGGTGGGAAGGTGAGACCAAGAAGGAGTGCGGCCTGCATAGCAGGACTCAATTAACGACCCCGCAATTGGAGATTTTAGATGCCCGTCAATCCTGAAAGCGATGATTACCTAGATAAGCTGGAAGCAGAAAGTATCGAAATCTTGCGCGAGGTGGCTGCCACCTTTGAACACCCTGCCGTACTGTATTCGGTCGGAAAGGATTCGAGCGTACTGATTCACCTCGCTGCTAAAGCGTTCTTTCCGGGGCGCTCGCCTTTTCCGCTCATACACGTCGATACTGGGTTTAAGTTTCCGGAGATGTATGAATTCCGCGATCAGGCAGCTAAGCGCTATGGCATGGAATTGATCGTTCACCGCAACGAGGACGCCATTGCCTCGGGTACCAGTCCCTATAAGCTGGGCACCAAAGCTTGTTGCGGGCTACTTAAGACTAAAGCGCTGCTAGATGTTCTCAGCAAATATCAGATCGATGCAGCGATTGGCGGTGCGCGGCGCGACGAGGAACGTTCGCGGGCCAAGGAGCGAATATTTTCATTCCGCGACGCCCACGGTCAGTGGGACCCAAAGAACCAGCGCCCTGAACTTTGGAACCTTTACAACGGCAATGTTCACCCTGGGGAACATATGCGTGTATTTCCTTTATCGAACTGGACGGAATACGACATCTGGACCTATATACGCCGGGAAAAAATTCCTATCGTGCCCCTATACTATGCGTCTCCTCGTCCAGTGATCGTGCGCGGTGAGCAACTGATTCCCGTTGAGGAAGCTACGGCCATTCGTGACCCTTCCTCGCTTGAAACGGTCATGTGCCGGTTTAGAACCCTAGGTTGTAGTCCCTGCACCGGGGCTGTTCGGTCCCAGGCGCAGGATCTTAACGCGATTATTGAGGAGTTATTCAATCTAAAAGTTTCTGAACGCTCAACCCGCATCATCGATCACGACCAAGATGCTTCCATGGAGCTCAAGAAACGCGAGGGGTATTTTTGATGCAAACGGCTAAACCAAAGACGGCTCTGCTGAGAGTCACCACTGCTGGAAGCGTCGACGACGGTAAATCAACCCTAATCGGACGTTTACTTTATGAATCGCAGGCGATTTTAGATGATCAGCTTAAAAGTATAGAGCGCGGCCACAAGGGACCCGATCTATCATTAGTGACTGATGGACTAAAATCTGAGCGTGAGCAAGGTATCACGATCGATGTCGCTTATAAGTATTTTGCCTCGTCACGCACGAAATTTATCCTAGCTGATGCGCCAGGCCATCTGCAGTATACGCGCAATATGGTAACAGCAGCCTCGACTGCAGACGTCGGCATCGTCTTGGTCGATGCTCGCCATGGCCTGACTGAACAAACAAGGCGCCACGCCTATATCCTACATTTACTTGGCGTCACGGAGATCATTCTAGCCATCAATAAAGTCGACCTCATTGAATACAATCGCCAACGCATTGATGCCATAGCAACTGAATTTAAAGCATTGCCCTGGCTAGACCTCGCCGAGGGACTACACGTCGTCCCCATAAGCGCTCTGGTCGGTGATAACGTCACCACCTTAAGTCCGCATATGCCTTGGTACCAGGGCGAGGCGTTGGCACCACTGCTAGACTCTATTGCCGAGCGCAAAGAGTCTAGATCATCTAATCAGAGTGGCTTTGAACTTCCTCTGCAGCATATAGTCCGGTCTCGCAGTGGCGAGCGCATCCCTCTCGGAACACTTAGTTCCGGATCGTTACGGCCGGGTGACAGTGTCCGAGTGCTCCCTTCCGGTACGTCGAGTCGTGTTACCGCGCTTTGGCGCAACGGCAATGTTGCCACTCTGGCAACCGCTGGCGATACCGTGGCGCTCACACTGGCTGACCAACTCGATCTAGAGCGAGGTTATCTATTAGTGCATGAAGGCCATGACCGGCACCCTGCACGACATATCAAAGCGCATCTGGTGTGGTTCGATGACCAGAGTTGGCAACCAGGCAAGCAGTACCTGCTGCGCACAGGTACCCAAAAGGCCGGGGCTCTGGTGACGGGCATCGATCACAGGTTTGATCTCGCCAATATCAAACAAGTAAAATCGGACCAGCTTCGAGCAAATGACATTGGCACGGTTGACCTGGAGCTAACCAAGGATCTTTACCTAAAACCTTTTGCGACTGACCACCGGGCAGGCGCTTTTATCCTGGTAGACAAGGAAAGCTTTAGGACCGTTGCCGCTGGGATGATCACCGAGCTCAAACTGAGTAGCGATGCGACGACTCGTCAAACAGATGACTTTCCTAGTCTAACGACGCTGCAAATTGAAGTTCTCAATTCGCTTAGAGAGCAAGGCTGGGAGGTGACGTTGACGCGACGGCCCAAACTCAGGGAACATCTGCAATCGGCATCAGCAACGGAAACACCTGACGTTTCAGGCGGTCTATGAGCTGAGTCTCGGTCAGGATCCCTAGTGCCGAGGATACCGAATAATAAAGCTTAAGATTGGCTCTGGAGCTTTCGCTACCAAGTGCGCTGGTAACGACGGCTCCCCACCACCATAGCCCGGCGCCGTCTTGATACTGACACCAATCAATGGTTCCGCTGGCTAGGCCACCGTAGAACTTAGGGATGATCGGTAGGGTCACACTACCCCGCGGCAGATCGGTGCGGCATTGATTGAGTCTGATATTAGCCTCGGCGACCGGCTCACTATCCCCCTCAAATGCAGCCAGTAGCAAATTCTCACTCAGAATGCCTCCAGACAAATTGAGTGCTAGATTCACGAAATTAAGTGGAGGCATTTGCACGGTGTTGGCAGCAAGGTCCTCGAGATTTGGCGTACCCTCGCAGTACGGTACCTGATCCTTGGCCATGACAATCTTTTCGTAAGGTCTTTGACAGCTGTTGTTCTGAGTAAACAGAGTGTTGATTGGAGCGTTTAGCATGGTTATGGTTAGCAACCTGCCATTATATGTTTTGCTGGTCGCATAGGTGATAACCCGAGTATCGAAGGGAACGTCGACCGCGTAAAAAGCACCAAGGAGCAGACCTCGCAATGAGGCCTCCACTGGAGGGGCGCTAAGCACAGGCGGCAAGTCCACTGCCGATCCGGGACTTGTCACTTCTGGTGCTATGGTTTTGGGCGGATTCGGAGGGAGTACCGGCGCAGTACCGGTAATAAGGTCGACCGAGAAACGAATTTTCAACGGCACCGGACTCAGGCGCCCATCTTCGCTTCTAGCCCTGACTGTGAGGCTATAGCCACGCTGATGGATCAAACGCCCGAAGTCGTAAACCCCGCCAGGCTGGCAAGGCTGAAAGCGTCCGTTACCGTCGCGTTCACACTCAAAATTGACGGCATTTTCATTACTCGCAAATTTGGCCACCAGGGAATTAGCCTTCAATACCCTCGGTATGCTCAATCCCTCGGCTAGGGCAACCGTAAGCACTTTAGTTTCGGGGGGTAAGGAAGCCCCTTGGTCATTAGCCTTGGGGTCTAGCCCGACGGTAATCGGCGCCAGATTAGATGGCGGTGCATGCTCAGATTTCCCATGCGGACGCGTCAACCCGAGCCGCCCACCACAGGCGGCAACGGTGAGGCCAAGAATCAGCGATGTGGCTAAATTAGCCCTTTGCATGCGCCTTCTCTACAAGTTTTTGATTTGCTGCTCTCAGCACATCGTCAATCAAAGTTTTAACGAGTTCTGGCGAGAGAGGACAGCCTACGTCTAAAGTTAACGATTCAGAACTCAACTCCAGTGATTCGACTTCCATCTCAAAGGTCACTGGACGCATGAGGATCAAGGGTGTGTTATAGACTATCTTATCGATCACCCGATCAGGTGAGGCATTCATTTTAAATCTGACTTCCACATAGAAACGAAAGCCGTCGTTATCTTGCCCTGCGACCAACCTCTCCGCAGTGTAAGCCGGAGGATCCATGTCGCTAGCGTCCTTCACAGTTTCGAGGTAACGCTTGTTGAGAATCGAGTCGACACCAACTTCCACATCTTTTTTAAGTTCGTCGTAGACGATCGTACGACTGCTTGATTCCGCTGCTGAGGCCAATTTGGTCCCACCAGATTTTTGGCTGCACGCCGCCAGAGAAAAAACCATTACCCCTATCCCAAGAAATCCCACCAGCTTCATAAACAACTCCGAGTAAGCAAGACGACACCACAGCCCCAGATGTGCAAGGAATGCGCCAGCCTAGCGATCAAAAAATAATCATTACTAACAGCGAGTTAACCGACATCCAATCTCATCTACATCGCTGATGGGAATGGCAAATTTCTCAATCGTCAAAAGGTTTTGCAGTCAATTTTTGGTAAATTTGCCGCCGGAATACAAACTGCTAAAATGAGAATCAGAGATGAATTTACCAAAAGGACGCGCCATGAGATTTGCCAACAATATGCGAATGCTTTTTATATTTTGTTTAGTATCAATAATCATCAGCTGTGGCGTGGCTGACAAAATCAGTAAAAAGAACACCAAGAGCGACGAAAAACCATCCACGGTACCATCTAAAGATCCTGCATCCCTGCCCTTACCTGAAGACGGTAAGATTTTGCAGCTCAGCGACCTCGAGGTTCCAGCCGGCTACAAAGTCAAATCAATTCCCTGGGACGATTTGATCAAGTCACTTAACAGCAACTCGAGCTTCTATAACCATCGGCCGGTGGGAGCACCGCCAGCCGGAGAATCCCCGGACGATTGCATCAAGTCAGTAAATGACGCTATCTGGGTCGCCAACAAAGTATCCGCTAGATCTTATAAATCTGTCGATGTTTCGGATTGTATAAAAAAATCCTGGTCTGCATTTACCTTTAGCAGATTCACAGCCGTCATGAAGTCCTATTCCTACTACACCTGCACAGGTGGAGATATTTCAGCCATTAATAATAAAAAATTATCTGACGGTGTGACTTTTGATTGCCCGCAGCTATCACGCCGAACTGAGTTCGTCTTCGAAATCGAAGGCGACGGGATTAGCAACAATGATGGCACAAGAATGATTATGAAAATTTCCGATATCACCTACTATGGCACGAAATCCTTAGGTGGCTGCACAGTATCATCGGTGAACCCAAATGAGGCCAAAAACGACGACTGCATCGAGTTAAACCGGCACCTTTTCTCCGCTGAAACCTCTATGCGTGGAGAGCTCATAGGAGAAACAAAGGAATACGACCTAGAGAAATTATCTTTCAAAGGCATTATTGACGACAACTCCTCAGACACAAATATCTGGCACAAAGCCGGCACCATCACACTGGATAAAAACGACTGGCAAGGTACCGTTAACTACAGCGGCAGTATGCAGGCGCCGACCTTTACGTTAAAGAACACCACAACTGATGAGGTAAAAACTGGCAATCTCACAGCCACGCCTTCGACCGGTTTAAGGTGATTTCCACGCATTAAATCGGTTTTACCAACCAGTTAGCTCTAGATGGTGAGTTGCCGTTAGCGTCAAATGGCAATAAAAAGCGATATCCAGTCACCTGACCTGTGATTGGTACCATTTTAACTTCGGGGATGAGGTCATCCTTTTTTACGAGCTCTCGGCTATAACGGTACGCAATTTTATCGTTTTCAAGAACAGGGTACTGAATCTTAATACGATCACCGGCGTAAATATCGATTCTTTCTTCCTTAGGCTGACCGTTGCCCTCAGTGTCGGATAAGGTGCGGAAAAAATCTACCCTTGGCATCCAGTAGATCGTTCCATTTTCCTTCACGACCTCTTCAACAAAATCGATTTTGACAGGCTCATCATTGACCTGTCCCCAGGCTTTTGCTCGCAGCGGTTTGATGGTTTCCAATTCTAGAGGAAGCTCCAGGCAATCGTCGGTACCGATGTTACAAAGCTTGTAGCGATTGACAGCCAGCCCTCCGCCATCTTTAACCCAGGTAAACGCAGAGTCAGGTAGTACAAAACGATTTTTCAACGGAAGATAAGGCGCTCGTTCTGTAGCCACGGCGATCGACAAGCCGTCGATGTCAATAAAAGTATAAGCATTAACCTGAGTGATCAGACCATCATCCCTAATCTCTGTACATATCCCCTGCCGGTAATCTGGCTCCGGCGTTTGACATTTGCCTGGATCCTCGCCAACTAATATCGGGGGAGTGCTGTCTAACGTAGCATTCCTAATGCGACTACCGAAATTAGCCCAGCTACTAGCGATCGTTGAATCGGTCTTATCATACTTTAACCAGTCCCTAATATTTACTGGATCCTTGATTGAGAGGCCGTTTGCCTTCGGTGTCCTTCCATCATCGATTTTCCAAACCACTGACTTGCCCAATGCATCCTTGAGCCGTTGTGATTTAGCTGCTAACTCGGGTCGTGCCGAGAGATCCCACTTATCAAGCAGATCCTTCAGGTCGAATGAGTTGAAGATCTTTTGACCGCTGATGAATGATGGCTCCTCACCAAATCGCTGTACGGTGTTTGCACTTGCTAGCATGTATTGCAGTTGCTTAGGATCTTCCGAAACTGTGTTAAATAAATCGGCCGCAGCCTCCGCTACACTACCGATTTCGTCCAATTTGATAGTCGAAATAGTTTTCTGTTTATCATTTTTTTTATGCTCATACGATGGAATTTTTGCAAAATCCTTGACGCTAAATTGAATTGATTTGCCGTTCAGATAGGCCTCGCCAAATTTTGCAGCAACTTCTTGCATCGATGCAGTCGGATTCAACGCCAGTTCACCAAGCATGCTCCGATAATCAAAGCCAATGGAAGGGACGCGTTCTTCAGATGCAAGAAGAAAACTGCCAGCTTGTCGCAAATCGAAGGCCACTTCAACTGAGGCCATCAGGCAAGCATCAAAAGAGATTAAATCAACACGAAGGTCAGCTTCCTGAAATGCTGCCCTAATTTCACTAGACTTCAGTAAAGTCCTAAACTCAGCGCCTGGCCCCTGGGCTAATCCAAAGCCACCAGCACCGGCTCCATGATCCCAAAAGTTAACGATCGTTTTTTTGTATTTGGCAGACCGCTCCTTGACCTTCTTTAGGAACTTAACCAAGGTCTCCTTTCTTGACATCGATGTAGTGGCTTCGACATCGGTCGCACAGCCATCGTTACCAAAAATGCCGTCCTGAGAGTCCTTGATCACGCAGGGACCATCTAAATACTTAACGCCGTTCCACGTGTTCTTTTTTGCCCCACCCATGGCCACCAGCACCCCAATGACCGAGTCGCGCCCACCGCTTAATCCCTCCGCAATTTCGAGTAGGTCAGCGGTCGCTAGGCCTGCAGAGACTGGGTAGGGCTTGTCGGCTCTGCCGTCTTCAAGATCGCTACCGATAAAGTAATTTGCAAAATAATATCCGTTGCCTTCGCCAGGATTGATCATCCACTGGCCCATAGGATTGCT
>OMIY01000234.1 GCA_900299215.1 bacterium | reverse complement strand
GTAGTCATGGGCTTAGCGCGCCCGAAACTTTGAATCTTGGCGCGATGACTTTTAGGAGCTAAAGCAGCCTCGACAGAGAACAAATCAAGAAATGTTTTATTTTGCGATGATGGAGAATCGGTTTTTGTCTCTCTCGTCATGGTATGGCTCCCGTTACGCTGCTCACAACCTACAACTCGGACAGCAATGAGACACAAAGTGACGCACCATATAAAAAAGCCGACTCCTTGCACAAGTTGCTACGGAGTCGGCTGATCGCTGAAATGTATTTTAATTATTTAGTTTAATTACCTGGCTCACAGAGCTTCAGTGACGCGATTTCTCCATCTCAAGTATGGTCAAATCACGCGTCGCACTCATGCGGATAATAGCCGCAATCTTCTCTTTCTCTGGGAGCGCCGATCCCTCAACACTGCTTAGCAAGGTATTGGTGACATTGTCTTGCAGCATGTAGGTCCGGGTTGCTTCGAATCTTGCCTCGGGCGGGATACCATCCAACCACCCCAGCCCCTCGCGGTACACGATGTAGCTGGCAATATAAGCTGACAATATGGCGA
This sequence comes from bacterium, assembly GCA_900299215.1. GTDB lineage: Bacteria > Bdellovibrionota_B > Oligoflexia > Oligoflexales > CAIYRB01 > CAIYRB01. Next base: position 32,568 of record OMIY01000234.1, on the reverse strand, counting down.
TCTGGTGCGCCGCTGGCAGTCGTTTCAGCAGCCGATCTTTGTAACGTTCCACCAAAATCCTCGGCACATGACGATAAATCAGGCCGTGGTAGAAGTGATCCGCCAAGACCTGATCCTGCTGCTTGGTCAGGTTCTCGAGGATGACGTCAGTGACGTCATTGATCTGACGTGAGATGGCCATCGATAGTTCGACCAGGGTCTTGCGGCCGCCGTTAAGCGCGTACTCTTTAAATAGCAACTTAGCTTCCTGATCTGCCTTCTGCCGCAGGATCTCGATAACCTGCTGCACGTAGACGTCCTTGATCGCCAAGAACTCCTCGGTAGATAGCGTCAGACTGGCGATGATCTCGTAGGAGGAGCAGATCACCCCCGTTTTATTTGCGCTCGAATCCTTAATGTTGAGGATGCCCTTCTTCTGCAGCTCTTGCCTTGCTTCGCTACTGAAGAAGATGTTGGCGCCCTCGACCACCGCACGGCAAGTAGGTTTACCCTCTTTGTCGATAAAGTTGGTCCAGTTTTTCTCGTTAACTGTGTAAGGGCGTCCACCCGCAGGGATAAAGACGTCGGCTCTCACGTTGAAGTGCAAATTATTGCGCGTACGGATGTTATCGGGCGTGTCGGCCTTAATTACGAAGGCGCCCTTAGCTCCACTCAGTAGCGTTGGGTTAAAGTCCGCAGCAGACTTGCCCTGCTTAAAGAGACGCAGCAGCTCTGGCCAAGCCAGTCCGTCAGGATCGTGAGCAGCGCCAAAGCCATCGGCAATCGCAACAACACGCGCGTTCTCACCGTATTCACGATGGAGAATCTTAAGCTCATTACCTGCAACGTCGCCGTCTGGTCCACCGGTCATCTTGACCGTGAAGCGTTGCTCGCGAGGATTGATGCCGAGGTACTTGAGCATGTTCTCGAGGAACACGTTGAGGCCCTCGGAGGTCACACCGTATTCCTTGTGGTTGATCCCTGCTCCAGGTTTAGACGACATAAATGCTGCAGCGTACCTGTAGCCACGGCGTGCCGCTTGCACAGGTATCCATTCAATCAGGTCGTTGGTGATGTTCTCATCCGGACCTAGATAAATAATTTCTTCTTTGTCGTAATAGCTGATGCTGGCCGCAGTTGGCTCATCTGACTCGCCACGGGCCACCAAGAGATCGAGCAGAGCGTTGACCGCACCGCGCACGGCTTGCTGCCTATGGCCACCCGGTTTAAGCACGAGCACAGCTTTTGACCCACCCTCAGGAATGTCTTTATTCTTGAGCTGCTGAGCGTGGCTTAGTCCGTAGACTTCGTCAAACATACCGGCTAAGGCAAAGTCAAAATCGGAACCATTGCGCGGCATCACCACCCGGAGACCACCACGCGAAATGTCCTTCCACCGCACGTGGAACAACCTGTAGTCCTTACCGACGATGAAGAAGATGCCAAAAGGCCGCATCGGGTAAAACTTGTTGCTCAGCACTTCCGGGGCGATCCGGAAGGCGAGACCGGTCTTGGTTGGCAGGAAGTAGTTGGTCTTCAGGATGTTATCCAGAAGATTGATGGCCTCGAGCAGAATCGTTTTCTCGACTTCGTCGATGACCTCTTTGATCATCTCGAGGAGAAGGATGCGCTTATCGGCGTAACCACCAGCGTTACGCTCTTGCTCTTTCAGTGGGTCAAACTTCAGGCGGAACAGCTGCACCAGCTCGCGGGTGAAATCACTGTACTTAAAGAAGGTGGTTCTGACCTTGTACTGGGAGTAGTAGTAGGGATTTTCCTTACCCAGCATCACATGCGCCCAGGTTGCGATACTGCGAATCAAGTTAGTGGCATTGATGGAAAAGCCGTACGGCGGCTTAGTCAGCTCACCGTAATCATCAACATCCACCCAACCCAAGGTACGCAGCGCCTTATTGAGCCTCATAACTGGCACTGCATTGAAATCGACCGGCTCTTCGTCCATGCGGCCGAGGATGATATGAAATACTGAAATCGGCTCATCGTAGCCTTGCGTAAACCTCACCATGAAGGCCCGCACAACAGTAAATTCATACCTATTTATAAGATCGAGGATAGCCTCAAGCACTTGCGATGGGTTGACGTTCTTCATCCCAAGTGTCAGGCGCGCATTGGGGCTATTGTCGACCGGCTCGAAGAAGGTGTGAGCGCCCTCGTGATCGATCATGTACCGCACCATCCGGTAAAGGATCTGAATCCTGCCGGCGGTGGCATACATCACGAAATCATTATCAAGATTCTTTAAATACGAATCGATGCGCGTCAGATCATCCGGAAATTCTTCCACGAGCATGCCGCGCGCAACCTTGACCTTTTCCATGATGCGGCGATTTTCACGGTCAAGCGGCTTATGATCTTTGCAATGAAAGGTCGACAGAAATAGCAGCTTGTCGCGCGAGAAATAAAGCGAGCCCATCTTTAATGGGTTTGGTGCAAGCCGGCGGGCCATATCGATCAGGATGGCGCGATCGCCACCGGGTCCGATATAGGTCACTTTAGCTCGGTCCCGATCCCAAAGTTCGACTGTTTGCTTGGTCTCAAAGACGTGCCCAGTGATCACAGCTGACAGGTGACGCACCTTCTCAGGTCGCGGTGTGGTCTGATAGTAGGCGCGCGGCATGTTGTTGAAAAACCACGGCGTCAGTATTGCGATACTCTGATCTAGGCCAATCCGGACGGTGTCCGCGATGTCCTCAATGTAATGCTCGAGCTCGTCGCCAGTTTTGATCTCCTCCCATGACGCCTGCTGACCTTCAAGGGCAGGTTCCTGGGGCTCGATTTCCTCATCGACATCTAGCGGAATCACTTTTTTCTGTAGGTTTTTTGGTGCCATCGGCAATCCTTCAAGTCGTCTTTTAGGTCACTAGTTTAGTCCACTCCCCCGCCAAGGCTTGATAGCCGGCGAACGATGGGAACGACGAATTCTCGCGCCGCAAAAGGTCGAGCACGTCATCGGCGGGCGTTCTGCCCTGGGCCGTGAAATGTCCGACAAAAGCTTGGAGTTCGCGCTCGACACCATCCGACTTGAAACAGGGAGGTAAAGTTGAAAAGCCAGATTGAGCTAGCTCGGCTACAGCCGCCGCCAGCGTTCTCAGCGCCGGGTGCGCCAAGCCATCTTCAGCCTTAATCAGTAAGTCATTGAGCCTTTGGCGTTCGGGTAGTAACAACGCCAACAAAGCATCTAAAGTTTTGTCGTCGTACAATAGACCAGTCCAGTACGATGCCGGCACACTGGAGAATGCCCGCGGCTGACAGTCCACGGATCTCAGCTCAAGAAATCCTCGCGGCCGTACCTCTGGAAACATCAACGTCAAGTGAGTGATAAAGTCGTTAAGTGTCGGACTGACGCCTTCGACTGGTCGCTCCAACCATTCACCAAAAGAGATGTGAGGTGAACGGTAATCCAGCTCAGCAATGAACACCACTTGAGCACGTAGAGCAAAATCCAGATACTCGTCGATCATCGCCTGGCGCGTGAATTGACGCTCCAATTCAGCATCGCTGACCTGCGCCAACTTGCTAACTGTTGGTATGCCCGTGTGAGTCGGGTCGGTGTGACGCCAAATACGTGTCCGGTAACCACGGATTCCCGTCGACTGCCGATTAACCACGGGTGACAAAGCGAAGGTCGCCGCCGCAATAGGCGCCAATAATTGGCTAGCAATGTAGCGCCTGACCATGGTGGATTCATCACTGCCGAAATCCAAATTGACTTGGAGCGTACAGCTCTGACGCATCATCTGCTGGCCATAAGGACCTATCGCAGCGTAGTAACGGTCCATCGCCCGGTAACGCGGCTTTGGCATCTGCAACCCAAGCTCACCTAGCGTATGCCAGGGGTTGACCCCAACCTGAACCAAATGAATTCCCACTGCCGCAAATACTGCATCGAGATCATGCTGCACGGAGGTCATGCGGCGCAGTGCATCGCCTAGACAAGGATAAGGGCGAGAGGAAAATTCGACCTGCCCACCGGGCTCAAACGTGATTTGATCACCATCATCCAAAGCTACACGAAGGAGCAAAGGCTCACCTTTGTCTCCATCGGTATCCTCTAACACCCAAGCTCGGCTGGCAGCCGCACTTCGCAAGACAGAAGCAATCGAAGGGCTAGGTCCCTGCAGCGGAACCGGAGCAGGGATCACCGCACCGCTGCGCGGCAATACGGGAAGCATCTCAATTTCTAAGCCAACCTGACCGGGCCACTGTGGGTACTTCTCGTGATAGTCTGGCGCTCGCAATCTGAAAGCGTGCTCGGCCAGATGACGGCGGCAGTCCTCACGCGTGAGCCGTGTTCCACCGCCGGAGGCTCCGGACGCCGACTGCTGCGACTGAGCTGACACTAACTTCAAACGACGATGCTCCCATTAGAGGCACGCACCTCCTAGCCGCTGATCTGCTGACTAAGCTTGAGGTGCAAGATGCCGCGTCTACTTTGCCGGCAGCCTGATCAGGACCCTCCAGCGCTGGTTTCGACGTTAATTGCGAAGTCGGTTATACCGTGTTTTCTTACCGTATCAATCAATTTAATGACGACACCGTGAGGCGTCTCTTTGTCGGCAGAAATCAGGGCGTTCAGCGGACCTGCACCGGTTTTTGCCTGTTGCTCTTTGATCAGACCGGGCACTTGCTCGAACGAGATCGGCTTGCCGTCGAGGTAGAGCTGACTCTTGCCATCGAGGACGAATGCGAGGTTTTTGGTTTTCTCGCTGTTTTCGCCGGTATCTGCCTTAGGCAAATTGACGTTTATCGAACGATTGACGATATAGGTCGCTGTCACCATGAAAATGATGAGAAGCACCAACATCACGTCCACAAGTGGCGTCACGTTGATGCCGGTGATTTCATCGTCGCTATCACTTAAACTACCAGCCATGGCAGCTCCGATTCTGGCTTTGTCAGCCGTGTTCGTAGGATGAAAGGACCATCTTCATGACGGCCTCGGCATTGGCCAGGCGCCGTTTAACCACGCGGTTAAAGGCGTTAAAAGCAATGACTGCGGGAATAGCTACCATCAGACCTACCGCCGTCGCCACAAGAGCCTCGGAAATTCCAGCCATCACCACCGAAGGGCCACCGGCCGGATTTTCTGACAAGTCTTTGAAAGACATAATAATTCCGATAACAGTTCCAAAAAGACCAATGAAGGGGGCGTTGTTGCCTAGTGTCCCCAGGACTACAAGTCCCCGGTCCAGGACTTGGCGGTTACCCACGAGAAACCCTTCCATACTCTCCCGCATAGCGGTGACGCCGCGCGAACTGTAATCAATCCCGCGAAGCACCACCTGCGCCTCAATAGCGCCACGGTTGGAACAGAGGCGACGAATACCCTCGCTGTCACGGTCGATGAGCAACTTGGCCAGGTCATTAGTGAACTGCGGAAAATCAATCCGCATACGGCTGAAGAAGAGCAGGCGTTCAAGCATGACCGTAACAGACACAACACTTAGCGCTACCAGCAGCCAGAGGATCCACTCCGTTCCAAGCAAAGTGATACCAAGGAGCTTATCGACGATGTTGAATTCCATAATCCAGTCACCCCATGTCGGCCGGATCCTTCCAGCCAGCTGTCACTGCCAATTGACGGATATCAGTAGGATACTCGACTTTTGTGGTCAAAAAAAGGCTAGCTGCTGTCTTAACTTCTGTTCGTAAACAGCCATCGCCAGGAGGTCCTGCCCGAGAGACTGACTTCGGACCCTGGGCATCGCTAGACGATCGTTAGCCACGTAAAGCTCAACTGAGTCGAAAGGTTCCTCGTCGCGCAGGAACAGGTTGCGATCAACAATCTTTTCCGCGCGAGTGATCACCCAGCCAGTCCCTTGACGCTCACAGAGCCAGCCTTTCTCGCCAGCAGGTTTTAGGTAAAAATAGGGGCGCCCCGGGGCAACGCGACCACTTTCCCGGAATATGGTCCGCCCGTGGACGTGTGCGTCCAAGGCAGCGTAAAGGTTCTGCTTAAGGCGCAGGAAGATCTCATCGGCCTGATCATTGCTGCCCAAGAGTCCGTAACGCTGTTCAAGCGACACGGGACGGTCCTTAATTAGCGCGCGACGCTGCTCGTTGCCTGCGCCAGACACCGGCAACCCTTTGAGCTGCGGGACTTCCGGAAGATCTGTTACCATTGACCTTTCCGGGTGGCGCCGCCGCCTCAACCAATTTATCCAACTTACGCTCATTTAATACCTTGACATCTCGGGGCAAGATCTCTAATTAAACACCTACCTTGTTGCGGGAATAGCTCAGCTGGCTAGAGCGTCGCGTTGCCATCGCGAAGGTCGGGGGTTCGAATCCCCTTTCCCGCTCCAACAACCTCCCCTATATTCCAATCTTCCTATATAGAATATCCATGTTAATGAAGTTGGTCAGTAGGCATTAATTGCTTGGTCTGAAGTCGTGTCGTCAAACATGAATTTCAGACATTTCCACGAGGCATTGTCATTTGTCATGCTAAACCTGTTGCCACAATTTGCAGGTAAAGAACACATCATCTGGGACTGGAACGGCACGCTGCTAGATGACGTCGATTTCTGCATTGAAATCATTGCCGCAATGCTTGCTGATCATGGTTTACCGTCGCTTGATAAAAATCGATATCTGAAGCGCTTTCGCTTCCCGATTGTCGACTACTACGAAGAACTTGGCTTCCGCTACGATCTAGTCCCTTTTGCAGCACTTAGTAAGCACTTTATCACGACCTACAAAGCCGGAATGGAGACTCGCACCCAGCTGTATGCAGGTGTGAGGGACATTCTGGAAGAGCTTGCAAAACGCGGAGTCGCTTGCTCGATGCTTTCAGCTAATCACGAAGGCGATCTACTGAAGCTCTTAGAAAAGCACCGCCTGCGCGACTACTTTGTCTACGTTTATGGTTTAGGTGACCACCATGCCGTCTCCAAGCTGGAACGCGGCAAGCAGCTCATGCAGGCAATTGCACACGATCCTGACAAGGTACTTTTAGTGGGCGACACTGACCACGACTTGGAAGTTGGTACAGCAATGGGTATCGACGTCTTGCTTTTAAGCGGTGGCCACCAATGCGACGAACGCCTCAGATCGCTGCATCCCAGGGTGGCCAAGCGCTCGTAACGAGCCTACTTCAACCCGGAGGCCAGGTCAGACTACGTCCACCTAGGATGTGGGCATGCAGGTACTCGACCGTTTGCTGCCCATCGCGCCCGTTGTTCACCACGACGCGATAGCCGTTTTTGTCCAAGCCTAATTGCGCTGCTACCTTTGCTACTCCAGCAAAAAACTGCCCGACGTCCTGAGGAGACAAGTCTGCCAGCTGACTAAACCGCGCCACTTTCTTCTTCGGGATTACCAGCACGTGGGTTGGCGCTTGTGGTTGAATATCACGAAATGCCAACACCGATGCATCCTCATAGACGATTTGGGCGGGAATTTCTCGATTAATAATCTTATCAAAAATGGTGACATCCGACATATTTGCCTCCGCTGTATGCTAAACTTTTAGCACATCAACAAAGTCCTAAAAACCAAAACTCTAAAGTCGCACGTGCAGGCAATGCGCAAAGCTTAGGAATGCAGCTATGCTAATAAAAATCCGCGATCACTGCGCCGCCACTGAACAAGAGATCACACCCAAAGAACTTTATCTAAACCGTCGGGAGATCATTGCTGGAGCCTCGAGTGCAGCTATTGGAATTGGCACGGCTGCTATCACTATGCCATTTGAGGCCCCAGAGGCCCGAGCAGCAAAAGCCACTAAGATATTCGAGAGTGTGACGCGAAACTCCGCGTTCGACGTTAAAGAAAAGCTAACACCCGAGAAGGACGTCACCAGCTACAACAATTTCTATGAGTTTGGTACCGACAAGGAAGACCCTAAGCGTCTCAGCGCCGGATTTCACACTAAACCTTGGAAATTAATAATTGAAGGTGAGTGTGACAAGCCGGCAAGTATCGAACTGGACGACTTCATCAAGCCTCAGAAACTAGAGGAGCGAATCTATCGCCTCCGCTGCGTCGAAGCATGGTCCATGGTCATACCCTGGATTGGCTTTCCGCTTGCCGATGTCATCAAGGCGGCCAAACCAAACAGCAAAGCTAAATACGTCGCCTTTACTACCTTGCAAAATCAGGAACAAATGCCCGGCCAAAAGCACCCCATTTTAGATTGGCCCTATCGCGAAGGACTCAGGCTAGACGAAGCCCTGCATCCACTGACTTTTTTGGCCGTTGGCTTATATGGTGAAGTGCTACCCAATCAAAACGGCGCACCATTACGCCTGGTAGTACCGTGGAAATATGGCTTCAAAAGCATCAAATCTATCGTGAAGATCAGTTTCACCAGCACTCAACCTAAAACCACATGGAACATGATGGCGCCGGAGGAATACGGCTTCTATTCAAATGTGAATCCTAAAGTAGATCATCCCCGTTGGACCCAGGCCCGAGAGCGCCGCATCGGTGAGCTTTTTAAACGAGATACCTTGATGTTTAATGGATACGAGCAGGTTGCTAGCCTTTACCAGGGTATGGACCTGAAAAAAGACTACTGATGCCACTCACCATCAAGCAAAAACTACTTTTAACCAAGATGCTATTAGGCGCCATATTGATGGTGCCGCTTGGCATGCTTATAACTGGATTCTTCACCGATAATCTAGGTGCTAACCCAGTTGAAAAGATGACGCACGTCACCGGTGACTGGGCATTACGGATACTGCTGATCTCGCTAGCCGTGACCCCAATGCAGCGCCTCTTTAAATGGCGTAAAATCATCCTTTACAGGCGCCTACTTGGCCTCCTGGCATTCTTCTACGCGCTGTTGCACTTTAGTGTTTATCTGATCTTTGATCAGGAACTTAATTTTGCCGACACTCTCACGGATATAAAAAAGAGACCTTATATTTTATTGGGCACGATCGCACTCGGACTGATGATCCCACTTGCCCTGACCTCAACAGACCGCATGATACGGCGACTCGGTGCTAAAAAGTGGAAAAAAATTCATAAATCGGTCTATCTAGTGTGTCTATTGGCTATCACACACTACTGGTGGCTTGTGAAAGCTGATATCAGCCTACCTGCTTTCTACCTGCTAATCTTCAGCTCACTTATGGTGTTACGCCTGAATGCGACAAGGAAGAGTCATAAAGACGCGCCCGCTAAGACGCCACCTCAGTAACAATCTGATCCAATGTTTGACTTATAGCATCGCCGGCAAACCCAATTTTAAACGTATTAAAGATAAACTCACTTTGCCTTGAGCCACCTCCGTAAATCTTGAATCCATGCTCAAAGCCATGCTCAGTTTGGCGACTCCAACGCACCTCAAGTGCAACATCTGATAACAATGCCTCACTTAGCTGAGCATCAATATGCGGATTAGAGGTTTGAATCTTGACATTAATGACGGTCTGTCTTCCAAGCAGCTTAGTACTGACTGCTCTGAATCCGTAGTTAGAAAAATCGCGGACCTGAAAAACTCCGACGTCGCTAACCAAATTAATCTGAGCATCATTTTTTAGGCGAAAACGCTGATCGAGAGACCTCATACCGATATGCTCTAAAAACACTGATTCCACCCGTTGCAATAATTCTGGCGCTGCACCAAATGGATTGAACTCAAATGCTTCTAACAATTTAGCCTGATGCTTGACGGCAATGGATATTGGACTCAAGCGCTCCACGTCCCGACCACCTGCCTTAAGCTGATCACGAACCGCCTGACTCAGAATGACTTTGTAAGGGCTACATGATTCCTTTAGCCGACTTGCCAAGTTGACGCCGGCACCAATAACAGTAAAGTCAATTCGTCCTTGGTCGCCCAAATTACCAATAGTAACCTTAGCGGTATGAATACCAATTCGCATAGGCATGATAATTTTGTTCACGCTGCCAAGCGACCTTTGCACATTCATCTCTTGGATACGGCAGGCAGCCGAAAATGCATCTACGGATGGATCAAAGGACTTACCAACCTTTTTATAACCAAATAAGCAGAGCACGCCAGCGCCTACTGAGCGATCGATAGATCCTCCGTGCTCCTCAACAATCCCTACAACACTGGTAATGAGAGCTGATAAATCACGGTAAATATCTGATTGAGTGCGCCCAAGTGAAATTTCAGAAAATGATGCAATGTCGACAAACATCATTGAGACATCAAGATCACTTGTATTGAAATGACCGGAGAATGATTCATTGAGCAATGCATTTAATTTGACTAATTCATCATCTTTCTTAATAGCGTTGACAATATCTTTGTGTCTCTTCTCCATAAATTTTAGTCGCTGACTCATAGACACCGACAGAATTGCCGAACCAAAAATTGAACCAATATGAAGGGAAAAATACCTAAACTGTGTCCACTCAATAATTCCCACATCAGAAAGCACAAAGGCAATGCCACCGACAATATAAAATGACGCAGCTGTAGAAAAAAGAAAAACAAACGATTGCTTCAAATGGCCACTGTAGACAAACATATTTCTTACGATTGCGCTCACTATCAAAAATCCCAACTGGACAATAATCCATGATGGCTTTGCAAATGCAAACGTGACGGTCGACATCACTGAGGCATAAAGATGAATTTTCAAATAGAGAACGGACTTTGGAAAGTTACGCCTGTAATCAAAATACTTACCCGCAAATAAGAAAAGAAATACAAAAAATCCACCAAAGAACACGGCTCCCACGGGATAGAGCTGCTCGCTTTTAATAGCAATCATCGGTGCAATGGTCTTAATGAATCGCGAGACGTATATCGCCATGAACACTGAGCAAATTTGCCAAAAACCAAGGTAAAAATAGGTTACATCACGAAGGACTACAAACAGCCCAAGGGAATAAATAGCTAATCCCAGCAGACATCCATTTAGGATTGACACAATAAAAACCAAAGATCTGGCGTGGTCTTTGTAATCGCGCTCGCTGTAAATTTGCGGCGTGTTAATCAAATCCCCGTTGGATGCAGTCCTAATATAGATGCGCGTGTCAGGCTTCTCGACCCGAAATTTAAATAAATATCTGGAATCTTGCTGACTAGAAAAAGTCTCTGGATAATCACCACCTGTGTTAAATCGGCTCAACACCTGCTGACCTGAAACTAGGAAAAATTCAACCTTTGACAAGTCCATGATTCCGGTACCCTCCATTGTCACCAACCAGTCATCATTGTTGGATGGCAAGGAGTCGACTTCTAGTCGATACCAGTGAGTATGCCAGGCATCAGTTGGAATGTACTTTCTCGAAACCGTTGAGGTTTGCCAGGATGATTCGGGCAGATCCAGGACGGCAGCAATATCCGTTGGGTCTTCTTGGGTATTCAAAATACTGGTGGCTACATGCTGAGACTTAACTGACAAGATGTCAGGTGAAAAGACGATCGCGAATAAGAATAAAAGCGCTGGCAACCTTGACGCTAGGGCATAAATGAATGTCTTCGAAGCCATATGCTATGCTCCAGTTCGCCAAGATTCCGGCATAGTATGTCGTTTGGAGAGCACATGGATCAACAATTCCATCTGCCGCTGATTGCCGCCCATAAGCTTGATACCGTGTTCAAAACCCGCTTCGGTCTTACGACTCCATTTAACTTCGGCAATGATCCGATCTATGAACTTATCTCTCAACTTCTTATTTAGATGCTCAACACCAGTCTCTACGACAAATTCCATAACTACTTTCTGGGCAAAGTAATTGTCAGAGACTAGCCTCATACCACTCGGAGAATAATCTAGGACGTAAAAATGAGTACCATTGGAAATCAGCGCTACCGATCTTTCACTGACGATTGAATGTCTTGTTTCCCGCGGAAAAACGCCAACTTGATTGAAGTAAACGCCAATCGCTGTCTTCATGTCGTACGGCCGCTTCATTCCCATGCTGTGTTCATATGCTTGAATCAAGTCACGTTGATATTTAAGCGAAACTTTTACAGGAGCAAAATCGTCCACCACATGACCACTTGTAATGAGCTTATGGTAACAGCTCTCGCTAATCATCACGTTGAACGGACCACACGCCTGCTCTAAGCTTGCAACAAAATTAACGCCATGACCCACCATAGTGAAGTCTACGCGAACTCCCCCACCCAAATTGGCAAGCAATACTCGATCAGAATGCAAACCGATACGAACTGGTAGCAGGAGATCCTTGTCATAAATCCCCTGACTTTTGATACGTAATGCTTCATCGATTAGCATGTTCTGAATTTCAGATGCTGCGTTAAATGCATCTGTCGCATGACCAAAACTTGAATTCCTATTGCCTGAAAAGAAACAAAGCAGACCGTCCCCTAGTGATCGGTCTATCACGCCATTATGAGCCGTGACGATGCGGCTAAGTGACGATAGTCTGCGAGTTAGGTCAGTAAAGATCTCGCGGCCCGAGTCCCTCTCTGCCACCAAGGAAAACGACATGATATCGATGTACATAATAGTGACATCGATTTCTCTATGATCAATGGGCACCAGATTTAAATCAACATCGACGAGTTGATCGGTGAGCCGGAGATTATCACTTCGAAGAGCGCGGACTATGCGCCGATGCTTCAACTCGAGATTGCGGATTCGATGAGTCATCGCCGCTGCCAAGAGTATAAAGCTAACCACTGCGTTTACATCGAAAAAATAATGCTTAAAATAAGATGGCGCCGTAACACCTAGCCACGATGCTGCGCTGATCGCGATCCCTGGAATGACCGAACTGAGGAACATACGATAAAAGATGAGATTTTTGATCGGCCACTTCATAATGTCGATGATAACGGCCACAATCACACCGAGATTTGAAACCGTAACTAAAACAATAAGTATCGGCGAAGAACTAAAGAAAGGAGCAGAGACAAATTCAACAATCGTCATGGTCGCGACTATTTTCGCCAAGTTATTAAATGATTTGGCGCCTAAATCTCTAGCAACATAACTTTGATTAAAAAAGAATATGAGAATCTGCGGAATTAGAACTGTTTCCATAATGATCAGCAGATTGATCGATAGATCCCGAGTAAAATTTGGCCAGATGTTATAGATTTGACCGCTAAAAAAAGTTGGAAATATAGCTACCGTAAACTGGGACACCAGCAGAATTGCATAGAGCGGTTTCCGCATAGTTAGAAACAAGGCTAAGCTATACAATCCGAAGCCGATCAAAACACCTGTGATTAGAACATGAAACCATCCACGCATTGAATTTAGTGCCAGGAAGCTCTGCTCATCACCGATGAACAAAGGTGCCACTATTGGCGCTTGAGTCTCGAGTCGTAGATAGAGATACACCTCTCTAGACTGTTCGGGACGAAATTTAATACTTGTAAAAAGATTATCCACCAATGCTGGTCGCTCTGATCCACCAAACACGCTTGCAGTCACACTTTGACCGTCGACTAAATAGAAATCCGCTTTGGGCAACAGATGGTACCCAACCTCAGAGATCAAAGATTTAGGGTGCGCCACTGCTGGAATGGTAATGCGGTACCATACTGGCTCCCTAGCGCCCTTCACGCCAAAGTGATATTGGGGATCCTCAGCGACCCATAGATTTGCTGACTGATTTTTTATAACCTCGATTGAATCCAGGTTTGAATCCAATGGCCCGACATAGCGTTCAACGCGGTACAAGCTACCGTCGAAGCCACCAACATCCGGCAACACTGGTACAATCGCTACAAAGACCAAGGCAGGCAATATTGCCAGTAGCCTATAGGCCCAAGTTGGGGGATTTTTAAACCACGACAAAACCACACCGTACTCCTCCCCTTGGACATCGGCTGGGGAAGGACGGGAACTTAGTGAGGGGCTAGCCCCCGGCGCTGGTCATCTCGTACTTCACGGCACTATCCCCTCGAATTTTATAGGATATTTTGCCATATTGGCTTTCTGTATCACTGATATACAGATGCCCTTTGATCCATACGGGCCCCCAGGACCTCTTAGGAGCCTGGCCGCTGCGCATATGAACCATGACCATTTGATTTGGCGGCGGTGGCGGTACATGAATACAAGCCTGAGGACTTGGGACCAGAAGGAACTCTGATAAGCCCTGATCGTCGTCCTCAAGCGGCACGACAAAACCAGGTACTTTGACTGGCTTACCATCTAACTTTGCGAGAGCCTCGGGCATCTTACCTGTATTCAGATCTAATTCGCGAAGTTTTAGCCAGTCCACTTCCTCGTAAGCATCATCCGCCACCACTTCGACAGTATCATCATGGTGCAGCAAGCTCTGGGTAGCCCAGTAACCCCCTACAACTAAAACAGGTAGGAATGCTAAGACTGAAAGCACTAATTTACTGCGGAGTAAGCTCATAAACGAATCACTAATCCATCGCTAAGGCTATTGCGGTATGCACGCCATGCAGGTACCGCGCCGAGCAGTACCCCACTAACCAGGATCAAACTGAAATAAATTAACTCAACCGACGTAAAAGAATCGAGAGTTAGGTATAAGCCAAATTGGTTGACAATCATTGGCTGCAGCACCGTTAGGAATACTCGAGTCAACAGTAATCCAAACGCTGCACCACCGCCAACAAGTAGAGCTGCCTCTGCCAGTAAAAGGCCAAAAATAACTGAGGGAGTGGCCCCTAAACTGCGGAGAATTGCCATTTCGCGCCGCCGCTCACTAAGTGAATTATATACCGAAACAAGCATTCCGGTGAGGCCGACTAATACAACGAATACAGCGACCAAACGCAACGCCTCTTCGCCGTAACCTAGCCCCTCCCAAAGCTCATCCAAGGCGACACCTGGAATCACCGCAGTCAATGGTTCGTCCCTAAAACTGCTCCACTGCCTCTGCAAATTCAAAATATCTCCCTTAGATTTGACACCGACGAATACCGCAGAAATCTCATCAACCTCGAAAGTCCTGCCGGCCAAATCCTGCGCAGAGATTGCGTCTTCACGACGCGGCGGTGCCCCATCATGCCAATCGGCATGTATCGCTTCGGTCCCCGCGAGCGGAATATAGATCGAGCGATCTACGGGACTTCCGGTTGGTTCTAGAATCCCGGTAATCAAGAAGGGGCGGTCTTCGTGACTGTGAAAAGACACCTCACCAATCCCGTGACTTAAAGCTAAAAAACCGCCAACCTTGTATTTTAGCCGTGCGGCTACGTTACTGCCGATCACCGCCGTAAACGTTTGGTCACTAACATTGCCTAAGGCGAAGGTGAGCTTTTGACTGCGCCGCGCCTGGAAATGACTAAAAAAATCTTGGGACGTTCCAACCACACGATAACCACGGTGGCTATCACCCATCACGATAGGCACTGCCCACGCCGTCTTAGAGTCAGCCTGAATTTGCTTGAATGTCGAGTACTTCATATTTGTGGCTGGCGAGCCAATGTGAAACACAGAGTTCAGCAGCAGAGGCAAGGAGCCACCGCGCGACCCAATGATCAAATCGGTTTGACTGATGGCACCGACAAAACTTGCACGAGCACCGACGCGCACCCGTTCCACAATTAGCAGCAGTGTCGTTGAAAGAGCAATCGAAAGCACCGTCAAAGTCGTGACAAGTCGCCTCGAAACCATTGACTTCATAGCGAGCTTAAAGATGATCACAATGAGACCTCCGCAGAGATCATGTTGACCACATTCAGTCCAGGCAATGAAATTTGCCGGCCAAAATGCCTCGAAAGACTTAAATCATGACTCACAAAAAGCACCGTCGCCTGCGATTCATCCGCGACGGAGTTGAGCAGGCTGATGAATTCATCGCGGTGATTCCCATCCAGTGCAGATGTGGGCTCATCAGCTATCAGGAGTGCCGGCGCCCCAAGCAAGGCCCGAGCAGCCGCCACTCGTTGCTGCTCTCCCACGCTTAACTCGCTTATCATCTTATTCAACAGATGTTGGATATCTAACTTAGATGCAATCTCGCCAGCAGCCTTGATCGGCGAGGTAGAACCTAGCCTATCCCGACGAGCCGGACTGACAAAACACGGCAAAGTGATATTGTCGAGGACGTTTAAATAAGGAATCAAGTTGAACATCTGGAATATATAGCCAATCTGACTTCCGCGAAAAACGTCCCGCTGCCTCGGGCGCATCTTGGCTAAGTCTGATCCGTGTATTAAAACTTGACTGCCCTGAGGGTCTAGGATCCCTGCGATGATGCCAAGTAAAGTGGTCTTGCCACAACCGCTAGGTCCATGAACAAACACCCGCTCGCCGCGCTCGATTGTCAGCTTGGGAATGTCCAGGATAGCTCGTTCCTTTGAATAGGAGAACCTTAATGCATTGATTAAAACTGCTGGGCTTTCGCGATCCAAAACTACCTCAATGAACTGAATCTAAGCCCCTTAATCTAAGGCGCCTAGTTTAGCTTTCACTAATGCAGAGCTCAAAAGAAATCCACGGAATTTTGATTAGTTAGGGACAACACTTCAGATGTTTACGCGCCCGACCTCTAAGTGTAGGCTGACTTCGAACACTAAAGAGAGGGGTGAAATTAATGAAAAAGATATTCATTTCGCCAAGTAAATATCTGCAAGGTGAAGGTGAACTGACACAACTAGGTGCGCACATCAAAAGGCTCGGCAAGAGGGCTTTACTGGTAGTTACAGACACGGAGCTTGAACGTTTTAGGCACGAACTTGAAGCCAGTCAGGGTGAGGTCGACATCACCATGGTGAGCGGCAAATTTCGTGGCGAATGTTCCAAGCAGGAAATCCATCGCCTGGAGGAGGCCGCCCTCAGCCAAAAATGCGATGTGATAGTAGGAGTCGGTGGCGGCAAGGCCCTAGATACTTCGAAGTGCGTCGCTCATGTGACTAAACTACCATGTATCGTCGTACCGACCATAGCCTCTACAGATGCACCATGTAGCTCTGTTGGCGTGCTTTATACGGAAGATGGGTCTTTTGACGAATATTGGGTCTTTGACCGCAACCCAGACCTGGTCCTTGTCGATACCACGGTCATCGCAAAAGCACCGCGGCGGTTTCTAGTTGCAGGTATGGGGGACGCACTATCCACATACTTTGAAGCCAGAGCCTGTCTAAGGTCGTTCTCTAAAAATATCCCGGGCGGATTATCCACTAAGGCCGGATTCGCTATCGCCAAGCTTTGCTACGAAACCCTACTTGAGGACTCAACTAAGGCGCTAGCTGCCTGCGATGCCAAGGTTGTAACCCAGGCGCTAGAAAACATTGTCGAAGCAAACATCCTACTTAGCGGCCTAGGTTTTGAGAGCAGCGGCTTAGCAGCTGCCCATGCTGTACACAACGGTCTAACGGCACTTCACGAAACTCATTCAGTCTATCACGGAGAGAAAGTCGCCTTCGGCGTTCTAGTCCAGCTAGTACTAGAAAATGCGGATCAAAAGGAACTAAACGAAGTCCTAAACTACTGCCTAAGCGTCGGCCTACCGACCTGTCTTGCTGATCTCGGTGTGAGCAAGGTTGACCCGGAGCGCCTGATAGAAGTCGCTAAACTTGCCACAGCTCCAAACGAATCCATTCACAATATGCCGTTTGCGGTGACACCTGAGAGCGTTTATGCCGCTATCGTCACAGCTGACCGGATTGGAGCATCGGCTAAACATAAACCTCATCTTTACTCATGATTGTGATTTTTCCCTGAGCTGCCATTTGCTGGGCTAAATCAGCGAGCTGCTGCTGCGCTGCTTGCACGTCCTGAAGTCGAGTTTTTGGTAAAGCAGCGACGTCATCACGTAAGAGCTTAGCGGCACGCTCAGAGAGATTTCTGTAAATATGCTGACTCACTGCATCATCAGCCTGCTTTAGCGCTAACCTTAGCGCTGCCGCTGGGACTTGTGCGAGAAGTGTCTGCATATCGCGATCGCTCAACCTTGTAAGATCACTGAAGGTAAACATTTGCTGCTTAAGTGTTGCTGCAAGCGCGGGATCCCGACCTTCAATCTCCGACATTAACCGTTCAGCTTCAGCCTGAGGCATCGCATTTAAGAGCCCGACCAGCTTAGTCACACCACCGATGGCATGAGCTTCCCCATGGGGACGGCTGCGAATTTCTTTCAATGTCTCCGTGATGGCCTTGAGACTGTTTAGGTCGACGTCTCCCATCTTCGCCAACCTGTGAACAGCCTCGATTTGCAAATTGGCTGGCATTAGACTCACCGACTTACCAGCTTGCGCGGGAGCACAGTGTGCCAGCACCACAGCCAAGGTTTGCGGAGCCTCAGTCTGCAGCCATTTAGCTAATGCTTCGGCAGTCATCTGACTCAAAAGGTCCGATAATTCATGGGAAGCTAAGGCTGCCTCACTCTCAATGGCATCAGCCTCTGTTACACGACCAGCCATTTGCAAAATGCGCTTGGTCCCAGCAGGAGTGCCCGTCAAAAGTGGTTTGTGATTACTTAAGTTAGAGTAGAACTCACCTGCTACCAGCTGCACGACGTCGTTCTCGACACGACCTAGACTGCTCATGGCCATGGCGACCCGGTTGACCTCAGCCGGGTTCATCTGACTCATAATCTGACTGGCCACTTCTTCTCCCAAGCTCAGCAGGACAATTGCAGCCTTTTCAGCATTGGAGAGTTTGACTTTAGTCATGACCGACCCCTCCCAAAAAAGGGCATCGGCAAAATTCAGCTATTTCTTGAGTCGGCTAATCTAACCAATAGGTTAGATCCTGCAATCGGATGGCTCAGTGACAGCACTTCTTTGATTTCTTGCCCGAACCGCAGGGACATGGGTCGTTACGACCAACTTTGGGCTGAGCCCGTACGTAGGTTTCGACTTGGTGGTGATGGTGGTGATGGCTACAGCCTGGACCATGCACATGATGCTCTTCAGCGGCAGTTTCAGCCTTAACCTGGCCAGAATGTTGCGTTTCTTGCGTCATAGCAATGTAACTCCTATTGACCTAACATGCATAAAATACTAGTTAAATTCTTTGCCAACGAGCTCATTGGCGAGCTCACTGTCGAGCATTTTACCGGTGGTACCAATGCCACGTCTCAACCCTGAGAGATCAGTCCATGACTTTAGGTCGTTTTTTTAGTGCCTGGACCGCTGCGGTGATCGCCGCTCATATAGCACTAGTCCCCAGGGTTAACGCAAGTTCAGAAAGTGCAAAGTCTCCGTGGTTTCAAGGCTCCGTTGCTACTGCCTTAGATGCGGCTAAAGCTGGGCACAAGTACATCCTATTGTATTGGGGCGCGGTCTGGTGTCCGCCCTGTAACGAACTTAAAAGTCAGGTGTTTAGTCAGCCGCGGTTTGCAGAGCTTATGCGCCCTATGCTCGCAGTCGCACTAGACGGAGATAGTGACGAAGCTCAAGCCTGGGCTGAAAAGCTGCGCGTTCAAGGCTATCCCACCGTATTGCTACTTTCGCCAGAGGGCAAAGAGCTAATGCGCCTACCGACTGCGGTTAGTATGGAGGAATTCGAAGCAGCTCTCACAGTGGCCTTGAAAAATCCCGATGGAATTGATTTGGCACTGCAGCATGGTCTCAATGGAAAGGCATCAGCTGACGAGTGGAGCCTGCTAGCTAACTACAGTTGGCACGAAGACACCAACGGCGGCGACGCGGCCAAATTGATCCAAAACCTCATGACCTTGATTAAAAACGTTCCCTCGAACTTAGTCGCCGAGAGAAGCAGACTGGTGACCTTGTTTCTAACTACCGTCGCGTCGTCCGAGAGCGAGAAAAATCAACCAGAAATCCGCCAGTTCGCTATTCAAGAGCTAAGTTGGCTCTATGGTGATGCAACCACCACTACCGCGGCGCGAAGTCTTTTTGCATATTCACCCAATGTAGAAGTTTGGCTCTACCCAAATGACGATGCACAAGCCCCAGATGCTGACCGACGGTGGCTAGGCGCTGCGGTTTTAGTGACGCAAGCGAAAGATAGCTCGGTAGACACTCGACTTTGGGCGAGTGTGGCCCCGATGCTTTTACACGGCAGCAGGTATCCTGATAAAGCCTTGCCCAAAGAGCTACGAGATTTAGTCGTGCGTGAGGTTGCAAGAAGCGATCAGGAAGCCAAGTCACCCTATGAGAGAAAGGCTGTCATCAGCGGGGCGGCAACATTACTTCGCGATGTCGGTGATTTTGATGGTGCGCGCAAACTACTTTCCAAAGAGCTAAGGAAGACGGATACTCCTTGGTACCTCCTTGCCTCACTGGCCCACCTCGAAAAGGCTGCCGGTCATGAAGATAAAGCTCTGGAACTGATCGCCAAGGCACGCAAATCAGCTAAGGGACGGGCCAGCAAACTACAATGGATCCAAGCCGATGTAGCCATGACAGCAGGCATCAAGAATAGGCGACAAGTGCCGCGGTTGGCGACCTTGCTGGCAGATTTTTACGACACCGCAAGCTCACTTGACGACGGATTTCAGGGACGCAATGCTCGCACTGCAGCTAAAGTGGCGGACTCGATTCGGCCTTTTTTGGATCAAAATCCAATAAAAAAAATCGTGTCTAAAGCAGCCAAGCGTTGCTACGAACAAAAACGACCAACTAACTGCCAAGAACATTTTACTGGTCTTGGACAGATGGCAAATTAGGTCCTAATATAGGACCAAAGTTAATCGTCACAGGGGGCTCACTTGGAACTGCTACACACCCTTATCGACTTTGTACTGCATCTAGATGCACACTTAGGCACTTTGCTGGCCAGCGTCGGGATTTGGTTCTATGTCGTGCTATTTGCGATCATATTTGCCGAGACAGGCCTGGTTGTGATGCCGTTTCTACCGGGTGACTCGCTGCTATTTGCTGTTGGCGCACTTGCATCTATCACAGATACACCGCTACAGCTTCCACTTCTGGCACTAACTTGCTTCGTTGGCGCACTACTAGGGGATCTGACAAATTACACCATCGGCAAGAACTTTGGACCCAAACTCTTTAATAAAAATACGACTAAGATTTTAAATAGAAGATACTTGGAACAGACTGAAGACTTCTATCGCAAGCATGGTGGCAAGACCATCATCATCGCCCGATTTGTACCCATCATTCGGACATTTGCTCCATTTGTCGCTGGTGTTGGTCAAATGAGGTTTACGCGATTCATATCATTCAGCGTAGTCGGCGCCGGTCTATGGATTGTTCCATTTTTGACCGTTGGATTTATGTTTGGTAATAGCCCAGTGATTAAATCTAATTTTCATTACATCATTGTTGCAATCATCTTACTGTCGGTCACACCAGCTCTGATTCAAGTCATTAAAGCGCGACGTGCAGCTAGGCTAGTGGCCGAACCAGAGCCGATACAAAGATAACTCACTTCTCTACGTAGGCCGTGAAGTGATTGCGGGTATTTATAAAGGCTCCTCCAGTTATTAAATCCCGCAGTTTCACGTTCGCCGCAGCCCTAACCTTAAAGCCTTTATCCGTGAACAGTATCCCTTGGTGATGCTGAGTCAAGGCTAGGGCAATATTGGTGATCATACTAAGTGGGTTGAAGGGCAATACTATGGCAGGCACGCTTTCTTCTCGTCTATAAACTACTGTCCGCCAATCTGGCATTGAGTCAGTTTTGACAAAGGTTACCGGAATAGCGGGAATATACGGGTTATCATTCATCACCATGATTTCTACTCGAATCGGACGACCACCAAGATCTATTTCCTGCACCGAACCACAGGTAATCGAAAACGGACTTAAGATTGCTGGATATGAGCATTGACCTTGATAGGTAGAAGTAACGATATTAACCAATTTATAGCCTGTTCCGCACAGGGAGGTGCCACTTGGAAATACCAAGCTCTCATCCGCACTCCAAGTATACTGCTTTTTGTTCAACGGATAGGGTAAGAAATCATCCCTGTTATTAGAACTGATGGCCGACAAAGATTTGGCCAAGGTTGCTCGCACCACAACCTGCTTACTGGAATTACACTCAGCACGGTAGGTCCACCTACCATATTTGCTACCGGCACTCGAAATGATGTCAAACGGAGTACCATCTGGGTGCTTGCCTTTGAGGGTAATCCGAGGCTGCCTGCAAACCTCCTCAGCCGTTGGTTTAAACGTCTCACTGCAGGACAGACTTTCAAGAATCAACTGTTTCAAGGCCTGCCGATCGCCTTTGATCTCTAGATGCTGAGAAGTCCGCATCATATTTGTCATCAGCTGAGTCAAAACTGAGGCCAAAATCCCCATGACCGCCACCGCCACAAGGGTGGCAATCAAAGATATCCCTTGCTCAGATTTAAGCAGCGAAGGTGCCCCTAGGTATTTTGCAGAGCCGTTTGCCAAGTTTTTTGATCCTCAATTTTGGATGCAGGATGCTCAGGCCATGGAAGTTGGACTTCGTCCATGAATCGGAAATTTCTGGAATTAATTTAGTTATTGCCTGCTAAAGTCCGGAATTTACTCGAATACCGTGATCATCATAGCACCCCACTGAGACCCACAGCCGGTAGTGCTAGCTTGCCCAGACCGATAGGATATCGTGTGGCTACCTGCTGCTAGGATGCCGCCCCAAGCTAGGTGTACTGGCTGCCACGATGCATTTACAGCAGCAGTAAGCTGATTTTTTACATTAATCCCGTCCACGAACAAAAGATGATCAACCCTTGCAGTATAAATTGCAACAGTATCGACCTCGACCTTGATAGCCGCAGGCCTGTTGAGTGAAAAGGTATACGACTGAATATCCGTATTCGCAGCCAAGGTTGGAGGACAACCAGTACGAACGTCGGGGACAAATATAACGTTAGGTGCTCGGCTAATCTGTCGTGAGTCGCCCGAGAATTTGATGCTCCCGTTAACTTCAAGATTAGCGCTGGGAGTAGTCGTACCGATCCCAACATTACCGCTGACGATCAGTCCGTTTGCCGGAGCACTGGTGACACCGGCATAGGTACCTATCGACTGCCCACCCGCTACGTCTAAAGCAGAAACAGGTGATGCAGTACCGATACCGATACCACCCGTATTGGCAACAACCATACGCTGTGAGCCCCTAGTGCTGAATGAAATATTGTACGCTGAATTGCCGCTACTCGCCGTATCGGACGCAAAATTGATGTTGGTCGTGCTTGTTTGATTGGTGACCGTGCCCGAACCTGGCGCTGTGGTTAAAATGGTGCCGTCGGGAAATTGAAATCCACCAGCTCTCGATCTTACGGTGCCATTGACATCGAGCAAGGCCGCCGGCGCTGCGATGCCGATACCTACGTTACCACTTTGGCTGATGCGCATCTTTTCTGTTGGAGTCACTCCTACAGCAAAGACAATAGGTGCCGTGTTATTTCGCGAGGCAATCGCGACTTGATCCGCCCAGATACCAGCACTTCCGTTGCCGTAAGCAAAACTAGCGGTGAGAGTTGAGTCGTTCTTGTATAAGTTTAACCCGGACCAAGACGTCAGGGACGTTGCTTGTGAGGATATGATACTGTCAGAGCCAACCACACTTAATCTACTGACAGGATTAGTCGTACCGACACCAACCATGCCTGTTGATGCCTGAATAGTCATCTTCTGTCCACCACCAGCACCTAAATGCAAATCACCTGAATCGGTGCGAATGGTAGAATTATCAGCTCCGCCATCTAAAGTTCTGGTCGAACTATTCGTAAACAAAACAAGCTTATTTTGGGCCAAATCATTGCCCAAAGCAAACATGGTATAGGCACTTGTGCCGTTACTTGAGTTTCTCAGATAGGAAGAAGTTGGCCCATTGGTGGTGCCGTTGACATGTAACGCAGCCATTGGAAACATCGTACCTATCCCAACGTTGCCACTGCTATTGATAGTCATCAATCGCGTCATGGATGCACCAGTTGCAGTATTATCGAAGGTAAAGCCGCCTGTGCCTTGGCCGCGGTGATTTACAAAGTTGGTCTCACCAGTACCACCGGAGCGGTTCCAGGAGAGGTAGGTACCCTGAGCGTTGGGAATGGATGCAAATCCACTTACGCGCAAATTCCCGTAGTCAGCTACTTCAAGTAAAGCAGAGGTACCTGCGCCACCGATACCCACGTTTCCACTGGCATTGACTACCAACCTGCTGGCATTGCTATCCTTATCAGCAACGTAGAAACTGTTTGCAAGGGCGACATTAGGGTCTGAACCCGGCACCACTCCCAAAGCCCATTTTTTTGTACCTACTGTTTCAAAGCTGATCGCTGCGGCACCTGTAGAGCCAGTGTTTGTGATAACCGGCGAATCGAGGCTTTTGTTTTTTAAGGTGAGAGCGCTATCATCCGTCACAATTAATCCAGATGCTGGAAAAACTGCAGTGGAATTAACTCCGGTGCCACCGCGGTTCATTGGTAAAATACCTGTCACTGCCGCTGGCTGGCTAAGATTCAGTGCAGAAAAACTTGGTGCGCCTCCACCGCCTGGAACCACCAGGGATTGAAATGGCGCACCCGCCGACGTACTGAATAAGTTGCCGGTACCATTTCCAAGCATGACACCGTTGTTTGTGAAGCTTTGTGATCCAGTACCGCCAAATGGGACACCGAAAAATCCGGAGTTTATGATGGATGCATTGAGTGGGGGTATGTCGTTTGACCCCAACGACCCACCTTGGAGTGCCCGGCCTCGATTGTCGACTCGTAATTTTGTGTACGTTCCGGGGGCGATTCCCGTCTGAACAAGCATTGGGTTAGGATACGATCCTGTAAGATCACCTCCAGCAACTCCACTTATGGCTGCACCAGCGACCCAGGTCAGATTTCCCGACCCATCTGTGGCCATGACCTGCCCAGGCATACCGCTTGTAGAGGGCATGGTAAAAGTGACGCTACCCGACAAATTATCAGGGGCCTTCAGGGACACACTGTTGTTCGTTCCCTTATCATTTAGAACCAATTTGTTTGCAGTACTGTTATTGCCCTGGACGGTAAGATTACCTGAGACGGTTCCAGAGACCTGTGATTCCATGTTAGCCGGCTTCCAAGCCGAATTCACACCGTCCCAAGCTAGCACTTGGCCTGCGCTTGGTTGAGTGGGAGCAACTGGAAATCCAGCAATTTTATTCGGTTGAAAAGTCGGACTGAGACCAAGCTTGCCTTGGGCGTCAAAGGCTAAAACATTGGTATCGATCGGTACCTTGAGGGCCAAAGGTGCAGCCATCATTTGCTGACGGGGATAGGTGACATTATTGGTGACGTCTTTGACCTCAATCCAAGTGTCACTACTACCATCCATGAAGGACCCAGTGTTGGCAACTGCAGTCGGAATGGTGATCTGAAAAACTCCATCAACCAGAGCAACTCCGGGAAAAGATAACGGAGTCTCCAGTAATGCGGTTCCTGCTGTCGACGAGTTAAAAAATTGGATTTGTAAATCTACGGGACCGCTGATTGCCACCCCGCCTGAATCAGTCAACCGCCCGCCGTAAGATAAGTCACGAGATCCAGCAGCGGACGGCGTTGACCAAGCAACCAAAGCCAGCAGTGCTCCTGCAAATCTTGCTAAAACAGGTATGGCGCATGGTTCCATGGACGACCTCACAAAGACCTTGCAATCGGGTACTTATGGAGGGTCATCGGCCAGGTCCCAGGCACACTTTAGAAATAAAAAAAATATATTTTAAATTAGGCGCTTAGCTGCTTCCGAAGGGGGGTGTTAAAGTTGGCTAAATTTTAGTCACAAGTCTAGGCATTAAAAGTGCTTATTCAGGACCGATGCGAGCAACCTAATTATCGTCGATGCTGCTGATGTGCCGAGTTAGAAACTCCAGCCGAAGTCACAAATGCAACGCACGACGCAACGAGTCCAGGCACCACCATAGCTGGACTTCCCGTAGCTTCAGCAACAAAAACTGCAGCAAAAAGTAAGCTGTTATAGCTTGCACCGGTGAATGCCGCCACGCCCACCATCGTAAAAAGCCCGGGCTGACTGGTTGGAAAAAAGATATCAAACACGGAACCAAGTGCCGCTCCTATCGTCGCAGACGGCACAAATAGCCCCCCAACTCCACCGCAGCCGAAAGTCACTGCAGTAGCGATAATCTTTGTGACAAAGATCGCTAAACAAATCGTTAAAGGATAGTTTCCGTAAAGTAGACTTCTTGCTACTGGTAGTCCGGCCTGAAGTGTAAGCGGTTCACCACTTAACCAAAAAGTTAGCAGCGCTAGTAGGCTTAAAATCACACCCCCAAATAAATAATGGAGGTAGCTAGGGTAATTTGAATTCTTCACATGGGATTTAATCTTAGCAAGTAGTCCCAGAAATACATGCGATGCCAGACCAGCTGCAAGTCCAAGCGGTATGCAAACTAAAAGGTCACGCCAAGTTAAAATATAGCTCACCTTGATAGGGAAATAAGGGGTAGCTGAGCCTATAGCCGTGAACGTAAAGAAGCTAGTCGCTGAAGCTACCAAGCCGTGCAGCAAAGCTTCATGGGCCAAATCGTGTTTATAAGGGGACTCAATCCCCATGATGGCACCAGTTAGGGGAGCCCTGAAAATCGCGCCAATACCTGCAGCTGCACCAGCGAGCATCGTGATCTCTTGCTTCGCATGAAGTAAGCGAATACGACCAACACGATTAATACCAGCTTGAACACCGCCGCCAATGACGGCACCTAACCACTTACTGGCACCCTCCATACCGGCGCTGCCACCGAAACCCATCGTTGCAACGGAAGCTGCCAGTTTAGCCCCGGCCCGTCTATAATCGATGCCTTGATTGGGACTGTGGTAGGCCCTCACAACCTCGTCTGCCATGCTTGTATAAATAACTTTACCGACCTTAATAATCGCCCAAGTGAGCATCATAGCTACTATCGGCATCAAACAAAGCAACACCGGTGGAAGGTGCTCAGCCAAGTTTTCCCAAAGCAATGAGTTCACTACATAGTCGTATCCGGCAATGGCGACACCAACGACCATCCCCAACGGCGCAGATACCGTGATCAGCTGAACCCCAAGCCCCCAATGATCGGCAATATTTAAATTTGGGAGACGGCGCCCAAAGATGGCAAGATTCGTACGATCTGAACTCACAAACGCTCTCCAGCTAGCGACGACTCGAAAGTAGTTGCCTTCCGTCTATCACAGCAAGGGGGTCAATAGAATCCCCATTCGCGTCGCGCACTTCAAAGTGGAGGTGGGGACCGGTCGCTCGCCCACTCCGCCCGGACTCACCAATGTCTTCGAGGCGCACGACCTTATCGCCGGTCGATACATGGATGCGACGCAAATGAGCGTAGAGCGTTTTGAGCCTACCGTGCTTGATGATCACCACTTTGCCGTAGCCATGCTGCCACCCCGCAAATTCGATCTCACCCGCCTCTGCCGCACGAACTGTGCTGCCCGTGCGAGCCCTGATGTCAATTCCATGGTGAAACCTGAATCCACGGCGACCATATCGAGAACTGACGTCACCTGCTAAGGGCCAGGACATCATTTGCTGACCATCCTGATCTGCCGACGATGGTTCAAATCCATCAGTGAATATTCCCTGAAAATGATCGGACCCATGCTGGCGAGGCAATGGCTTTGTTTGACACGCCGTCAAAAAGCAGAGCGTCGAAAAAGACGCAATTAATGCGAATTTTTGCCCGATTGTTCGCAGTGAATGCTCGCAGTGACTAGGGATTCAAAAACTAGACTAACTGGAGAAAAAAACCGGAGCGAGGATTTTTAGGCCCTCGCTCCCAAGCGACGTTAAAGCGGGTTGAATACGAAGGGGTAATTAACCGTAACCGATTGGCCACCGCGAGGTTTGGGGAACGCCCACCGACGCATCTTGTCAGTAACACAGCCACGCATCACGGCATCATTGATCGTATCCTGCGCTACAGATACCGAAGAAACGCGTCCACCTGTATCTATGACGAAGGTAGTACCCATTTTACCTGAGGCGCTCGGTGAACGCTGGAGTAGCTGTTCGTAGCAGTGACGGATTTGGTTAAGATTGGCACGAATTACTGCCATGATCTCTTGTGACGTCAATCCACCCGATACAACTGGATCGCCCGCTGGCACGGTTACGTTAGCTCGTCCGTGTCCACCAGCACCTCCAGCACCTCCAGCACCTCCACCGTTGCCAAAGCCTGGGCCAAGTCCTGATCCACCACGGCCACCGGTACCACCTTGACCGCTAAGCAATCCTCCGGATCCGGATCCGAAGTTATTCACGGCACCACCTGCACCAGCAAGGCCCAGTGATTTTCCAGAACCGATACCGCCTAGACCGTAGGTTTTGCCTGCCGATCCCATCCCACCGCCGGCACCGCCAGCAGAGTCTTTAAAGTTGGACGAAATCGCACCAGCACCGGTCTTGCTCATGATCTTGCCTACACCTAAACCAAGTTTAGACAAGTTCACACCCGATGGCTTATCGTTGTTTGCTCCCTCGACCCCCATGACACTGGCTTTGTTGTTGCCTTTAATAGCACCACCGGCTTGATTCATCCCCGATCCCACTGCACCACCCGATTTTCCAATGGCGGTGTTGGGCAACGTTGGTCCGGCTGCTTTAAAGTTAGGATCCTTGGCTCCAGTCGACGGCATTCCTGCCGAAAGTTTATTTAAATTAGGCTTGGTCGACGGTGGTCCCGCCGGCTTGGCCTCTGCTGGTTTGGGTTCTGGTGTTGGCTTGTTCTCCGTCAAAACCTCAGTCGGCTTCTTCTGTTCAACCGGCTTCTCGACTGGTTTAGTCTGAACAGGCTTCTCCGTCTCCGTAGGTTTAGCCGGCTTCACCTCAGGCTTTGGCTTGGGTGGTGGCGGCTTTTTAGGCGGAGTTTTGACCTCAGCAATTTTGACTTCTGGCTTTGGCTTTTCTGGTGGCTTGGGTTTTTCTTTTTCCTTCTCCGGTTCCTTTTCAGGGACCGAAACCACATGCCAAATATCCTCTTTGTCTTCCTTCTTCTCTGCCGGAACGTGCGTCCAAGCAATTGGAATAAGGATCATATAAAACAACATTGCGACGGACATAAGGCCGAAGAAAAAGGGATCTCGGAAGCCGCTTTTGGGAAACTCGAGTGGTGGCGGCTTTACAAACATCAAGAAATAACTAACCGCTCCATATTTGATATGAGCGATATCACGACTTCCTAGGGAAATTTCACCGGGCTTAGTGACCTTGTCGACCTTGCCGCCTTTACGCAGCCTTGCGGTCATGCCATCAATCAGCGAAACCTTGTAACCACCGCTACTGAATCTTGCCAATGGATGCACATCGATATCGGAACTTCCGGCCGCGATCAAATGAGACTTAGTGGGGTCACCGATCGTAACTCGGTCGTAACCTTTGGTGCTCGGGTGGAACAGCTCGACGTCAAGGACGGTGTCACCCCAGTAGGCGACGACTTCAAGTACATCGCCACTTGGTTTAGCTTTGCGCGGTGAAAATAAAAGATCCAATTGGCGCTCGGGAGCCTCGGCTCGTGCCTCCCCAGTCTGAGGACTATGCTGCGCACCGCTATCGTCGCGCCGCTCCTGATTTTCAGGAGCTTTCACGGTAGCCCCAAAGCGGGCTGACTCCCCACTTTCGACCTTAGGCACTACAGATGCTGCTGATGGCCCAACCACGTGTATTTGAATCGTACCGACAGTCAGAACGTCACCGGCTTTTAGCGGTGCCTCAACTTCCACATGTTGATCGTTTACCTTAATGCCAGACACCGACCCCAAGTCAGTGACCACATACTCGCCAGGATTAGGCTCCTCGATCAGAGCATGAATGGGGTCTACACCAGGCGCCCGAAGCACCACTTGGTTCGACAATAGCGCACCAATTTTCATTGGAGGCTGGTCGACAGGTACCTGCCGCTCAACTTGACCTGGAATCGTGAATCGCAACTCAAGAGACATGGGAATCCTTCCCGCGCTATGAACCGGAACTTAGACGGTCAGATCGGTCAACTTCAATCGGTAGTTGGGAGTAATTAGTTTCATTATCCCGCTTGCCGTAAGAAATGAAAAGACTCAAAGCAAAAATCATACGTTCTCATCATTTTTCACCACCATCAGGTTCTCCCTCATCGGCTCCATCTGCACCTTCCTCAGCCTTGGGGGGACTGGCTTTCGGCTTATCGCCTGCAGGCGGTGCTGGAGGCCCTTTAGTCTTGTCGTGGGCAGCCTTCTCGGTGGCGGCCTTGTCGGCGGCAGCTTTATCCGCGGCCGCCTTAGCTGCCTTGGACTGCATTTCCTCACGCTTTATCTGGGCCTCTTCAGCATCTATCTGAGCAACCATCAAGAAGGCCTTCTCATTCCAGCCCTCGGCTGTAAGTTTGGCCTTGCCAGCTTTGGTGAAGTATTCTTTTGCCTTCGCCAGGTTTTTCTTATTTTGATATTCAACCAAGCCGCAGTTAAATAGTGCTGCACTGTGCTCAGGTTGCTTTTTAAGAACTTTGTCGCACTGCTCAAGAGCCCCACCAACGTCACCATCAAGACGCTGCAACGAGATGAGACCATAAGATACAAACCAATCGTTTTCGATTTTACCAAGAAGCTGCTTCGCCATGCCTAGTTCGCCACCCTTGAGGGCAACAAACCCGAGATTCATCAGAGCTGGTTTATAACTCGGCACTGCTTTTAGAGCCTCTTTGAAGTAGAGAACCGCCTCAGGAACACGATCGTCCTTGAGAGCGACAACACCCATGGCATTGTAAGCACCAGCTTTGACATGAGCATTTTTTGAGTCGGTAAGGTCTTGCAACAAGTATTCAGCAAAAGCAAAATTTCGTGACTGCAAAGCAGCAATTGCAATTTCCAGCTTAACTTCGCTGCTTAGCTGACGCCCGGCACCCTTTTCCATCTGAGTGTCGGCCAACTTCTTCGCAGTTGAAATGACCTCACCTAAGTTCTTTCGTGCCAAGCGTTGCGTTGAAATTACGCCCTGCAGTGCAAGTTCACCCTTGGCGGCTTTGAATTTAGCGATTTCAGCCTCAGCCCTCGCTGGAGAGATCGTTTGCGAGGTTAGAGGGTTATTTGCCAGACTGTTAGTCAACGTAACCCTGTTTGCCGATGCCTTTTCAGGTCCATCCTCGTCCTTCTCAGCACTGACTGGTTCCTGCTCGGCCTTGGACGGACCGTCTTTTTTCTCGGGGCTGCTACAAGCAGTAAGCCAGGCTGCGACAGACCATGCAGTAGCTATATGGATCGTTTTGATGGTGGTGGCTCTCATCAATCCCCCTTACCTTTGACTTCTTGGGCAACGTTCTCGGGGACCTCAGCACCAACAAAGTCAGGGCGGACTATCAGGTCGTCGAAGCTAATTTTCTTTCCTTGAATGCGCGCTACACCACTAAGTGCCTTTGCTGCCCATTCATTGTACACCAAGTATTTCCCGACAGCCTCAAGGGCCTTATTGTAAAATGCTAGCGCCTCTTTGCGAGCTGCCTGTGCATCTCCGGCTAGTTGCTTAACAACGTCGGCATGCGGCGCGCCTTTAATCTCAGGTGGATTCTCAAGATCGCGCGCAATTAATTCGCGCGCATAACCTAACTGATAAAACGCAGCCACACCCCAGTAAGCATCTTTTGTCGCCAACACTTGGTCATATGCAGCTTGAATCTTGCCTAAGGCTCCAACTTTTTGCTGGATAGAGCCGGCCAAGGCATCCACAGTCCCGCCCTTCAATCGCATGCCTTGGAACGGCCCTATAATGTTGTTGACCCTGCGGAACACTAAGCCTCCGACAGCCCGCAGTGCCTCACCGGAAACGTTACCACCTGACTTTTGGAAGGTGGTCATGATTTCTTTGGCCGCACTCTCAGCAGATCCACCACGAGTATTCATGACAACGGCGTAGGCCTGTATCCGTTCTTCGGGTGTAAGCTTGAACTTTCCATCCAAGATTTTTGCAATCTGGGATACGCGGCCCTCTTCGCCCGCCGAAAAGGCCGTACGCAACATCCTGAAGAAAATCACCTTCGCGCTGTTTTGATCGGCTTGCGCAAACTCCAAACAGCTTGAAACAGCAGCCTCAGCGCCGAGAGCCGCCTCGACCTCACATGTATAAGCCAAGGCTGTAATAGTCTCTTTTTCCTTCGGATAACGCTTAGCGAAATCACGGAACAATTTAGCTGCCACACCAAGATCGAAGCGATTCTGATGCAAAACTGCTAGACGAAGGAGCGCAGGCTTTGCCCCCTCAGACTTCGGAAACTTCTCGAGCACAATCGAGTAATCTCGGATAGCGTCTGCGACTTTGTTGCACTTTTCCCAATCCAAGGCTGCGTTATAAATAAGTGCGTCACTATCTTTAGCTGTCGGCTTCTTCTTAAAGAGATCCTCAGCTTTCTTGGCTCTCGAACATGCGTTTTTGTCGGACTTGATGGCATCAACTGCTAAACCACGATCGAGGCTGTCGAGCTTTTCGCCAATCTTACCTTTTTGATAAGCCGGAATCTTACGCAAATCGGTGATAACTGCCGCCAAAGCCTTTTCGTCTTTGCCGTAAAGTGGAATCAGGTTCTCAACTGCTTCCTGACCTTCCCTTTCGTTGGGGTATTTCTTGGCCATCATAAGCAAGTATTTTTCTGCCATCTTCCTATCGTTGCTACGATAAAAGATCTCAGTTAAATACGTATCACAAGACTTTACGTTCTTCTTATCGTTTGGATAGGCCTTAGTATAGTACTCACAAGCTTTAACAAAATTTCGACCATTTTCAGTGATCGGACGAGCAGGCTTCGTGAAGTCGGCCTTTTGTTTAACTAAAACCTTCAGTTCAGGTTCGAAGTT
>OMIY01000233.1 GCA_900299215.1 bacterium | reverse complement strand
TCATGCCTAACGGCGGCGCATGGCTCTCATGTCCGGAGCACCGCTGATTGCACTCGTATTGATGTCCATAGTTTGGAGTAGTCCAGCAAATAGATCTTTTTCTTCGGTTTTACGCCCTGGATCCGGACGGCCGGAGGCAGGATCGAATCCATAAGTTAGTGCCGTTTTAGGGTCGATGCCCCCAAGCACTTTGTTGCCACTTGCAAGCGGCGAAACAATTAAAACGCCGTTGTTTAAATGGTGACCGGACGCGAATACATCTGCGCCACTTGGCCTCAAACGACTGCGACCGAAGTCGGTAGCAAAATACATCAGTGATCGATCCCAGTAGCTGCCACCACCGGAGTACTCCTTAGATTTAAGAAAGCTTATCATCCGATCAGTAACCGAAAGCATACGGCTCCACATCAGGGCCTGGACGCCGCGATGATTAGCATGCGAGAAGTCAAATCCAATCGGAGCGTTTCTCGTCTCAGTCAACCCGCCTTTGCTAACTAAAGTAAAAGACGGTCCCAGTGTGATCGTACAAGTAGTGCCTTGAGTCAGCGCCATACAGCCGAGTATCGCCTGTGCCTCGTATGGATCCCAAGTATAATCAGGGAAAAGACGCATCAGCTCAATGGCGTTCTGGTTGCCGGAGGAGATATCAAGTCCGGCTGCTAATTTGCCACGTTCAAAAAGGTCTCGCGTATCACTGCGAGCACGAACCCAATCTCGTAGCACAGGTGATTCTTTAAAAGTTCGGTAAAACGCTGACGGTGAGTCAAGCATCTGGTCGCGGATCTCACGGGCGACCGACATGACTTCTTCGGATGGCGCATTATCGATACCGTAGGCACTTGATAGCCCCTTGGACCAGGTAGCTGGTTCGCTCACCAAAATACCTTTGGCGTAAGACGGAAGACTGCTATCGATACCGTGTTCTATAAAACCACCCTGCCCTAGGAGCAAATTGGCAAGAGGCATACCTTTGCCATAGGTCGCAGCTACGACCTCTTGTATGGTGCGACCAGACCATGCTTCATTGCCAGTGATGGATCGCTTCTGGGCAGTGGCGTGAGTCACCGAAGTGCTCTCGGTGGTCACAACCATCATGTCTTGTTTATATTTACGCACAAATGCGTCTTGAGCACCCTGAACTTTGAGGTTCCCAAGCACTGCGATGGTACCTTGGTAGTTCACAGCTCGAAGCGGTGAATCTGAAAAGCTCACCAACTGTGCTGATTCGTAGCAGTTTAGTTGATTGGCGTCACCGCCACCGGCGCGCACTTCGTTACTGGAGAGAGCCATAAAAGAGTCTAAAATGGACGCGCCACCAGAGCCGTGCATCACAATCAGGAAACGCTTATTGTCACCATTATTTTCCGCTGCCAACAGTCGGCGTGGTGACCATAATAGCGGCCCCATAGCCAAAAGCAGGCCTTGCGTCAGCACTTCCCGGCGATCCAATCCCTTTGCCTTGTCCGAGCGGATCGACTGCTGGTGTTTTTTCTTACTACGGCTCATCGCTGCTCCCGTACTTAATACAAAACAGACTCTAGTTGAGTTGCGACCATCCAGCAGGCCGACTGTGCCCATGTCTTGCCAACTTGGTTGCCTGACACCATCGATCCAATCGATTCAAGTAATTTCTCGTGACCCGCGTACTCACCATCAGTTGGATCACGCTGGAGAAAGTTTCGGTAGAGGCGCTGGACAGCTTCTCTATGCGCCTCAGTGAAGTTGACATTGCTTGCCGGAATCTTTGCAAATATCAGAGCAGCCCCCCCACCAAAGTCCATGTCCACGCGACGCGAACACGCTTGTAGCGCGACACGCTCAATGGCGATCGGGCTAGTTGGCGTTGGTTTCTCGATACGCTCGTAGAGCATTAGATTACTGTCTGTGCCCCCAAGTACGAGGTTGTAGTTTGGTACGCAGTCTTTGCCATTTTCGACACATAATTGATTTGGCGGCAATTGCAAGGCACGCGCGAAGTCATTGCGTATCAGATTAATTTTTTTAAACCTGACATTAGCACGATGCGACAGACCTGGCTCGCCGTCGTCACCATTTCGCGCATCCGCAGCCACTGGCTTGCGTGGCGATCCAGCCGATCCACCACCACGTTTCTTCTTGAACCACGAGCAGCCACCTAAAAAAATGGCTACACTTAGCGTCATTACAATTTTGACCTTAGGGTGCGCCATATGCATCCCTCGCAATCATTTCAAGTAACATGTCGCGTACACGGTAATTGTGCTTAGTCTTGAGATTATCAACCAAGGCTTCGAAATCATCTTCGGTGTCAGCTGTAGGTTCCTCTCCTACGAGCAACTTCCAGTAGTCATGCACGATTTGACGGGCATATTCGTTGGAGTTAGCAGCTACACGCCCCCACTCTGGTAAGGTGCTGACTGGACGACCGAGCAAAAATCCAGTCGACGGAGTTGCAGCGAGATTTGGTTCGGTAGCTGCATTCATTTTCGCCAGAATACGCATACGATTTTCATTGTACTCACCGAGCAATAGCAGGTCTCCGCCAAAAGCGGAAGTTCCACCTTGGACAATGCTAGCTAAAAATGGTGGTAACGATACGCTTCCACCAACTGCCCCACCGACAAACCCACCAGCCGAGTTGATGTCACGACCGAGGATTTGGAAAGTGAGACCGTTGTATTTAGTGAACGGATAGGTCAGAGCATCCAGGGACCTGTGACACGCCGCACAGGCAGGACGAGTAACGTCTTTGTTGTCGTAGTCAACTAAGCGAAAGTTTGCACCCGGTTCAATCAGACCCTGGTTTTTACTGATGTCGAGTCCTAAGTAAACACGATAAAAATGTGCCGCCGTTGACCTTGGGATCGAAGCAAACATAGTTAAACCATTTGCCGCCCATGCTGTGCTAAGGACACCTGATCTTTTCTCTTTAGGAACGAATTGCTGATTGCTTCCGTAGAAACTACTGGTGACAGCCAGAACACCAGGTTTTTTCGGATTAAGTGCAACGTTTTCCGTCGGCCTGTAGGCGGTTTGAGCACCGTCCTGCCTTGTGACAAAATAGTCAGCCGTCAGCACACCACGGACATCTGCATCATCAAGGTGATGATAAATATAAAGGTTGTAATCATCGTGGTAATCAGCAAGAGGAATCTCTCCGCCATCGTCTCCAGCTTTAACTACAGTGAGTGGCCGCACTTTGATGCCCGCCATATCCCACAGCACGCCGCCTTTACCGCGCCAGAAATTGGATTTCATACATTCGTTTGCAGTGGCTGCGATGCGCTTTTCTTTGTCGGTCAAAGGTAGGTTTTTGAATTCAGAAAAGGCTTCGTATGTAGGGGAAACACCGCAAAAATCGCGATGAACACGCTTATAAGCGTAATCGTGATCATAGCCGCAAAGATTATAACCGGTGCCAGCACCACGAGCATCGCAGCTGCGCTCATCGAGGTTACGGGCTTTCTGGCTATCGTTGGCCGATCCAGGCGAGGTGCCGGATGCGAATTCCTCGGAATTTACCGTGCCATCTCCGTCACAATCTGAACGCATGACGGCTTTTATTGCTGCTTCCATACTGCCCGACCTGGCGACAGCTTCTTTAACGCAGCTACCGTAAGGATTTAGAGCCGGGGCACCGGTGTGACAGGTCGCACATTCGGCTTGCCCTGTACCGCAGCCCGGCGCGTCAGGAGAAACTTTACACAGACTACGGGCATTGGCGGTATTGGCCCAAGCTGACTGGCTTCCACCAACCAGGAAGAGCACTGAAACCAAAAACAATTTACACACAGTGCGGGGCACTGCCGACCAGTACGTCATTATTGCCGATCCTCTAATGGACGGGCCCTAACCCGTCAACCGGCGAGCGTATCGGCATAACCAGGGCTAAACTTTAGAACTTTTTTCTATTCTGTAAACGTTTCCAGCCCTTATCGCGATCAGAGCTCTACCTGCAATCCAATCTCCACAACCTGGGTAGGCGGGATCTGGAAGTATGTAGTGGCTCGTTGGGCATTTTGAGACATGAAAGAGAACAGACGCTCGCGCCAGATCGCCATACCCGGTCGGGAAGTGGCTAGCACCGTCTCACGGCCAAGAAAGTATGCAACTTCAGAGGCGTCGAAGCGAATATTCTCAGCGTCGCAGCGTAGCAGCACTGCCGGCACGTTCGGAGTATCCATGAATCCGTAATAGACCACCATGGTGAATAGCCCCGGACAGACCATCCTTACCTTATAACGCTCCTCTCGCGACACGTAGGGCACTTCTCTGGTCTGCACAGTCATAAGAACGACCTGCTCGTGCAGGACCTTGTTGTGATGGAGGTTGTGCAGGAGTGCTGGCGGTACGCCGTCTAGAGCACTAGTCATGAATATGGCCATACCTGGCACCCGCACCGGGGGATCGCGACGAATATTAGCGATAAAGGTATCAAGCGGCATCGCTCGTGATCGCAGCCGATCGGCCAAAATAGTGCGGCCTCGACGCCAAGTGGTCATGAGGACGATGATTGCAAGCCCGACTCCGAGGGCAAACCAACCACCATGCGGTATTTTCAGCATGGAAGCGCCCCAGAAAGCTAGAGTGATCAAAAAAACAGGTGCAACCACTGCAGTGGTGAGCCCCCTCGACCACTTCCATTGATCCCTGGCCACAAAGTAAACAAGAATAGTCGTCAACACCATCGTCGTGGTGACGGCTACACCGTAGGCAGCGGCAATGGCGCTAGATGATTTAAAGAGCACTACGAGAAAAATCGTCATCGTCAGTAGAGCCCAATTGACGAATGGGACGTAGATCTGACCTATTTCCTCTTTAGAAGTGTGATTGATCGTCATCCTGGGCAAATAGCCAAGTGCCACAGCCTGACGAGTAAGCGAATAGGCACCAGAGATTAGGGCCTGCGAGGCAATAGCGGCAGCAAAGGTAGCGAGAATAACCAGGGGGTAAAGAGCCCAGCTCGGTGCTAGCAGAAAAAACGGGTTCTCTGCAGCTTGCGGATTATCAAGAAGCAGAGCACCTTGACCAAAGTAGTTGAGCAGCAAAGCGGGCAATACGACGCCAAACCAAGCCATCCGAATCGGTTTGCGCCCAAAATGCCCCATGTCGGCATAGAGCGCCTCACCACCAGTGACTACAAGAAATACCACGCCTAACGACACAAAGGCCTGCCATGGGTTTGCTTTGAAAAAGACGATCGCATGAATAGGATTCGCTGCAGCTAAAACCCCGGGATGTCGCAAAAGTCCGCCAAGGCCGAGTCCAGCCATCACGATAAACCAAAGTAGCAGAAGGGGGCCAAAAATCGCCCCGATCGTCGCGGTACCGCGACGTTGCTGCCAGAAAATCAAAAACAGCACGACTATGGAAAGTGGAACCACATAGGGTTCAAATACTGGGGTCACTACCGTCAGACCCTCGATAGCACTCAAAACAGAGATAGCTGGCGTGATGATCCCGTCACCGTACAACAATGATGCGCCAGCAAGCCCCATCAATACGATCCACCGACCCTTGCCGCTACTAGTGAGCTGAGCTCGTGGGTCGACTAAAGACATCAGAGCCAAAACACCACCTTCTCCGCGGTTGTCGCAACGCATGACGAAACTGATGTACCAAAATGAGATCATCAGGATCAGCGACCAGAAGATCAGCGATAAAACTCCGAGCACGTTTCCATGGGTAAGTGCCAGCGCATGAGGACCATGAAAGGCCTCGCGCAAAGCATAAAGCGGGCTGGTTCCGATGTCACCGAAGACCACACCCAAAGCACCCAAAGCTAGACCATACAGATAACCCTTCGAGCTCGGCGCTGTGGATTGACTCATAAGGTGCTGTTACCTTTATCAGATTACGTTAAATACGAACATTCGGGGCCTTCGGTTATGCTGGCATTGAGCCGCAATGTCAACCGTTGTCCCGCGATAACGCAAATATCTGAAATTATTATCAAAAATCACGCCTTCACCTAGCCTTGAGGGAACCGCTTGGCGATACTTTCGCGGCGATAGGCAAAGATTTTCTCGACCTCTCGGTCTACCATCCATCCCCCGCTCAGCGCTCCAAGTAGACCGACCGGTGGCTTATAGCGTACGAAGTCCGCCATCAGGGTGCCGCCGCCGAGTTCGCTAAATTGATGCGTGTGATGCCAGATCGCGTAAGGACCGCGGAGCTGCTGATCGACGAACCCGTGAGGTGGGTTCCAGCCGATGATCTCAGTCGTCCATTTGAAGGGAACACCGTAAAGTCGCAGCTTGTAATAAATGAGAGTCTTATTTTCGATTTCCGGTGTGGATTTGCCAAGCACATTGAAGTTGAGCCAAGGCGGCGTCAAAGCTTCAAGGTTGCGTTCGTCAGCGAAAAATTTGGATACTTCGGCTAAAGGTGCTGGCAACCATTGCACTGCTCTTAACCAGTCCGTATCGCGCAACTTATCCGTGCCAAGCAAATCGTCTACCGCTGCGGCAACGGAAGGGAATCGAAACTTATATCCAAGTTCTTGCGCTTTGACTGGTATAACTCGCGAGCTAGCCAAAACCATCTGAGCGGCTTCGCCTAATGCGGCCTTCATTACGGGGGTGGGTGCCTTGAGCACTGGTCCGGTGGCTCTGCCAGTAAGCTGCCTATGAAGGTCGATAAATCGACATGGATTTGGGGCAGTACCATTGATGGGGCCTGTGGCCTTGGGATTGTCGATAGCGGTCAGAATCAAGCCGACAATGTCGTCTAAATGAATCCAACTAAACCATTGTTGACCAGAGCCGGGCGCAGCGCCAAGTCCGAGTCGATAAAGCTTCGCTAGTTTTGGTAAGGCCCCACCACCATGCGCAAGAACTACACCAATACGCATGAGTGCCACACGCAC
>OMIY01000232.1 GCA_900299215.1 bacterium | reverse complement strand
GGGCCGTACCGTAAACGTATGCTTTTCGCCCGTGTCTGTGGTTACAATCAATTTGCCGTCTTGGAGCACGTAGGACTTCCAGCGGGACGAAGGAAGTGAGGACAAAAATGTTGGCTGCTTACCAACCCATCCACAAGCTCTCACAGACATTCCCACATCTGAAAGCGGGACGATACTTCCATCCACCGCGAAAATGATTCCGCCTCCGAAAGAGTTGCAACCATCCCATCCAACAATCCCCTTCTTAGTAATTTGAAAGAACCCAATCGCTGGTGGCTGATACCAAGTTGTGCCAAGCAGTGCAGGATTCACTTCCAAATTAGGTACTGCTTGAACGGGTGTGGGAATGGGTGTGGGAATGGGGGCTGGACTTGGCGCCGGCGGAATGACCTCAACCACTAAGGGGCTCACGCCGCCGGTTTTGGATAATGCGATACGCAGATTTGTCGGTGATCCAATCTTAATTTGAACATTGTTGGCCACACCGGTAGCCACGACTTTGCCCTCCCCGTTCACGGCTTCCAGTGAGACCGTGTAAACACGTTCCGGCATATTGGCTATGACCACCGTCTTGCCACTGGTGTATTCCTCGGTCTGGGTGATCGAGTACGAACCCGATTGAGCGGTGACGCTCGTGATCTTGATGTTCACCTTCTTCACATCCCCCAAACCCGAGAGATCGGCAATCTGCAAGCTAGCAGCACCACCACTGTTGGACTGCGACCCAGCGCCCTTAGTTTCATGACCCTTGTTGCCTTCAATCTTGCCGCAACCAACAAGGCCGACAGTGAGGCTCAGAATCGTGATTTGCCATAATAATTTTGAATGCCTTTTTTTCGTGTGACGTTCTTTCATGCGGGCTCCTCCTACCGTCCTGTTTCAAACTTGGGATCGTTTTGCGTGATTGGATCGATTGCAATGATGCGAAGTTGAGGTCTTATCGGAATGTAGAGGACGAAAGTTTTGCCCGATGGGCAAGTTTCCGTATACAAGCGTATACAAGCTCGTCCTTCCAAATTTATTTGAGCGGCGTTGACGCGCTTAATGATTTACCTAAACAAGATATATCATGCCGTAATCAAAGCAAAAAACCGCTCACCTCCGCCGATACCACACCGCAACAGTCAGTGACAAACCTAATTGACGACATCTACAGTGGTAACAACCATCGGAAGTCGGGCTTTGATCGCCTTCAACTAGACTTCAGCAAAATAATCTTTAACTGGTTCAAAAACTCAGGTCGATTAATCTTAACTTTCTTGGTCTTGCTTGGGGTATTCTTTGCAATTTGCTCCAGCAGCAAAGCGAAGTTATCGGCTATAATTTCTTCGGCATGCATCACATAATCACTATTGATAGCTAATAATTGCACAAAGTTTGTAGCGGCCGCATCTATCAACTTTGGTTGACCGCTAGCATCATACTGGACCTGCCAGTGACCATTTTCTGCATCGACCACAATTAACTTAATTTTAAGATCGGAATATTTAAGCTGAGCTGCTTGGCTACGGTCCAGTACTGGTGCTGGCATCACCCAAAGCTGATTGTCGCTCAAGTCAGCATGATTGCCAGTCACCGTTACCCGCAGGGCGCAGGCATATTCATAGGCATCTGGATTGGTAACCAGCGAACCGCGAATTTTGGCGTCGAGAATAAGTTGTCCTGTTTTATAAACACAGCCGACGGCCTCATGACTACGTTTACGTAAAGAACTGTCGTATCTCGAGGCGAGATGAAATATTTCATGCGCAAGTATAAGCCGCCTTTCGGCATGATCATGTTTGCTATCATCAAAAAACTCAGATCCTAGAACCAGCGTTTGCCCACGAGTGTAATTCGCACCGAACTCTTCCTGTAGGGTACTACGCACGACATAAATCCGGTCTGGTAGACGCAACGGCAAATCCGCAACTGCCTCATCAATCTCCTTAGTTAATAACGCCAACTCAACTTTTTCACGATCATTCCACTCCCGTACTTGGCCGGCAGCAAATTTCAAGTAACGCTCTGCAGGCACCGTAGTCGAGGTGTTTAGGCGCAGTTGTCTATCCAGATCTGTTAGCTGGGAGCTGAATTCATCATTAGACTCAAGAATAGTCTGCCCAGTAGCGGCCGACACAATAGTAACCTTAGCGCTCTTCAATAGATAAACATTGGCTAGATTACTTGAAACAGACGGAGGTGGTTGGCTCTGGTCGCCTTTGCCATCTTTAGGCTTGTGCAGCTTGGGTTTGCTATCACCTGTCGCAACGGTCGCTGGAGAATGGGTTGTGTCGTCACTGGTAAACACCCCGCAACTCACAACTAAGCCAAGAAAAATTATCGCAGAGAGTGCTGAAAATTTACGGTTCACAACGTCCACCCGAGGTCACAATGGTTGGAAGCCTTGGATCAACTTTGACAGTTAACGACTTCATGACAACTTTGCGCACGGCAATTATAACCGCGGCAAATACGATCGCTTGCCACGACGAATCCTCCGACAACTTTAGGAGTCCGGCAGCGGTAAATAGCTCGAGAGACATCGGCGCAACTTGATTGACTGCCAGGCCGCGCAGGATGCCTAGGCCACCCACAATCAAGCCACCTGTGGCCGTAATTAACGATAAGACAAGAGTAAAGGTCACCGTGGGGGCGCTTTCTCGTTTGCCACTTCTTGACGTTCTGCCGCAATTTCTCGTCCAAGAAAGTAGTTTAGAGCGGTTCTGATGGCTGCAACGGCGGCTAGTTTGCCAATCTCATCGAATGATGGTGCGACAGCAGTTCGTAGTAGGTCCGAGGCGAGCTGAAACTCCAGACCGAGCGCTAAAAATCGCCCTAGATCAAGGCGCACGTCAGTAAAACTACCGGCAGCGCGTTGCCTAATCAGGCCAACGACAAACTTTAGAAAACCGATGGCGGCACCGGTAAAAATCACAAGGGCTGCTGCAGCCTCGACGAGCCTGACCAGAAAGAATACGGCATCGTGTAACCAGAGTTCGCTCATGAAGTTACCTCAAAAAAAGGTCGGGCGAAGTTAACCCGACCTCTCACATTTAAGTTACTTTGGCTAGTTTAAACTAACCTCGCTCTTACTGCAATCCATACCGAATCTATAACCATCTACGTCATAGATAGCTGACATAGGGTAGTCAGCAGACTGGGGATACAGAGAAAGGGAAACGCCCGAAAGTTGGTTCACACCAAAGATTTTGGCATCGATATAATTAGTCTTGTGCGCCTCGTCTCGACTCGGCGGAACATAGGTGCCTGACAGGGAAGCCGACAGATTCTGGGTGCCTTTACCTTCCCCGTACAGAGCCAATTCTACCTGACCGCCAATAGCATAACCATTGGGAGCTAAGCCGACTCCAAGGAGGGTACCCTCGAGGTGGCCGCGATAATCGTGACCCTTGAAAGGCTCGCATCTCAAATTGATAAGCGGCATTTTTTCACCACCGACTTGGCCCCAAACTCCCCCGCGAGAGACAGCTTTGACACCAGACGAATTTCCGCCTGTGCATGAAGCTATTAAGAGGGAGAAACCTAAAATCTTCGACATCATTTTCAGCAACATCATTTTCATCTCATTTCAGCAGCAAGAGTAAAACTTATTTAGGTAGTAGTTCGTGGTAACCAATCTTGGCAACGGAAGTAAGCGTATCGCCCGTCGATGCCTTACCGGTAACAGTCAGCTTGTTTAGTGTAACTGCTGTTGGGGTACCAACCAGCACAAAAGGCTCTGTCACCCAGTAGTAACGGTTAGGTACATCTTGACGCGCGGCAAATTCTTCGAGCTTGATCGCCTGAGTGCCAGCCGGATTTTCGAGGGTGGCGCTTGCATCGCCTGCCTTCATAAACACCGGAACCGTACCTAATGTTGCTGCGGCTTTCACCAATTCGTCAGCAGTAGAAGTAACGCGGACGAGTTTCGGGTCACCGGTGATCTGTTCGAGATAGCCTCTGGGATTAACAGCATTGCCAGATTTGTAGCCAACAAAGAGCGCAAACAGACTTACACCTGGAATTGCACGTAGTCTTTGTGCGGCATTTAGTCCCGATTGTCTTGGATCGCCTTGTCCAGTGGTCGGAGAACCGTCAGAGATTAAGTAAACAATTTTTTCACCAGGGAGATTAGCCAGCTGATCTGCAGCAGTATTCAATGCTGCATGGTAGTTGGTCAACTGGGCAGCACCAGTTTCGGAACCGCAGAAAATATTTGAATTCAGGTTGTTTGCAACGGAATCCAGGTCACCGACCGGCAACTTAACTTCGGACTGGGTGGCAAATCTGACCACACCGGCCCTGATGGTGGTGTTAAGCATGGCCTGATATTTTT
Organism: bacterium; assembly: GCA_900299215.1. Lineage (GTDB taxonomy): Bacteria > Bdellovibrionota_B > Oligoflexia > Oligoflexales > CAIYRB01 > CAIYRB01. The sequence continues at coordinate 11,656 of OMIY01000232.1, read as the reverse complement.
TGACAATCAGGTCAGCCGCGCGCAGGCGCCCACAGCTGCCATTGGAGGTCTTGTCGTTTGGGCCCTCGGCAGAAACACCTTCCATCGAACCGGATCGGTCGATAACGAAAAGGATGGTGATATCACCGCTCGGCTTTGCTTCTGGACAGAATTCGCCAGCAACTCGAACTTTGGTTCCAGCTTTGGCGAAAAACTCGTTCGCAAACTCACCTGCGTCTTGACCATCTTTGCGACAGGCAAGCCACAGCACGCCTGCTGAGTCGGTCAGGATCTTATTACCCAGTGTTGGGTTTCGGCCACTACCGGACGAAGCGTCGGTATTGATTCTAGGACCGCCACCAAGGCCAGGGATGCCGGGGATATTTGGCAGACCTGGGATGTTAGGAAAGCCCGGAATGCCACCAGGATTGCCGCCGGGATTACTGCCAGGACTACCGCCCGGGTTATTACTAGAGCCAGGCGCGCCACCATTACCGGTCGATGCGTCAGTGTAATAGTTTGCAGCAGCACCAGTCGAGAAGATGGCGTCCACCTCGTTTTTCACCTCGGAACCAACCCAACCAGGTTGATTGACCTCTGGAGAAACAGGAGTCCCATATGGAACCGGATCGCCTTTGGCATCATACTGCGGAAAAGGCGTCCCACTGCCGTTTTGATTTTGGGGAGCGTTTTCCTGACGAACGGCTCGGTACTGCTCACCACCAAATTGAGCCTTGTTACAAGCGAAGTTTACCAGCGACAGTAATGGTACCGCCAAAAGGACGGACGATTTGCGCGGGATCAGACCAGTAGCTCTCAACATAATCGCACCTCAGCAAGAGAAAACCCACGATACAGTTAGTGCAAGAACCGTGCACAGCGTGTATCGCCGTATAATTAGTGGGTTAGCAAGACTGGTGGAAAAACCTTAGGCGATTTGGCATAGGTAACGCGGATAGCTACAGGCAAGGTTATGTCGGATTTATCGCTTCAACTAGATAGAAATGTGTTTGCCGAGTTGCCACTTGCGGCTTACGAGGGGAATGCCTCGTGGAATCTCGACCGTCATATCGTTTATGTCGATGCTGAGATCATAGCCTTAGACAAACCATCGGGTATGCCTACTCACCCCGGACTGGGAGCAGACGATGTCCCTAGCCTCATGCAACTGGCACGCAATTACCTGGGAGCTTACGTTTATCCGGTCCATCGGCTAGACCGCGCAACATCAGGAATAGTCGTCATGGCCCGCACTCAGACTGCTGCTACCAACCTCGCCTCGCAATTCGCAGACCGTAGCGTGAGCAAAGTCTACCAAGCAATGATCCGAGGTTGGATTAACGAAAAGATTGTCATCACGAGGCCACTTGCTCGATTACATGACGATACCCTACAAGAAGCAACCACCGAGGTTAGGCCGCTCAGTAGATTTACAGCGCATTGGCCAGTGAGACCGTTCCCAAGCTCGCGCTACTCGTTAGTTGAACTCAGACCTAAGACTGGCAGAACCCACCAGATCAGGCGTCATTTATCCGGAATTTCTCATCCGATCATTGGCGACACCAAATACGGTGACGGAGCTCACAACATCGCCTTTCGCGAATATTGCGATATTTCACGCCTGCTACTTCATGCTGTGCGCCTGGAATTTAGACACCCAACAAGTGGTGCCGATCTTCAGCTAACCAGCTCATGGTCATTCGCAGACACCAAAGGCTGCTCCCTGCCGATCATGACAAACTGCAGCCTTTCTGCCCGTCGGTAAGGTATAAACTCCGAATACATCCCCGGATAACCTTCGAATCTCGTCTACAGCATTTGTAAGTGATGAAACTTGAAAGAAGTACAACCAATGGGGATGGCTGCCGGGGAGGTCTTTAGTATCAACAACGATGCCGCTAGGCGTTTTCTCGGATTCGGAGGCGATCAAATGATGCGCTGGTCCATGTTCACTTTTGGGTTTATACCAGTATTGCCAACCCAAAATATCTGCATACGCACTGATCACATTTGCAGGATTGGGCACGATTAATTGAGCATAACCAACGAGGTTTGGGTTGTGGCCATTGTTACTCACCTTCAAACCAACAACCTCACCGCCCGGCCCTTTAATGGTCACAGGGTCTGTAAGATCGCTGGCGTTACTTTTAGAATTAATAACCTGTGCGCCAGCAAGCATAAATTTACCGAGAGATTCTTTCACTGAAGGCACGGATATAAACCCTAACCAATGCGCCGGCGCACCATGCGTTTTGGCCTGAGGCGACAACGAAACGATTGGGTAAGCCAGCTGACCAAACAAAGCGCGGTAAAATAGCTGAGCATCGTTTACGTCAGTGGTGCGCAACTCAAAATACCCAAAGCTAAGAGTCATAATTTAAAGTCCTTTTTATTTACCTAGCGATCTTGTAGGCCTTTGCCAGCCAAGATTTTTGGAGTGTGTTTAGCGATTCTAGCATCACGAGTAGAAGCCTGCTTGGCACTCGCAATATTCAAAATATAGGCTCGCTGGCGTCCTGGAGTAAGACTTTTAAACGCTGCTTCCAAACGTGAGTTTTTAAGAAATGCCGCTTTTAGCTCAGCAGGCACACTTTGCGGTCGCTTTTTGAATTTCACGGTTTGCCCTGATTCCTCAACGGCAATAGCCTCTTTCAAATAGGATTTAATAATCGACGCCGACTTCTTAATTTCCTCTACAGAATGAAATTCCATCCGGCGAGACGCCTGCGAGTTTGGTCCATTATCAACCAAAATTTTTTTAGGATCTTTAAGCAAAGTACCTTTGAAGAACATCAATGCTAAGCAATTTTTAAAGGGCTGAAAGATGACTACATTATGACCATCAAAGGTGTAACACGGCATTCGCCATTTCAAGGCCTCATTCAGCTTTAGTTTGCTGACAATAGCCCTCAATTCAACCATTTCTGCACGCCAATTTTTCGCATCTTTTATGAACTTAGTTACATCAGAATTCACGCTGTATTCCCATCGATGAGAAAATTTAAAATTTTTTGCGATTTAACCAAATTATAACACAAAAAATTATTTGCGCCTTTGCACTAACTTAACCGTCTTCTGTTAACATTTAGACACAGCTTAACAATAAACTTCAGGGTCGCACATGGACAGGCGCCAATTTATTCGCAGTAGTGGCGTTTGACTGCCGGTTCTTTATTGGCAGGTACAGGTTTAGGTGATGTGTTTAGAGTGTCTGACATGGCCAAGCCAAATCTATCAAGATCTCTAACCAAGATCGCCTTTGGCTCATGCAACCGCACTCACAAAGATCAATCATTCTGGGACACGATTGCAAAACTAGAACCCGACCTGTGGATTAGTTTGGGGGATAATATATACGCTGACGACTTGAGCATCGGCGACCGATTGACCAAATATCGTCAATTACGAGCCAATTTCCATTATTCTAGATTCGTCGAGACGATCCCTGTCATTGGAACTTGGGATGACCATGATTACGCTTCCAATAATTGTGGCGGTGAGTTTGAAGAAAAATCGATGAGTCGGGAACTTTTTCTCGACTTTTTTGATCTGGATTTCAGAAAATTCAACGACATCAGTGGCGTTTACCAGAGCTTTACCTTTGGACCTCGCGGTCAACGCACCAAGATCGTTCTTCTAGATTGTCGCTACAACATGGATGCAGCGCGCACCCATAAGCAATTGCTGGGACAGGAACAATGGCACTGGCTGGATAGAGAACTTGCTAGTGCTGACTTTGATCTTTTGATCCTTGGCAGCAGCATAGGCCTGACGTCAGAAGCTGTTGGCTTAGGTATTGAGGGATGGGCAAGCTACGGCGAAGATCAGCACCGCTTATATTCGTCGCTGAATGCTTTAAATCTTCCTACCCTTATACTTAGCGGCGACCGGCACCAAGCTGACATCTCTCGCATCAAGCTCGAGAGTGGTGCAAATATCTACGAATTTATGTCAAGCGGACTAACTCATGCGCTACCTATTCCGATCCCCAATAGCGCTCGTATCAGTCAGCTCATAGGCGAGAGGAATTTTGGTTGGCTTGAGATCGATTGGAATGCACCCAGACCGTCACTGACTATGCAAATCAGATCACCGTCGTCTGGACTGATTTACGATCAATTCCGGGTCTAGGACGCCTCGACCAAAAGTCACGAAAACCATTAATATCAATAGCTTATGACGATATAGCGGTTTTTCTTGCTGCGCTACCTTACGCTCATGAGCTATAGGACGGCGTCGAGACTAAGCGAGACTCTAAACCGATGGTCTGCTGGCGGTAGGCATGGCCCTCAAACTTTTTGCGTGAAATAAAAACCCCCATGTTTAAATTTGGCCGATTACCCCTAGCCCTAACGATCATCATCGCCTCGCTGAATGCAGCATGTACATTGACGCGCGGTTTTGGCTCAAACCAGACCGATGAGCTTAAGACCTCTACCTACTGGCAAGAAAACACTGACACCCTCGTGTCATCCATCAACTCTGGCGCTGACGCAGGTAAGAGGCTTGAGTCGCAGCTTCCCACACTTACAAAGTCGGTTAAAAAAGACGCCGAGAATGCTGCTATGCTCGCCTTCTGGGGAACTAGCATCAATTTCGACGAGGCAGCTAAAGCGGAAATCGTAAACGCACAAATAATTGCAGCAATTGGGCAACTCGCCGGCAAACCCATGAACGGGCGCTACGTCCATGCTGGACTGATTCACACCTACGGCTACTTACTCAGTAACTTAATGACACCCTATGGATATAAGCGTGAACGTTGGACGAATCCAACCATCGACGATGGTCTGGGCTGGTCAACCAGCACGATATCGCCAACCCCTGTGAGTGGCACTCTACTAACCAACGTGACTGCTTTAGCAGGCAAGATTGCATTTCGCGACGACGCAAGACGCCTAAATCAGCTGAACGCAGCCACCACGGGTGCTGCGCCTGAAATTCGCGCTCTCGACATCAATAAACTAAAGATACGACGACTAACGGAAACTGTAAGTTGGCCAGATGAGAAAGATACGCGGGCTAAACTTCGCGAGGTGACACTCTACACGGACCTTGTAAAGCTGCCATTAGCAGCCACTGGATCTAAGTCACTGACCCACATCCTGGTTTACTCGATTACTGATAGCGATGGCGAAGGGCGCAAACTGATCACAGTGTTTCCTATGACAGATGCAGCGGCTGATGCAGTCTTTACACCAGCAAATCTCGGCCCTGACAAAACCGTGGTGACCAGATACAACGCTTACGTCCCGGGGCTGACCGGCTCGGCAAAAATGGGCCGTCGCATAGTCAGTCCTTAAGTAATCACGACCTTTACTATCGACGTTATATGGGTCATACGCGACGACATTTTTTCAAATTTGGCGGCAGAGCAAGCGGCCTCTTCGCCATTTCGCGCAAGGGCCTTGGGGCTACTAGTAAGCGTACAAAAGACCTAATCACGACGAACGATCATCGGGCTGAAGCGGAACAGCTGACCAAGACCTTTGAGTACGGGGTTGCATCTGGTGACCCTGAGGCTCACCGTGTGATCATTTGGACCAGGATATCTGGGACTCAGGAAAGTCACACCGCAGTCGACTGGCAGGTGGCTAACGATATCGAATTTACCAGCATCGTGGCATCGGGTCGGACTGAAACCTCGGCAGATTTGGACTACACCGTAAAAGTTGACGCCGAACTGCCCAATGCTGGGACCACTTACTACTACAGATTTAGAGCCCACGGCATTTGGTCCATGATCGGAAGGACCAAGACAGCTCCTGCCGTGACCGACCAAGTGAGGCTAGTGATCGCTAGTTGCTCAAGCATCTGGTCTGGTTACTTTAACTCCTACCGCATCATTTCGCAGATGAACGACATCGATGCTGTCGTTCATCTAGGTGATTATACCTATAATGAACCGGATCCTGACGAACTGCGCAATATGCCGCGCAATCCGTTAAATGCTGTAAATCCCGATAGTCTTGAGACCATACGCCAGAGATATCGTTATTACCGCAAAGATCCATTTTTGCAGAGAGCACATCAACAGCATCCCTGGGTGATTGTGTGGGATAATCACGACATCGAAAACCACGCAACGAAGGCAGACAACGTTAGGGCATTTCACGAATGGGTGCCAATCCGCTCGCCTGAGCCAAGTAATCACAATATCATTTATCGTCGCCTAAAATTTGGTAATTTACTTGACCTCGTTATGCTTGATACCAGGCATATTGGAAGAGGCAGCAAAAGCGATGCAACTGGCGACATTTCACTCCTCGGTGACGTTCAGTTTGACTGGTTAAAAGAGCAACTCACAGAATCAAAGTCGACTTGGCGCGTGCTCGGCAATCAAGTTTTGATGGCGCCTTGGCAAATAGCGGGAAAGATTCTATCTCTCGTCAATTGGGACGGATACCCTAATGAACGCCGTCGGCTGCTAGAGCATCTGCGAGATATTGGCATCCAAAATACTTTGGTAGCAACTGGTGATGCTCACTTGTCATTTGCTGCCAACCTCGACGTTGATGGTGCTCCGGTAGCAGTTGAATTTCTACCAACCAGTATCACGCGCGGCAACTTGGATGAGCAAGTCAAGGGTGCACTTGAAAGCATTGCTGCCAAGGCGTTTGAGACCGCCACTCGTGTCTTCAACCCACACGTCAAATACTTTGAAAGCCGCTCGCATGGTTTTGGTCTCATCAATCTTACCGTAGATGCTGCAACGCTTGAGTTTTGGTACGTACCGCACGAAGAACTGAGCAATCAGCGTGTGTTGGGGCACAGCGTAGTCGTAGCAAGTGGGGCTCAGCAAATAAGCGGTGTGGAAAAGCTAGCTACTTCTGGCAGGCTATTTGGCCAGCAAGCCCCATCGGCAAATTGTCTTTACCAATTTGATGCAGAGCTAGGCGGTAGCGGTGGAAGCTATTTTGACGACACCGAAGCTTTGCCACTAACGGCGCGGCTTAGCAAAGTTGGACTTAGATCAGGCGCGAGAGTCGACAGTATCAGCCTGTGTTACCAGGACGGCCCGACATTAACTCACGGCGGTATGGGTGGAACTAGTCAAGTTCTAGAACTAGCTCCTGATGAATATGTCCGCCGCGTGATCGCTGCAGCTGGTAAACATAAAAAGACCATCTCTGTTCACTATCTTCGCATTGAGACTTCTCATGGCCAAGTTATTGAAGGTGGCGTGTCGACTACACATATAATCGAATTTGTCGCCCCAACTGGTTACCACATAGCTGGATTTCGTGGCCGATCCGGCGACGAACTTGACAAGATTGGAGCTATATTTGCTCCGGATTTCACCGCGACCTAACCTTTTTGGCACTCGCAAGTTTTAAATTCTCATCAAGTGAGTATTTTTTGGCCAATATTCACGCTCAGCCAATCATTCCAACCAATCGACTTTAAAGATAAAAATCAAGAATATGGGATTTCCCTAAAGTTTAGTCGGCCTTTATCCGAAAACTTTCATGATCGGGCGACAGGCCGCTACTTCCCGTTGTCACGAGGGGGACCCATGGAACGTACGTCATTGAAAACGCTCTTGCACAAGACCGTCATTTTCGCTGCTGTATTCGAACTGCTATCTTGTGGTGGCGTACCAACCGCTCCGCAGCCTAGTGTAGCTTCTCGAACAAGCACGATCCGGGGCGGGAATCCAAAGTGTGCAGCGACAACCGGGTCTGCCAAGACAACGGGGTCAACTACTGGCCTGAAACTAGCCGACCCAACAGTCGGATATACCGATACCGTTAAAGCTATTCTCGACAAGTATTGTGTATCTTGTCACCGACCTAACGCAACGCCTCCGGACTTGAGTACTTATGCGACCGCATCAGCACCGATTGCACGGAAGGATTCTCTTACCGATATAAACAACGACTCGATGCCAACTGGACCCAAGAAGCTGACGGCTGATGAAAAGGCAAAATTTGCCGCCTGGGTAGCCGGTGGCGCCATTGAGACCGCGAAAACCGCCGGAGCTGGCGCGCCAGCACCGGTAGGAGCACCGCCCTCGACTGCAGACGCCTGCAGTGCCAACGTTGGTGGAGCTCAACCCCCGAGTACGACGCCGCCAGCAACTACACCGAAACCGACACCAGGACCGACACCAGCGCCAACGCCGACACCAAGTCCTACCCCAACTCCTACTCCGGCACCGATGACCGCAACTGTGACCTATCAGAACGCGATTGCGTCCTACCTGAACGCACAGTGTGCAGGTTGTCACGGTGGTAGAAGTCCTCAGCTTGAAAACTATGCACAAGCTAAAGCAGGTGCGGCTGCGAGCTTAGCATCGATGAAGGCGGGGCGCATGCCGACAAGCAGGCGCGCCACTGCTGCCGAGATCGCCACTTTTGAAAAATGGGTCAATGCTGGCATGCCAGAGAAATAAGATCGTCCCTAACAAACTTAAGAAAACGCGGCTGCGATTCGGGCCGCGTTTTTCATTGAGTTTCGCTCACTAAGCTTTACCATTAGACTAAGAACTGCTGCAGCTCAGCAGCCGCTGAATTGACTATAGGAGCGATCGCCATGCAAAGACGGGAATTCCTCACATCTTCGCTAGCCGCTGGTGCAGCACTGGCTACCCTTAACCTTGCCTCTAGAGCTGCTCATGCAGCAGACACCAAAGGTGCATCCGCAAAGGCACCAGCTACCCCGGCAACCCCAACTGCGGAGCCGGCGCCGGCACCGGCCGTAGACACATTTGTGCAGCCCCCACTGCCTTACAGCCTAGCTGCTCTCGCCCCGTTCTTGAAGGAAGAGCAGATGAACTTTCACTACAATAAACATCATGCCGGTTACTTCAAAAAGTTGAATGGCCTCGTGGCTGGAAAGCCAGAAGCCAAACTGAGCCTTGAAGAACTCATCACCAAAGCTCAAGGTCCAATCTTTAATAACGCTGCACAAGCATGGAACCATAGTTTCTTTTGGAACTGCATGTCCCCAGACGGTGGTGGCACCCCCAAGGGCCCGTTAGGTGAAAGCATTGATCGTGATTTTGGGGGCCTTGACCAATTCAAGAAGCTATTTACCGAAACGGCGGTCACTCTTTTTGGCTCGGGCTGGGCATGGCTCGCTGCAGGTAAAGACAAAAAGCTACAGGTCGTAGGGCTGCCAAACGCTGATAACCCATTGCGCCAAGGTTTAACCCCCGTCCTTACGCTGGATGTTTGGGAGCACGCCTACTACATCGACTACCGCAACGACCGAGCCAAATATGTGGATGAGTTCTGGTCCAAGGTGAATTGGGAGTTTGCAGCTCACAACTTTGCTTCGATGGCAAAAGCCTAAGCTTCGCGCTATATCTTACTCACGACAACGACCGCGGGTGATGGACTAGTAGGTCATAACCCGCGGTTAATCTTTTAAAAAAAGTCGTGGAGTAGAAACATGTCCAAGAATTCGCCTAGGCCTATACAACTAGACTCGACTTGGAAAGATGCCCTGGGCGAGGAGTTTACCGCACCTTACATGCGGGAGCTGCGGCATTTCCTGGAAGTGGAGTATCGTAACGGTAAGGTGATTTTTCCAGCTGGTCGTGAATACTTTCAGGCCCTCAATTTGACGCCGTTGCCTGACGTGAAGGTCGTCATCCTTGGCCAAGACCCCTACCATGGCCCCGGTCAGGCTCACGGGCTATGCTTCTCGGTGCGGCCCGGCGTGCCGCCGCCACCTTCGCTGGTCAATATTTTCAAAGAGCTAAAAGCTGACCTGGGGATCGCCCCGCCAACCCCGCTACATGGGTCGTTGGAGTCATGGGCGAAACAGGGGGTGTTGCTCCTAAACTGCGTTCTGACCGTCGAACAAGGGCTGGCAGGATCGCACGCAGGGCGAGGTTGGGAGCAGTTCACTGACCGCATCATTGCTATTTTGAATGAGGGATCAAGCAACCTAGTCTTTGTGCTGTGGGGATCTTACGCCCAAAAGAAGGGGCAGTTCATCAATCGCCGGCGTCATCTTGTCATAAGCAGCGCTCACCCATCGCCACTGTCTGCGTATCGCGGCTTTTTAGGCAGCAAACCCTTTTCTAAGATAAACGAATATCTGATTAGTCATGGACGGTCACCAATCAATTGGCAACTTCCAAGTCTAATTGGAGTGGATAAAAGCAGCGCACGCACTGCCGCCCCCGCTCAGCCGCTGTAAAGGCCCCGGGGGTGTCCCCCCGGGGTAGCCGCTGCCGTCCCGCCCGCTAGTATTCAATTTAGCAATGTTTAGGTGTTACATAATGAATACCGCAAAAGGCTGAAGATGCATACAAAAAAATTACATCTCGCCAACTTACGTTCAATGCTGGGCCCGCAAGATGTGCCATCCAAGTGCGCATGGCACCTGCTGGTATAAATATTTTTTCAATAATTTTAGATATTTACTTGGGTATGCCGCGGTGGCGGCGATAATCCTTACCCGACCTCCGTGGATCCCTAATGCCAGTGCACATGAGCTCGTTCATTTTGTCGACCAGCTGTCCGTGGAAGAGCCTTGCCCGCCGATCTCGTTCTGCCTCGTTACGAGTCCACTTAGGTGGCATCATGGGTTCGCTGAGGTAATGCGTCAGCTTTACTGGCTTGGGTATCGGCGTTAATGCTCGCCCCGCTGCTAAAAATACAGGGACTTTGTATTTTTCATAAAAAAACGAAGTTAAGTTTAGTGGCAAGACATCGTAAAGCTCATCAGCTTTAGGGCATGCGGCAAGAATCACCGGAGTCTGCGTTTTCATAGCCACGTGTACAAAGCCAAGCCGTCTCTCCCATCTAATCTGATAACGTTGCGTTGATGGCCGCAAGGCCTCAAACATGCCGCCTGGAGCCACGGCCACGATTTCTTTGTTCCGTAGCAGATCCTCGGCCAACTCACGTTGCCCTCGAATTGCACCAAGATAGTTCTCCATAAAGTTGCCGAGGAGTGGCACCTTGAAAAAAAGTCGATCGAGGATGGTCCGCGCTGCCCTGCCGCGCTCGACGAATAACGCCGCCAGCATAAGGCTGATGTCGTATGTTGCCAGGCTGTGATTAAAAACGATGGTTGCCCCACTTCCGTCTGGAACGTGCTCCATGCCTTTGACTTCATGGTTATGGTAGCGGCGAGCAGCCTGCATGACCGGAATCATGGTTTTAATCCACGTTTCATGCTGAAACATCGGGTTCACTGAAGACTCCAACGGCAGATTTTATGCTGTGAGATTTGGGGAGACCGAGGATAGGAACGAGGTCATAGTTTTAGGATAAGGGACACCAGTGCCCCTTTCAACTTTTGGCCCAAAGATAAAATGATGACCTGAGGCATGTAGGTAAATGCCTACGATCATTGAAAAAATAAAATTATTCCAATCCTGCAACTTCGCTCTTCAAAGACTGCCCGAGCTTTGCTATACAGTTGTCTTCCGATTCTGGCGGCATGGCGGAATTGGCAGACGTGCTGGACTCAAAATCCAGTGTCCGCAAGGACGTCCCGGTTCGACCCCGGGTGCCGCTACCACCCCCTCTCTTATTTTCCCTTAGATCACAGTGTTCTTGATAAGCTGGATGTAAAAGCGGATTGCTCCCGCATAGGCATCAGTGGCTATACGCTCGTTAGTGCCATGAAACCGGCCTTGATCCTCAGGCCGCCATCGCACCGGCAAAAAGCGGTATATGTTGTCTGTCAGATGCCGGTATGCCACAGAGTCAGT
>OMIY01000231.1 GCA_900299215.1 bacterium | reverse complement strand
GTCGAGTCAAACCTGCCGTCACCAACTGCAGTCATCGCTAGCCAACCAAACGGGGCTTACACTACTGGTAAAACTATAGATATCACTGTCAATTACAGCGACGTCATGACGGTGTCAGGCACCCCCGAGCTGGCTCTCAATACTTCTCCCGCACGGTCTGCTACCTACAGCTCCGGAAGTGGCAGCAACAAGCTTCTGTTCCAGTACACAGTACAGTCTGGAGATACGGTAGGTGTGCTTAATTACTCCGCCACTTCATCGCTAACTTTAAACGGCGGCTCAATCCAAGACGCGCATGGCACCAACGCCTCACTAACACTTCCGTCTACCACTGGAGCTGAAGGAACTTCGCTCGGACACTTATCACAAATAAGCGTCGATACCACTGCTGCGACAGTAACAAATGTTAGCTCAACGCTGGCAAATGCGACCTACGGCATCGGTAAGGGTATCCCAATTACCGTGGCATTTAGTGAGGCTGTTTTTGTTACAGGACAACCTCGAATCCAACTGAATGTAACCCCATCAACCAGGTATGCCGTCTACACTTCTGGATCTGGTACCGGCACCCTAACCTTCACATATATCGTTGAAGGTCCTAACACCGCGTCTGGCGACCAGGCAGCTGACCTCAACTACGCATCTACTTCGGCACTGGAGCTGAATGGTGGATCCATCAACGATGAGGCAGGCAATTCGGCCGCACTAACACTACCCGGCACGACAGCCGCTGGGTCGCTGGGCACCAACAAGAATTTGGTTATTAACTCTGCCCAAGCAACCTCTCTCACCATTGAGGCTAGAACCTGCTGCAGCACACAGCGGATCTATGGTAACGCCAACGAGCTAACCATCACATTCCCATCTAGTGTATCCAATTATGCCACGGTGAACATCTATAGCGCTCTCGGCACTACCGCGCCGACGATCTGTACAGGTACACCGGCCGTGACCCTTGCATCTAATTCTTGGTCTGCCAACTCTGTACTCACCGTCCTCGACCAATCTGGTTCCCCGGGCAAAACCTACAGTTACCGCATCTGTGCATTTAATAACGGTAACTCGCAAGTTGGGGTCGCAACTTCTGGCAGCGCCACCACTTCAACTGCCCAGTTTGCCTTCGTTACGAGCACCACCACTACTGGCAATATCGGCGGAGTTACCGCAGCCGATACGACCTGTCAAACTCAGGGCAGTAATTTTGACTCCACATTGACATGGGTAGCTCTACTTTCATACGACACCAAAGAGGCCGCAGGACGCGTTCCGATCGTTGGACCTGTCTACAGCACACAAACGACACCAGCTCTCATTGCAAGTGGTTACAGGGGACTCTGGCACGACGACTCGCTATCTCAGGCAATCAGTTACAACGCCTCAGGCACGCAGGAAACAGGATCGGCATGGTCCGGTAGCCAATCGACGGGTACACGTTCCAGCAGTAATTATTGCAGTAATTGGAACTCCGCCTCGGCAGGGCTCAACGGCACCATCGGGAGCGTCACGGCTACCAATGGGACCTGGTTTAGTAATGGAGTGAGCAGCTGCGACAACGCACAACGATTCTACTGTGTCAGCAAGGTTATGCAGCCGCTCAGCTCGTTCTCGGTCGCAACTCCAGGCAGTGGAACCGGTGGTGATGTCAGCGTTACCGTCACCTTCCCAGCAGACACCACCAACTGGACTAAGGCTGAAGTAAGAAGGATGTTGGGCTCGCAGGCACCAACTTGTAGTCAGGGCACAGTGGTCAAAACTTACACTTCGACATTCACATCCGAGACCTTCACCGATGCGACCGGAAAACCCGGAGCACTTTATCAGTACTCTGTCTGCGTCTACAATGGTTCTAACCTTGCAGCAACCTATATGCGTCGCGGCTCGCCCATCCGCACCTACAGAGCTACTAATTCTTACATCATGTTTGTGACCAGCCTTAATTATGACGGCAATCTTGGTGGACTTAGCGGCTCTCCAAGCGCAACCGATTCGCTGTGCCAAGCTCGCGGTGATCTACTCGTCTCGGGCTATACTTGGAGGGCGGTAATCGGTGACAGTGGTGACAGTGCAGCATCACGCATTTCAGTGAGCTCATCCACCGATGTCCGCAATCTTAATGGTGATCTCGTAATTGCAGGATCCACAGGTTTATTTGCAGGTGGCGACCTGACCAATGCCGTCAGTTATGATGACAGCTTTGCCCAAACAACCGCCCGCGTTTGGACAGGAGCAACGTCAAATGGCTCTAATGCTTCCGATCATTGTTCCCAGTGGGGTAGCTCAAGTTCCGGCACATCTGGCAGATACGGATCTGCCGGTAGCGTCATCAGCACTTGGCTCTCAAATTCGACACAGACCTGTGATAAACAGGCGCGCCTCTACTGTATTTCAACAGTCGCAGACTAATCTTACCGAGTGATCCTACCAAGCAATAGAAACGCCAGCCCCACCGTAGCTGGCGATGGTGCGGACCACAAATCCACTTGGTATTTCGATATCCATTTTTGTGTCCTCTCGGTACCAAAAGCCAAGAAAAGATAAATTCATGTGATTGCGAGCATGCCCAAGCTTAATGCCCGGCGCGAATCCATCAAAACCAATACGCTGTGACACCGCACTTTGGCCTAGTCTTCTTGTTAAACGACCAGCAGTAATGTCTTGCGCTATCCAACCCGTTGCTATCCAACCGTAACGAATGATTTCTCCGCGAGCTTCAAACCCAAAACTAAACCTATTTGCTGCTCTGAAATCGAGAATCTCTATTCCTCCTATCTCATTAATCAGAGGCAGCCTGGCACTCAAGCGCCAACCACCAACTTTAGGAGCTAAATCGATACGGTCGAGAATCATGTTAGGCTCGAAAATAAAACCGTATCCACCGATCAAGTGACTGGACTCATAGTAGAATTGTTGCCCCTGAATTTCCTTAGAAACACGAGGAATATTGTCGTAATAGAGCCTAAATCCCTTTAGCGGTCCACTTCTTAATTCTGTCAGGACTCCTACCATTTTGGCACCGACGAGAAGATCATCCTTTCGACTGACTAAAGACCGACCAAATCTCACCCCGACATATCCTGAACTACTGGACTGACGAAGCAATGAATCCTTGAGCGACTGTCCAGCTTTGAAGTCACTCTTGCGCTTCTTAAGAAGGGCCTTATAGCGCTTGGAGAGGGCCGAAACAATTTGAGTGTATTCAGGGGCCCCAGAACCAGATGGCTTCGCAAGGATACGAACGCCATTGCCCGGAAGGGGGGTCGCAGAATCAGTAAAATGCCAGACTTCTCCTTCCTCACTTCTCTCAAGTAACGCCGGTGCCTGCTGGGCTAGAGACCAAATATTTCCGCCCTCAGCTGTATAAATCTGCAGTTGCGACGGAATTTTCAGACCACCAACCATCGAATTGGTCACCCTAATGTATCCACCGCTCATAATGGA
This sequence comes from bacterium, assembly GCA_900299215.1. GTDB lineage: Bacteria > Bdellovibrionota_B > Oligoflexia > Oligoflexales > CAIYRB01 > CAIYRB01. The sequence goes on along the minus strand of OMIY01000231.1, from coordinate 13,279 downwards.
ATTTGGGTCCTCAAGCATGACTAGAGCGGGCAAACGCACGAGTAACGCCAAAGACATCAAATTAGCAAATTCAGGATCATGGACGAACTCTGTCAACCATGGCGAGCTCGGAAGACGCAACCTGCCAACTTCACCAAGTTGAGTTTGTCCATCACTAGCCTGCCCCACTGATCCAGGATCAACAAGTAACGTGAAGTCAGTGACCTTGTCACCTTCCTCTACCATAAGGATCCAGGCAGAGCTTCCCTCACTACCCGCAATAAGACGCCCGTTTACAAAACAGCCAAATTTTGGAAAAAGACCAAAACCCCAAGCACCGTTACCTGGACCTAGCGCCTTTCCTACAGCACCACATGACTTACCCAAAACATCTGGATCACCACGCAAATTAATCGGTTTTGCTTGATCGTTCCAAATAATCCGCAAGTAAGTTGTCGGCCAAACTGGAGCACTCGCCAGCGCCGAACTCCCTAGCCCACATAAACCAAGTATCAGTGCCGCTGAAGGCACTAAGAAGCGCTTAATTTTTAAGGCCAATGTTGACATTATTTCAGGCCACAATACCCATAAAATAGAGGCTCGCAGCTTGCTCCCTTGGCGCCAGGTTGCCGATCAGGTGATTAAAACATATAATATTATAAACATTATACTTTTTATGTCCTCGCCATGCTAGCCGGTCCTCGGTTAGCAAAAAAACACCAGCTCGAATCGCATATGAAACTTAATCGTAATCGTCACCAGACCACGCTGGTAACGCTGTGCGGCGTTGCTAGCATGAATCTGCACGCATGTATGCACAAGCATTCTCAACGCGAGATGCAAGGCGGCGCTCAATCTCGGATACCGGGTTGGATCGATCTTAGCACCACCTCTGACGGTAAAACTCGTCAAACTTGTCCTATCCAGTCCACGGACGTCAATGACGAGGTGCAGTGTTCATTTAAGGACGCGAGCACTGGCTTAGTATGGAGTAGCCGTGCGCCTGGCCAAGATGGATTCCGAGAGGCTCGTGAGTATTTAACTTGGAGCGAAGCCAAGTCTGCGTGTGAAAAGCTTGGCCAGTGGAGCGGTATCGATGGTTGGAGACTCCCAACTGAGGCAGAACTGACTAGCGCTTTTCTAACACCATCGGGGGGTATTCGCCAATCCGGCCTACTTGGAGTAACTGACACCATTTCCAGCTTTGGCCTCATGCCAAAATATAGTTTGATTTGGTCACTAAATGAGGATCCGAGAAATCCAAATCAAGCAAAAGCCCTGTTACGCGGCGCCACAAACATCAGTATCGGCACAGTCGCCAAGGACATGGCACGGGGATGGCACTGCGTACACTCCTCGGCAAATGCGATCGAGCCAACAAGAACTATTTCAGAACTTCCAATTCCGCTGACATCTGCACCCTTGGAGCCAACGCCAAATTCAGATCGACCTCGGTTACCACCAGTGAAACCAGCTCCACCAACTTCTGCTGAGGTTAAAGCGTCCTCCATGTTGGGGCAAACAAAGGGGATCACTACAGCTCCGAAGTGGACGATTAAACCGATTAGTGATTTCGATCGTCTCAGCTTCATTCTAAATCCCAACGAGCTGCCAAAAACAGCACCAACAACTCTAGAACATCCTCCAGAACTACCAAATGATATTCCCCAACCCAAACCTACATCGACGCTATCACGAAAATCCTTCGTGAAGGCCCTCAAATCCGCTTTTGCCCAGATCGGGATGACCCACGCAATTGACGAAAACGGGCGCCTGGTCTTAAACAAGGCGAGTGGGATCAAGTTTCCAAGTGGTGAGGGCAACCTTAGCAAATCTAGTCTTCCGCGCGCTCGCAATATGCTCAGAATCTATACGGAAGTCTTACTTGCCGAGTTGCCAGAAACTGCTGCTACTGCAAGGCTAGCTGTAGTGGGCTACTCAACTCCAAGCCTGAAAATGAACCCAGCATCGACGCAGCAGGCTAACAAGAAAATCAGCCTCATCCGCGCTGAGCTGATTCGCGAAATCATCACCGAATTTAATATCTGGCCTCCAGATCAGATCACAATCGATGGCCTAGGTAATGTGAACCCAATTCAAAGATCAGACCGCGGGCAAGGTGAATGCGGAGCCTATGATTGTGAACTAAGTAGACGAGTAGAAATCAGCCCAATTTTCAAGGAAAATATGCCGAAAAAATAGGATCAAATCACGCGTGGCTACTTTTGAAAGAGAAAACCAAATATCGCGGGCCGGAATGATTCTGGCTTTCTTGATATGGGGTAGCCACACAGCCAATGCAGAATTTAGCCTTGGCCAAGTCTATCTTCCACTTTCAGGGTGTAGCCCAGATATCGAAGAATTCATTGACTATATGAATCCCATCGATGGAGCCATAAGCCAAGAGGAGCTAAGCTCAAAGATCTCTGAAATCAGCCAAGAAGTAATCGACAACGAACACAATCTGTCCGATCCCGATATTACCGGCTACAAACGGCATCTTAGCCTTATCAAACTCGGTAATCTTTATTTGCAAAAGCACGCATTGATCCAAGAGCAACGCCATCAAGTATCGGATAGACTCAGCAGATGTATCAAAAAGGATTCGAATCCGAAGCCTCCCTACAATGGAAACGCTCCCGAACTACGAAGTGCGCTTTCAACATTTCGTCGGGCTATCTCGGAATTTCCCGATCTCACTGGAACCGATGCCGCAAGCTACGGAGTTATAACTAGCTCCGTAAGGGCTATGAGTGACAACGCACCTACCCTTTACCAGCTATTTCAAAGTCGCTATCCAAAGTCAACTTGGTTGCCTCTAACTCATCTAACAATGGGAGAATATTACTATCATCGCCGAGACTGGCCAAACTCGTTTGCATCATTCATCAAAGCCGCACAATCTAACGATCGAATTGCCAAGCCTTACGCGCTATACAAAATTGCTTGGCTTCGCATCGTTACCTTAAGAGGAGCCACTGCCGAACAGCAAGTCGAGATTCAACGTGCTATCAGTGAACTACAGCAAGCTTCAACCTATAACGCTCAACAAAAGCCTCGATTAGCACGCTACCACCTCTCAAAGGAGATACTCAGCGACCTCGCGTTGATCGCTGCTGAACAAAACGACATCGACCAAACCGCAAACTATTTTAGCAGTAGCGGAGCTAAGGCCAGCTTAAAATTATACCTTAGTAGGTTGGCCACCAGATTGGTGGCTGCACGAGATATGGCAGGTGCTGCCAAAGCCTACCTCCGCCTTGCCCACGACGATCCAAATAATCCAGATAACGCCGCAGTATATGAACAATTGCTCGTATGGAGTTATTCCGCCAAAGATCCTGAGCGCATTCTTGAAACCCTACGTGATATGGTGGCACAACACCTTGGAGATAGTGCTTGGCGGCAGAATTTTGAGGGCGAGGAACAAGTTCTCAACGCAAGCCAACGAGCCGTTGAGGGAGCACTCAAAAAATATGGATTATCGCTTTACGAGGACGGTAATTCATCTGGTAATCGAGCCTTAGTTGCGGCTGCATCTGAAATCATGGCTCTTTACTTAGGCCAATTTCCGACCGGATATTCTGCTTACGATGTCCGCTTCACTTATGCTGCTGCTCTTGCAAAAATAAACAACCATCGCGACGCAGTCCAACAATATCTGCAAGTTGCCCGAAGCAAAACAGACCAAGGAACTCATTTTCGTGCAGCTTGGCTCAAAGCTATGTCTGAACAGCAATTGGTGGTTGCGCTAAGCGTCCCGAAGCGTTCGCTGGCCCGAGGCGAGGCGGTTCAAGAACTACCGACAGAAATCAGACAATTAATGCAGATCGTCGACGATGCTCCAGTTTTTGTACCACATGAAGCAGTTCAGGCTGCAGCGAAACTTCAGGTTGCTGAGCTGATGATTGACTACGGGCAACTTGACCTGGCAGCGGAGCGCCTGGGACGCCTGGCATCCGAGTTTCCTGAGACTACTAGCGGTCAACTTGCACTCTTACGATTACTTGACGATTATCAAAAACAGGCTGCATGGGATGAAATTATACTATGGTGCGAGCGATTTGAGGCCACCTTAGCGGCGACTCGATCCAACGTGCTTCCAGCAGTATCCGATCATCTTAAACAAGCTATGCTAGAACGCATCAAAATCACATTAACCAAAGCAGATTATAAAAGCTCAGCCCAACAGGCAAAAAATTTTAACGCCAGGTTTCCCGGAGATGCATCCGAAGAAACCGTGACTTACAATGCAGTGCTGGCGTATCTAAAAGCTGGACTATACTTTGATGCAGCCCAGTATGCCGGTCAGTTTATCTCAAAGAATCCACAAGCGCGCACGACTCCAAATTTGCTATTGATGATCGCAGATGCCCAAGCTCAAATTTTCAATTTCCCAGAGGCAGAGGGCTGGTACCAGCAATTCATTAAGTCGAGTTCAAGAGATCCACGAGCTAGCACCGCATTATTTAATGCAGCAGTCGCGGCCCGCGGGGCTGGCCATCAACAACCTGCTGCGCAACTTTTCGCAACTTTCGCGAGGACCTATTCTAATGATCCTCGGGCCGATTTAGCTTTAATAGAGAGCGGGCGCCTTGCTCAGGGCCCCAACAAGGCAAAATCATCACGCCAGAATTACAGTGATATCTTAATACCTGATCGAGGCGGGGAACGACTTATTACATCCAGTAGCCCCCAGCTAACACAAGCTGAACTGGAGAGTCGAAAAGGCTACTGGCAAACACTAAAGAAAATGGCTGGTAGATATAGTGAAAAAGAAGCCAATAGCGCAATTAAAAGAACTGTTGCAGAATCAATGTTCAAATTAATTTATGAAGAGAGCCTTCCTTTTTTAGGCCGACTAGCTACAAGCCCAGATAAATTTAGGGGAGACGTTCGCAGCAAGAGTGATGCTATTAATCGAATTGTAAACGCTTTATCTGATGTACGCTTGGCTGGAAATACTGAATTTTCTATAGCCTCATATATTTTGGAGGCAAGGCTATATGAATCACTCGCCGCAAGTCTTTTCGCTGCACCTGACGGCACCTTAGCCTCCGGCAGCAAAGACAGCGCCAAAGAAACCTGGGAACGAGAAGCTTTAGCTGCCCAGGAGAAGGCACAACGTTCCTACCGTGATGCTGCGCAACTAGCAGAATCCAATGCAAACATGTCACCATGGGCGCGTTACGCGAAGCAAAAGACCTCCAACAACACACAAAGCAGTGAGTTCCGTGAACTTTACTCTCCTCCCTTGTTTCTTGTTTACAGAAGCACCACAGATGCCGCTCAATCACAGGGCATTCTCTATAGTGTTGAGCGTGAAAATCGCCCCGAAAGACTTACGAGCATAGCTGTCAGAGAACAAAAACAAGCTACCGATACATTACGAAACCTTATCAATGACACTAATGCCAAGTTACAAAAGTCGCGCTCATCGATTGCACTAGGTCAGGCTCAAAAGGCCATTCCCGAGCTTCTCAAGTTATTGGGTAGTGACCCACAAAATGCTAATGCTCGCAAACTCCTTGCGGAAGCTCATCTCATAAATGGCAATTTAGACGCAGTGGACAGTATACTCGGAAGCTTTAGTGCCAAAAGCCCAGCCGACAGCGATGCTCTGACAATTCAGGGATTAGCAGCGGTGATCAGAGCGGACTATAGTATCGCTCGAAGCTTTTTTGAGGCTGCAATTGCTATTAACCCAAGTGACGCCGCAGCTTACACCAATCTAGGTATAATTTACCTTGAATTTCGTCAATTTGAGCAGGCAGATGCGGCACTTAGTAAAGCCTTGACGCTCGCCAAAAATGACGGAACACCAGCTTTACATCTTGCTATCCTAAGGTCAATAGATGGCGATATTGCTGCCGCGGCCTCCCTTCTCGACAAGGCGAAGGAACTGGGTACAGACCCTGAGCTCCTTTCCTTTAACCGAGCAATACTTGCGCTGAAGGCGAAGGACTTCGATCTAGCTTTGGAGCATCTAACCCGATATCAGGCTCTAACTGCCAGCAGCCCGATCAAACAACAGCGGGCTGGTACTCTTAGAAGTGCGATCGAAACCGAGAGGGCTATCAATGAAACACGTCAGTAGCTACAAGTTTCGTTGCGGCTCGCAGAGGCAAGCGCATGCTTAATACGATCATCCGCTTTTCCTTGCAACACAGGCTTACGGTCGTAATGACGACCGTAGTGCTAGCATTCTATGGGCTATGGGCAGCGGGAAAACTTCAAGTTGATGTATTCCCAAACCTAAGTCGCCCAACCGTAGTCGTATTGACGGAAGCCCAAGGCTTGGCTCCGGACGAGGTCGAAACATTAGTCACAGTGCCACTCGAGGCAAGCTTAAACGGTACTCCAGGGGTGACTCGCCTGCGTTCAACTAGCGGCATAGGACTTTCAATCTGCTACATTGAATTTGATTGGGATACGGACATATATCGTAACCGACAGCTCGTTGCCGAGCGCTTACAGCTGGCTCAGGCCAGACTGCCCGCCGGCCTTCAACCTATCATGGGTCCGATCACGTCGATTATGGGCGAAATTCAATTTATCGGCTTGCAAGCCAAGAGCCCAGAACTTTCAGCCATGGATCTACGCACACTAGCTGACTGGAACTTGAGGCCGCGACTCATGGCGATTCCAGGGGTCAGTCAAGTTATCGTCATGGGTGGTGACGTCAAACAATATCAAATCCTTGTTTCCACCGATAAACTACAAAAAAAGTCGCTCTCTCTCGCGGATCTTCGGCGCGCATTGAGCAGCATCAGTGAAAACACCACAGGTGGATTTTTAGATTTAGACGGGCGCGAATTTCTTATCCGCCCCTTGGCTAGAGTGCACCAAATTGAAGATATTGAAAACTCGCTGATTGGTCTCCACTTCGGCAAGCCTGTATTAGTAAAAGATGTAGCTACAGTTAAAATTGCTCCGAAATCGAAACGAGGTCTAGCGTACATCAATGCTAATCCTTCAGTTATTCTAGCAATTCAAAAACAACCGCAGGCTAATACAGTAGATCTGACGAATTTGATCGATCAAGAAGTTGAACAAATTCGACGTACTTTACCCAACACAATCGATATTCAAAACGATTTATTCAAACAGGCGCATTTTATCAAGGCTGCTATCGATAATGTTAAAGCATCACTTCGAGATGGCATTCTAATCGTAGCTGTCGTCGTGTTCGTCTTCCTTGTGAATATCAGAACCACTGCAATCACTCTAATTGTCATCCCGATATCTCTTCTAGTGACGGCAATAGTCCTCTATTTGCTTGGTATCGGCGTCAACACCATGACCTTAGGTGGCCTCGCCATCGCTATCGGCGAGCTAGTTGATGATGCCATAGTTGACGTTGAAAACGTGGTGCGAAGATTAAGAGAGAACCGCAAGTTGGAGCAACCACGCAATACCCTACTTGTTATTTATGATGCATCCTCAGAGGTGCGTAATTCCATCGTATTCTCGACTTTGATCGTTGTGTTGGTCTTCGCTCCTTTATTTGCTCTTGGAGGCATTGAGGGTCGCCTGTTTATTCCTCTTGGTATCGCTTATGTAGTATCTATACTAGCTTCCCTTGCTGTTTCGCTGACACTGACACCCGTCTTATGCGCAGTACTACTACGCTCATCAACTGCCACAGCTATTCAAACTGATGGTATTGTTGCGCGAACAATCAAAAATGTAGGAAAATTTCTCCTGCACTTCACATTGCCAAGGCCATACCTGGTTACCTTGGGAATGACTGTTCTACTACTGCTTACCCTTGGGCTAATACCCAGGATGGGACGCAATTTCCTGCCGAAATTCAACGAGTCAACTGCAACTATTGGTATCGCTGCTCCACCGGGAATCTCTCTTGCTAACTCTAACGCCAAAGGTATCGAGGCCGAGAAATTTATTCTTTCTGTACCTGAGGTCAAATCGACTGTCAGGCGTACAGGCCGCGCGGAAATGGACGAACATGCTGAGGGGATCAACTGGAGTGAAATTGACGTAGATTTTCACAGCTCAGGTAGACCTCGCCCCCTAGTAATTGACGACATAAGATCACGGCTCGAAGCAATCAAGGACATTTACGTCAATGTGGGGCAACCCATCAGCCATCGACTTGATCACCTTCTCTCGGGTGTAAGAGCAGAAATCGCGGTAAAAATCTTCGGCCCCGACCTGGCTGAACTACGGCGGGTGGGAGGTGAGATTCAAGACGCACTAGCCGGCATTCGAGGTCTTGTAGATCTCCAGCCAGAGCCTCTAGCGCTAATTCCCCAGCTTAAAATTGCAGTTGATCGATATAGCAGCAATCGATACGCCATCGAAGCTGGCTCGCTTGCCACTGATCTCGAGCTTGCATTGCGAGGAGAAAGTGTAAGCACTTTACTGGACGACCAGCGAGCTTATGACATTTACATGCGTCTTGACGACAATTCCCGGTCCACGCCAGAAAAAATAAGTTCCACACTTGTAAAATTCATGCCCAGTGGAGAGCCCGTCAAGGTGTCCGATGTCGCGCAAATTTACAAGGGCACTGGACCCAATATGATTAATCGTGAAAATATGCAAAGACGATTCGTCATATCAGCAAATACAGAAAATCGTGATATAGCCAGTGTGGCAGCCGATGTTCTTCGAGCAATTGATACTCATATAACATTGCCAACCGGCTATTATGTCAAGCTTGATGGGCAGTTCCTGAACCAAATTGAGGCCACTCGGCGTATTAAGATTCTTGCCAGCCTCTCCCTTATCACGATTTTCCTCGTCCTATACTTTCATTTCCACTCAGGAATTCTCGCTCTTCAGGTTATGATCAACATTCCACTCGCATTAATCGGAAGTATGATTGCCATTTATCTGAGTGACCGCACCATTTCTATCGCTACGCTAATTGCACTTGTGACACTTTGTGGCATTGCATCACGTAATGGCATCATGATGATTACACATTACCTCCATCTCATCACAGAAGAAAAAATGCACTTTGGGCCTGAATTAGTAATCCGCGGCACTCAGGAACGATTGATCCCCGTACTCATGACAGCTTCGACCGCTACACTTGCTCTTTTGCCATTACTGGCGTCCAAAGGAGCTCCGGGAAAAGAAATTCTTTACCCTGTAGCTGTGGTTATTATTGGCGGACTCACCACATCGACTCTACTCGATCTAGTGGTCACGCCCACTATATTTTACAAGTTGGGCAAGAAAGGCGTAGATGCTTACCTGAAGCATAGCAAGGAAAAACAGGAGGATATTTTAGCATGAGTTCATTCGCAGTATTGGCCCTATTGCATAATCTTTTAATCACAAAAATGCATGCTCACGAAGGTGGACATCATCCCACTGTCACAGATGGAGGGCGCTACGGCGGACTTATAGCGCCTTTGGTAGAGGAACATCATGATCATCACGGACATCATGAGCATGAGCATGAGAGCAAGTTTAAAGCTGAACTAGTCCGCGGAACCGACCTAAGCGTGTACGTGTACATCTACAAAGATGGAATGAATCCAGCTGATACAAAAATATTAGGCAATGACATCCAGGGTGCCATCGTCTCGGGTAGTGGTAAAAAGAAAAAGTTGGAAGATTTCACACTTAAACTTGCTGGAAAAAGCTACACCGGCAAGAGTCCAAAAATAAACGAACGACCGTATACTATGGAATTTAAAATTACCATTGAAGGCAAAAAACTCACCGCCTCGTTCACCAATTTGGACTAAACGGACTTCCTGAGAGCTATGAAACTCAAAGCAGTAATCATCGCCACTTTTATACTTTCAGCCTACTGCCAAGCGTATGCCGAAGTGGTGCGCTTTGAGGATTTGCCAAATTTGGTACATGCTAACAATCGCCTAATCAAGGCGGCTAACGCCAATATTCGCGCTTATAACGAGAGATCACCTTTTTTAAATCAATCTTTTCTGCCTAACTTTACAGCCAGCACAGGCCGGCAACTCCTTGCGAAAAGTGAAGGCAATAATTTGGGGGCTGGTCAAGCTTTTAGGCTGGAAACCTATGTCAACCTGTACAACGGTGGACGGGATAGCCTCGAAGAGCAAATTCGTCAAAGCATGAGGGACGTCGCTTCTGCCGAGCTTTTGAAGGAATCAGCGCAGCAATTGCTCTCGGCCCGTCGGCTTTTTTGGCAATTAGTTGCGATAAAATCGCTCATGGACCTAAATGAACGGGCTATCAATGCGGCTCGCGTCTATCTAAAATCAGCCAAGACTCGGATCGATCACGGGATCGCCACGCAATCCGATCTCATTCAGTTTGAACTTCAATCAGACACATTAATTCAAGATCAAAAGCGACTTTTACTTGAGCTAGATATTGCCAAAAGTCAGTTGGCGGTGATCATCGGATCCCCCGACCACGTTAGCCTTGAAGTCAATGAACAATTAACACATCCGAACCATGACCGAGTGAATCTTACGCCAAAACAGATTAGTGACAACCCGGATGTAGGCATCCTTAGAAGACGAGCAGATGCGCTCCGCTATCAAGAATTACAGCTCAGAACATCATGGAAACCACAGCTTGATGCCTTTTCTGATTTTGGCCAGCCGACTTACATAGATCGGGACGCACGAGTTGGCAGTGACAGGCGCGAGTGGTTTCTGGGATTACGGATGCGCATTGACCTGGCTGACAGTTTGACAGATCAACGAGAAAGTAAGGCTAGGCTGAGTCAAGCTTTGGCAACCGAACTCCGCCTTGAAGACACTCAAGCTAGAGTTGACGCATTTATTCATGAGTTGCAATCCGAGATCCCACTTCGTCACGAATTGCTTCACGACGCAGTGCGCAATGAGCAGCGCGCTGAGAGCTTACTTAAGCTGGTGGCGGATGAGTACAATCGAGGTATTCGCAACGCCGCTGAGTTGTTGTCAGCCTCGGAGCAGCGTTTAAATGCCAGTCGCCGGTTAATAGAGCAGACAAGAGATTTTTACCTTACCGAGTCGCAACTTGCATCGCTCAGTGGCACCTAGAAACAGCCGCCTGAACTGGGCCAATTCTTGCAGATCTTGTGCTAGTGGCGCCCAACTCGCCACTAATCCAACGCCAGCAAGCCTATTGCCAGATGGTGAGTTGGCAGAACCCCGACAGGTGTCAAAGCCTTTGACACTAAGCCCCCAAGCAAAGGAGTCCCTATGAGCGAGAAAATCATTAGTATTAACACTGAAGCTCTAAAAGAGAAGGCAACAAATCTCGCAAAAAATGCTGCCTCATCGACTCGCGAGCGCATTTCGACTGCAACCAGTATGATCAGTGAGAAGACCAAAGACGTGCGTGGCAAGGCATTAGGATCGATTCTCAACCGTGGCATCGAAATGTCAGAAAAGCAGTTAAAGGCGCTTAAGAAGGCCAAATCTAAAATTAGCTAATTTATCCTAAACAAAAAAAAGACCGTCGACTGGCCGACGGTCTTTCTTTTTTAGTCCACTGATATCAATTCAAAACTGTGGATGTTTCTACCAGTGGCTGCTGACTGCGCCCTGGAAGCGTCAGCTCGGGCTGCCAAATATCTGACAGAATTTGTGCCGCTTCCGCTTTTGCTGCCAGGAGACGACTACCGTCGAAGGGAGGCACTGCAGTTCCACCCAGACTTATGGTATTGATTTGATCGATGCCGATGAACCGGAAGATATCCTCTAAATAACGGCTACCGTGGTTGAGAACTAAGCCAGGACCTTCGTGATAAAAACCACCACTGGACTGGACGATAACTAATTTCTTACCTGTTCCCGCCAGAAGACCAATAGGACCAGTAGCCGTGTAGCGGAAGGTTTTGCCAGGAACCACGATGTTATCAACATAAGCCTTCAAGAGTGCGGGCACCCCAAAGTTCCAGAGCGGCAGACTGACGATATAGTGATCGTATTGCAGGAAGCGGTCAACTTCAGCGCCAACTTTGGCGAGGGCTTGTGATTCTTCCGCGGTCAGCGCAATCTGTTGCTGCATTTTGCGTAAAGCGCTTAGATAGACCGAGTCTAGGACGAAAGGGTGATCGGCATAAAGATCACGGACATCAACTGTGACGTCCTCTTGTTTATTCTTCAACTCAGCCAACATGAATTCTGCAACTTGCCGACTTGAAGAATGATCCGCTGGGTTTGGACTGCCAACGATGTAAAGTACTTTAGTCATAACGCACCTCCCAAGAGCTCTAGGCTTGAACCGCATTAGCACATGGCTAGCGACACCGGCAAGCGCCAGAGTATTACGGTGTTGCGCCCACCGGACGACAGCCAAAAATCATCGTTATTACAGAGCGTTGCGGCCACCGCCGAACGCCAGTAATCGGCGTACCTGGAGCACGCCCCGACCGACCGCCCTCGCTATCTCGGAAAACTAGGTAAGGGGGACGAATAACGAGATAGCTTTTAATCTGCAGTATAGGCTGTGGTTGGTACAGAAAACTTGGAAGTCCAACGCACTACTTGGCTTAAGCGTAGCTGGTCAATGACCCCGTTAAAGTAGGAGTAAGGTGACATGCCATCAGCCCCGATCCGGAGGTCTGCGGTCGTCGCGTTAATCTTAGAACTCCCAGCCGTACCAATGGTGGTGCTTCCGTAAGACGTACCGTTGATAAAGAACTGCACGCTACCAGCATTCCAGGTCACTGCGATATGGTTGAAGGCACTGGTTCCAAATGAGAACGTCGTCGACACCTTCTCCGTCGGTGTCGTGGTTGAGCCAGCCAGAGCCACGGAGAACGAAAGCGCCAGCTTCGTAGAAGTACTGCTCGTTCTCCGTAAGGCTAAACGCCATCCGTAGTTGCCGGCTGTAGACCCCATTTTGGACGCAATGACATAAGATACGCCATAGGCCGGGATACTAGTGAGCTTCACAAAGGCATCAATCGTCATCTTGTTTGCAAGGAGATCCTGCGACCCGTTATCCAATGCGACCAAGAACTGTGAACTGCCAGAGGCAAATAAGCCACCGGTGCCAAATTTGCCAGTGGTAGCAAAGGTTGGCGTAGCAGTCCCCGTTTGGGATGCATTGTTATGTTCAGCACCGGGAAAGAGTGAGCTATCGTTACCGACAGAACTTGTGGAAGTGAAATTGTAGAGTGCCACCGTGTTGTACGAAGCCTGAGACCAAGTTACCGATCCTGCCGATCCAGCATTGCCCGCCAAATCTGTACTCCGCACATAGGCTGTCCTGGATCCAGATGCGACGTTTGCAAACGTAAATGGCGAGCTACAAGTTTGATATGCCGCTCCGTCTAGGCTGCATTGGCTAGTTGCACCAGCCTCTGTGGTGAAGGATATAGTCGCTGATGCGC
>OMIY01000230.1 GCA_900299215.1 bacterium | reverse complement strand
GTCCTTCTTGATCGGCTATCGCTGCTAACGTCGCGACTCATGCCCGAAGGCCATAGCGATAGCCCTCTTGCTCTGCATTTAACACGCCATGCTTGGCCAGCATTTGCGCGTCATGTGCAAAGATTATTTGTAGAATTCCCTCTCGGTAGCCGCGAGGAGGAAAAACTCCTCGGTGCCAACGGTGGACCAATCTGCGTCGAGGTTGGTGGCATCAAAGTAGAGCTTAGGGGCCTCATCGATAGCGTCATCACGTGGGGGCATTGGCATCTGATCACCGACTATAAGCGCATGGGGACTCCCGACCTCGGTTCGCTCAAGCGCGCTGAATCCCCCCAGTTGCTACTTTATGCCTGGGCCATGGCGGTAGCTCACGGCGAGCTAGCGACCGAACGCGCTGTCACCGGATACTGGAGCATCCTTAAGGGCGCATGGGTCGAGGGACTTGCTGGTGAACTGGCTCTGCCGACCGCGAAGAGCCTAGGCCTTGTGACTAGCCGCGATCCCGAAGATCTTGGTGTGGCAGTGGATCATCTCAAATCTGTATGGCGTCGGCGCCACGAGCAAGTGAGGCCCGATGGGCTATTTACTCCCGACGCAAGCCGCTGCGGCTACTGTGAGCTCAGTGGCGTCTGTCGCCGTGATGATCCGGCCTTGCGCCTCAGCCGCGGTGACCAAGCACTAACTCTAAGCGAAGGTGACTAAAACGCTATGCATGGCATCGCTGACAACCCGCAGAATCCTTATGCCAGCTTTCTTGTGGCTGCCTCGGCTGGTAGCGGCAAGACCTTTCAGCTGAGTCAGCGCTTTCTGCATCTAGTAAGCGCCGGGGCGAGTCCAGCGTCGGTGCTGACGGTCACATTCACCAAAAAGGCTGCGGGCGAAATGCGCTCAAGGATTCTGGCTGAGGCCGCAGACCTCCTAGCCAAACCAGATAAACAAAAATCCTTTGATGAGCGTATGCGGCGCTTTTACGAGCACAGCCCTCAAACCGCACGACGGATGCCACCCATCCCAGCAAGCGAGCTCGCACCGCGTCTTTTGGCTTCTTCGCAGCTTCTACGCATTTCCACTATTGATAGCCTTTTTCTTGAGTGGGTGAGTAAGTTTCCGTTTGAAGCCCGTCCAGAGGCCAAAGCCGAGGACCGTAGCGGTGGCCCCACCACACTTCTGGACCCGGAGAGCACCAAAAAATTGGGTGCACAGGCCTGGCGTGCCACGGGACAACTACTGATTCGTGCACTGCATAAAGGCGAGAGTTGGGCTGATGATTTACTTAGTTCGATCCCCGAGGGCGGGATACTCGCACTGGAGCGGTACCTAAGCGCACTAGACCGCCAAGATACTTACGTCTGGTACAGCGAAAAATTGGCGGCTGCTAGAGACGGTGCATTTATCCCGTGGATTGACGGAGTCTCGGAGCCATCACAGCACGAGCTCATGACGGAAATAACGGAAGCCATGCGCGCGGTCGCAATGAGCATCAGCAACGAAGATCGCCGTTATGCTGTACTCGACGCCCTCGCATCTGGTGATTTCAGCGCTCTACTCGCGACGGAACTCCTCACCAAGGCAGATTTGAAAGTCAGCGCTCGCTACATCAAGGGTGCCAAAAGAGAGGCCCTGGCCGAGCCTATCAGTATCGTCGAACGTGCCGTCAGGCAGCATGTCGACGAGCGCCAGCTCGTCCATCTGACGCGAGTAGGGATAAGCCACTACCAGCTTTACCGAATATTTAGGGCGCTGCGTGAAAACCTCAAGCATCAAAGCGGTGCTCTCGAGTTTCGTGACTTGGTCAAGGGCGGCTTTGAGCTACTTCACGGTGCTGCCAGTGCGGGCGCTAGGTTCCTGCTCGCCCATACGGTGCAGCATGTACTTCTCGATGAATTTCAAGACACCAGTCGGCTGCAGTGGGCGGTTTTCGAGGAACTGATCACGCCGATGTTATCGGGCGAGGGCATCGAGGGCGCTAGTGGATTAGCTCCGTCCGTCTTTATCGTCGGTGACAGCAAGCAGTCGATTTACGGCTTCCGCGAAGCCGACCCTCGAGTCATGGATGATGCGCGATCGAGTCTAGGCTCCACCCTCAAAGATGCTCCACTGACCTCCAGTTTTCGCACGGCGCAGGTGATCCTCGACTATGTTAACGCCGTATTTCGCCGCGACGAGAGCTTTCCACCGCACCGCACGGCCGTAATCGACGGCAAGATTTGGGTACCTGATCACGGACGAGTGATAGTCCTACCGCTGGTCAGTCTTCCCAAGGACAGCGAGCTGGAGCCAGCGATGGTCGAAGCCGACATGCTCGCCTCAAGCCTGGCAGAGATTCTTGGTAATGGCAGCAACTTCCCCGTTTTTGACAAAGCCACTGGCAGCTACCGTCCACTCGTAGCTAGTGACTGCTGCATCCTCTACCGATCATCGACCCACGCCGCCATCGTCGAAGAGGCCTTGCGACGCTGCTCGGTCGGCTGCCAAAGAGAGGAGGAGCGTGGTTTTTTTGCCAGGACCGAAATCCTCGACCTTACGGCGCTGCTTCGCTTTCTGGCGCTGCCGACTGACCTGGTGGCCTTAGCAACGGTGCTCCGAAGTCCTTTGGGCGGGGTGAGCGACCAGGTCATGTTGCCACTTCTAGCCCGTTTTAGCGGTGATGAACGCGCCGCCGACCGCCTCGTTGAGGAACTCCAGGCTCAGGGTTTTGCGGTGGCGACCGCACTGAAAAACTTGCGCCGCTTAGCTGGCCGCATGCTCCCTCATGATCTGGTCTTGGAAGCACTTCGTCAACTCGATGGGTTCTCTACCTACGCACATCCGGCGATCTACCGTGACGAAGACGCCGATCTTGCTAAGCGCAATCTGGCGCGCTTGGTTGAGCTCATCATGGCACTTGAGGATCAGGGTTTAGTAAACTTAGTGCCTTTAGTGGAGCGTCTTGACGACATGGCGCGCAGCGACGAATTCGGTAACGCCGCCGGACGCCGCAGCGGTGTGACGCTGATGACCATCCACAAAGCTAAGGGACTGGAGTTTCCCTTGGTGGCCGTCATGGATACTGGTCGACCATGGGGCCAGCGCGACAGCTACTGGGCTCAAGGCGTCGACGCCGACCAAAGTCCAGGTCTTTACTACGTCGGGACCAGTGGCGAACAGCCGCAGGCCGATCCCCAGTTCAAGCAAGTACTGGAAGCCACAGTAGGTGCTGTCAGTGAAGAATGTGAGCGTCTACTCTATGTCGCTCTGACTAGGGCGAGGCAGTACCTAGTCATCAGCGGACATCAACCTGCACGCCTAAAGGGTATTGCTAGCACGGTCGTCTACCCTCGACTCGCCGAGGCGTTGAGTCATGGTCCTGAAAACCGCACGTCACAACTTTACCGCTGGCGCCAAGCCACCCACGCATCGTCAAATCTGAATCAAGATGGTCATTCGCATCAAGAACATCATTCGCATCATAATCAGGGCGCCTCAGCTACAACCGCAGCCGAGTTCCTGGCCTATCAAGAGACACTGTTTTGGTCCAGCGATGCTGGCCAGGTCGGGCTTCAGCAAGTCCCGTACACCGCGCAGAACGCAAGCCATCTAAGCTCACAACTGGAAAAGCTTAAAACCCGTAATGACGTCCCACGTGAGATTAAGGTCGTAGCTCCCTCGCGCCATGAAGTTGCCAGTTTAGCTTCGACCGCGCCCCAGCTTCGGCTTGAAGCAAGCATGGAACCTAAAACCGCCGCCCTAATTGGCACCTTCATCCATCGCGCGATGGAGGCCTTTATGAAAGGCTGCGCCTTCGAAAGCGAGGCTGCTTGGCAGAGGTTATTAGGCAGCTCTGCCGCATCGAAACGCTGGCGCGAAGACGTCTTCGGCGAGATTGAGGCACTCACTGATGATCCGTGGCTGACTAATTTGCGTTCCACCGCCGTATCGCTAGCAACCGAACTACCGATCGTTTACAAGCGCAATAAGGAGCTGGTGACGGGAGCACTCGACTTATTGGTCGAGACGTCGCCGGGTAGCTATCTTATTGTTGATTATAAAACGACGAGGTTTGCAGCTAGCTATAGCAGCAGCGACATTACGGAAGCTCAGCTTCAGACTTTTTGTCGCGAGCGCGGATATGACGAACAACTTCGGGACTACGCGGAAGCTGTTCATGCCCTACACAAGGGAGCCACAGTCACGGCCTCGATCTACTTTACGCAGCTACGAAGACCCATGACGGTGGCCTTAGGGGTGTAGAAAAGTGATTCTAGAAAAGGGTGACCATCAGACTTAGACGGTTTTCCCACGACACCTTACCAACTTGATCAGCCTCGTCCGGATGGCCGCTGCTGATACCGTACTGGTAGAAACCACCGACGTAGTGACGCGTTTGGTTGACGATACTAACGCGGTCGTTAACCTTGTAACTTAGCTGCAGACGGTTGAAGGTCAGCGCTTTATTTGAGTAGTGGTCGAGTTCAGTTGCGACGGCGCCGTCTAACACACGTACCGTGTACTGTGGCTTCCAGATTTGGACGACATCCCATCCACCCTGAACCGTCAGCCCTTTAAGGACGCTCGGCATATAGCTCAAAGCTAGGCCGTAGTAGGCAATCATGAGTGGATGATTCGGTTGCACGGTGATGTTGCCGTCGGAGTCGGTGGTCAAGTCAGCAAGGGCAAGTTCGTTCTTAAACCGGGTGCCGATGTCAGCTTCGACTAAAGTCGCCTTCTGACGATTTTGTTTCGAGTACTCTTGGCTATAAAACTCACCAACTGGGTTGCCGTACACCTTGACTGAACTTTCACCGCCTGGGACGGCCGTCAGGTAATTCGCCTCACCATATAAACCAATGTCGGTATACGAGAAGTTGGCACCACTTGGTGAACCCGTCATAAAACTGGTAAACACCGATGGACCGAAACTCCACGGGCTCTTCTCGTTAAACTTACCGTTTAGAGCATTCCATTGGGTCGTGTTGAACATGTCCGTCTTCAGGATCCGGTTGCTTCCTGGAGTATTTTGAAATTGATAGGTAAACGCTGAATCCAACGTTTTATTAAAAAGCGAGACACCAATCGTAGGCCTGACCTGGACTGCAGGCTTGTCGTTAACGACTTGATCGTTGTCGAGGATGCGCCTTCCGAAGGTCAGACGGCCTGGACCATGATCCTGCAGCAGCTCACGCTGGGCGCGATGGCGAATCTCGACATTGCCATAGAACGATGCGAGAGCTGGAGGGACGGGGGCGGCGGGTTGTTCAATTTTGCGCTCTTCCTTGTGCTCCTCTTCAGGACTAAGCGCCTCATCCACAGCGTAGGCGTTGCTTGCAGCAAGCAGCAGAGCCAGACTATGGACCATTGGCAGAAGCCCAGAAGTGTAAGCTGATCGAACACTCATTTGCGTATCCTCTTGATAAAATGAGTTAACAGGGGAAAACAACTCGATAACAATCTCTGGAATTTTGGCGTCGCCGAGGCTTTATTATAAAATAATTAGACCAAGGTCAATGAAATACTCGCCATTTCATTAAAATGCGTCATCATGACATGGAAATAAATATGATTTGTTTACAACACGGTGACCTAGACGCTTGCCAAATGGTCATCACCCACGCCACGATCCAGCTGCCGGTCCATGTCGTATTTGGGATCCCAAAGGAAGCGCTGCGCACTCTCGCCGTCTTGAGTCAGAGGTAGTCGCTCGCCGACGCCGTCAGCCGCAAGTAGCTGGGCAAATTGGGCAATCAGCCTGCCAGCTTCCGCCAATGATTCGACTCGAGAAAGCTCTTCGCGCAGGCGCTTGGCACCTGGCCAGCCCTTGACGTACCAGAGTAGGTGCTTACGCATACAGACGGCGGCGAAGCCTTTTTCACCGTATTCCGCCAACTGCCAACTAAGGTGGGACTGCACCGAGTCGTGCCATTCGGCCAGCGTCACTGGGCGCACGCCTTCCGTCAGATCCCTGAAGAGCCAGGGATTACCGAGGGCACCACGGCTGACCATCACTGCATCAACCCCAGTACGCTCCTGCATCCAAATGGCGTCAGCACGAGAAAAAATGTTACCGTTACCCACGACTGGAATTTTCAGGTGGCGCTTGATCTCGGCGATCCGTTCAAGATCAACCGGTACCGCGTAGTCGTCACAGCGCAACCGTCCGTGCACTGTTAACCAGGCTGCCCCAGCTTTCTCGGCAGCATCGGTAACTTCACGATAGGTATAGCTATTGCGATCCCAGCCTAGTCTAATTTTGACTGAAAGTGGCTTACCAGTGGCTTGAACCGCGAGCCTAACCGTCTCATAAACACGTTCGGGGTCTCTTAGGATCGCACTGCCACACCCACTTTTAACAACCTTGCTGACCGGACACCCCATATTGATGTCAATGGTCTCGAAGGGGTGTTTATCCAACACCTCCACCGCCCGCGCCACCTCGTCGGCAGTCTTGCCGGTGACTTGCACCCCTAGACGCTGCTCCTCAGGGTGGCGCCGCATCATCTCGAGCGTGCGTCGGCTTTCATAAAGCAGCGCCGTCGCGGACAACATCTCAACATAAGTTAACGTCGCGCCCTGAGCACTGGCGACACGCCTAAACGGAGAGTCGGAAACCCCCGCCAAAGGCGCAAGAAATACAGGTCTGGCGCCTAGGCCCAGACGATGCCAAATCTCAGGGCCACCAAAGGGACCATCAAGTGTGGTGGCCGGAGTAAACTCTTTGTTGTTGACTGGTTGGGTCGTGCTCACGGTGGCTGCGCTTAAGTAATCTTAAAGATCTCGCGCAGGTACCCCGAATCAGAAGACCCACTCGAGCGGCGGCAACCATAGCACTGCCGGCACAACGGGCGCAACAGGGCTTTTGGCATATTTTGAGTTGTATTGAAACTGAGTCCAGAAGGCGATGATGTCCCACCAGGTATGGATAAACACAGCTTCACCCATCTCCCAGCCGTTGTCCTGGGTCAGATTGCCTAGGTGCAGACCGAGCAGAAGCTGAGGCAAGGGCGTCGAGACGGTCCCGAGATGAGCGGCGGCAAAGAGGACCCCCTGGCCGATGTTGGACCACATATCGCTGCCGGTGTATTCCCGCAGGACAGGCATCAACCAACCGCGAAACATAGCCTCCTCGTGAGTACCTGCGTTTGCCGAAAATGCACTGGTGAAGAGAGCGTCGGCACTGGTGAAAGGTGACCGTTCGTTATACGTCGCAGGTGGCGTCGACAGCCTTAGCCCCGCTATGGCCCCCCCAATTAGCAAAGGAATCCAGGTGGTCTTGCGAGTCAGGTATTTGAACTCAAGGGTCGACTTAAATAATTCCATCGGAGTCTCCCCTCGCCCAAGAAACTCGTACTCACCCGCTCGTTTGCGCGTCGATACCGAAAGGCGAAAGGCTTGGTAAGCACTAAATCCGCCGGCGCCTTGATAAACCAATCCCCCCAACATGACTTTACGCGCGGCAATGTCCTTTTGATCCTGGACTTCTTCCAGCTTCAGTCCGTAGGCCTTGGCGCGTTGTTCGGCTACAAACTTTGCGTACTCAAGGTTGTTGGCTCGAGTTGTCTCACCTGCATAGCGCATTCCAGCAATGGCAAGCCCGGCATAGACCGCACCGCTCTGGTATTCACCGTTGATAAACTGACCAAATCCCGGCAGGATAAAGCTTACAGCAGGGACGAATAGATCACTGCGCGGCTCGTTGGGCTCGCTGGGTGGCGCAAACCAGTCCTGGTCAGCATCGGACCTCCGAGCTTTCTCTTTGCCAACCGCGAAGAGGGGGGATGAGGCCATTGCTGCTGCCAAAAGCGCACTGATGTACTTCACCATCCGTCGGACCTTTCAACGTGATCAGTTGCAACTTTGATTTTACTAGTCTTTGCTAGAGTACCAGATTCGCGTTACGCTGACCCATACCTTAATCGCAGTCGGCTAAACCTCAGATAGATAGGGACCGTAGGCACCATGCTGGACATTAAATTTATCCGTGAACACACCGAAGCCCTTCGTCGCGGCGCCGCCGATAAGCGCATCAAATTTGACTTGGATCGCTTACTGGAGCTCGACAGCGCAATCCGACCATTGCAAATACAGGTAGAAACACTACAGGCAGAACGCAACGCGTTATCCAAAACCATAGGTCAGAGTCAGCCAGCCGAGCGCGAAGCCCTGAAGGCCAAGGTCGGAGCAATTAAGGCGCAAAGCGAAACGCTAGAGGCTGAGCTTAAAACTAAAAAAGCTGAGTTTGATCAGCTGATGCTCTTGGTACCACAACCAGCGCGTGCTGATGTCCCCGTTGGCCGCGACGATACGGAAAACGTCGAGATCAAACAGTGGGGCACACCGCCTAAGTTTGACTTCAAACCAAAGGGACACATGGAGCTCGGTGAGGCCCTTGGGATCATCGACGTGCCTCGCGGTGTCAAACTTGCAGGAAGCCGGTCTTACGTGCTGAGTGGTGATGGTGCGCGCCTCGAACAAGCCGTACTCAGATTTACTTTTGACTTGCTGATCAAGCGTGGCTTTACTCCCCTCTCGATTCCAGTGTTAGTCAGTGAGGATGCGATGACCGGCACTGGCTACTTCCCGACCGGGCGCGAGCAAGCATACCTGTGCGAACGCGACAACATGGCGCTTGTGGGGACTGCAGAGGTTTCTCTGACTAGCTACCACTCGGGCGAGATTTTGCCGGAATCACAACTCCCCGTTAAGGTGATGGCGTGGAGTAACTGTTTTCGTCGCGAAGCCGGCACCTACGGCAAAGACACGAACGGTCTCTACCGCGTACATCAATTTCAAAAAATCGAACAGGTCATCATCGGTCCTGCAGATGAAGAGGCGTCGGCACGATTCCATGACGAGCTGCTTGGCAACGCCGAAGCAGTGCTGCAGGCGCTGGAGTTACCTTACCGAGTAGTCTACGTTTGCACTGGCGATTTGGGCCAAGGACAAGTGCGCAAGCACGACATCGAAACGTGGATGCCGTCGCGTGGAGCCTACAGTGAGACTCACAGCTGTTCGACCTTTCACGAGTTCCAGGCGCGTCGATTGCAACTGCGTTACAAAGATAAGAACGGTCAAAACCGAATTTGCCACACGCTAAACAACACGGCTATTGCATCGCCACGCGTGTTGATTCCGCTACTCGAGAATCATCAGCGTGCAGACGGCAGCATCCATATCCCCGAAGCCCTCCGGCCTTACCTTGACGGCAGGGACAGCATCCGAGCTAAATAAAAGATTATTTTGTAACTAATTCGATAAGTTGTCATTATCACCTAAAGTTTAATCGGTTCCCACCGAAACCCTCTCAGGCCGTATTCGCGGCCGTGGGTGGCCCAACTTTGGACACCCAAGTGTCTCCACTAGAGGAGGGATCAGGATGGTAACCGAACGGATCACTAGGGCTGTCGTGACCTTAGTTTTAACAATGTCATTGGTTGCCTGCGCAACTACCCAGCGCAGTAACCATGTGAAGCGTTCAAAACCGCACTCCACCGGTCATGGCAACAATTTCAGCCTTTATAGCAATAAGTCTTTAGACAAAAAGATACTGAACCGAGGCAAGAAAAACCTCGGCTCGGTAGCGATGGAGACTTACTGAACAAGTGCACCCTTAACGGTGGACACTAAGCCAGCCAGAGGCAGAGCCTTTTGTTCCTCGCCCGTAGTCATGTTCTTTAATGCGTAGGTCTTGCTTGCCGCTTCACTGCCACCAACGGTCACGGTGAAAGGGCTACCGAGCCTATCAGCATGTTTAAACTGATTCGCTAACTTCGGCACCATGCCTAGATCCGTCGCAACTCCTGCTGCACGAAGTGTTGCTGCTATCTCACAAGCGTATTCAAGACCGTCGTCCGAGGCTACAGCAACAAATACCGGGCGCTTAGTCTCAGAATTTAGTTTACCTGTCTCTTCAAGAGCGGCTAGTAAGCGATCGAGACCTATCGAGCCACCCACTCCGGGTAGCTCTCGACTCGTAAACCGGCCAGCAAGATCGTTGTAGCGGCCACCCGAACTAATGGAACCAATGCCTGGAGCTTCATCGAGCGTGGTCTCAAAGACAATACCGGTATAGTAGCCAAGTCCCCGCGCCACACTTAGGTCAAATCGCACCTTTCCAGCACCCTTGGGAGATACGTGACGGACTGCGTTTAATACTTTGTTCAAGCGGTCGATCTCTCGCGTCGCAAGCTCATCACCTGCGAGTAGCTCAGCGATAGCGCGCAAATCGGTGTCACCTGCACTATCCTTGGCGAGCAGCAAGCTGACTAGCGTCTCAGCACCTTCAGCATCAGCGCCAGAAATAGCTGCCAGTAGCTTCACCACACCATCGCGACCGATCTTGGCTAATTTGTCGATAGCAATCAGAGCTGAAGTTTCTCCACCTTCACCAATGTCCCCAAGCAGTTTACGAATCAC
Source organism: bacterium (assembly GCA_900299215.1). GTDB lineage: Bacteria > Bdellovibrionota_B > Oligoflexia > Oligoflexales > CAIYRB01 > CAIYRB01. The sequence goes on along the minus strand of OMIY01000230.1, from coordinate 7,218 downwards.
AGCTGAGAGTACGCGGCGATGACCCACCGCCTGGGTGAAGCCGCCACAGTTCATACTGGTTAGAATGCGCTGAAAGGTCGCTAGGATTTCAATATCCGCAGCAGCACTGTCAGCGCCGATGATGTCGAGATCGCACTGACAAAACTCACGATACCGACCTTTCTGCGTATTTTCTCCGCGCCAGACATCGCCCATCTGCAATTTTTTAAAAGGGAAGCTGAGGTCGTTCTGATGCTCAGCAACAAAGCGAGCAAAGGGCACCGTCAGATCAAATCGCAAGGCAACCTCGCGGTCACCATGATCGGTAAACCGGTAGACTTGTTTATCAGTCTCATCACCACCCTGGCCTAGCAGCGTGGCCGCGTATTCCAAAGCTGGCGTGCCAATCACTTGGAAGCCAGACACACCAGCCTCCCGGCGGATAATGTCCATCAGATGCAGACGCGCCGCCATAAGGTCAGGTAGGTAATCCCTAAAGCCTTTGAGCCTGACTGGCTGCACACGATCCTTTTTAGTCATCCCGAGACTCCCCCTCTAGAACTCAGCTCGCCGTAAATACGAGCATTTTGTCTACTATAGGAGGATCCTAGAATCTACCGACAATGAAACCTGGCAGCTTTTCAGCTGGCCCGAATGTGGGTCAGTGAGACCACGCCGCCAGTGTCACCGGCCTGCTCTTGGACAGGATCGGTTGATGGCGCACCATAGACTCGGGCCATTTCACCCTCGTCCTTCTTGATGACCGGTCTGGGCGGGTACCAACTGCTCTTGCTATCGATGGAGTTAAGCGGTTCCCCATTGCGCATGCGCCTGATGAGATCGCTATTGTGCTGTTTTCTACTATTTAAACTCTTGTTTTTGCTGCCGCTCATGACCGTCGCCCCCGGGGTTCCAAGTGTGACCAGAATGTTTATCGGCATGCCGAAAAAAAACTTTACTGACACCAAAACATTTTTAACTCACTACAAAAATTCAAATAATTTCGATGTTTTGTAAAAAATACTCAAGTTTCGCGGGCGTTGTGCCGATAAGAGTACAGAGTCTTAGAGAATCATTCGTAAAGTCTGCCGGGCAACCGGGGAGATTCGTCAATGCGATTTGCATGCATTAGAGAAAAAAAGACCGTTGGGTCGATTCAGGCGCTGTTAGCCGCCGGATTGATGACCATCGGACTCTACGCATGCGGTGGCCCCAATGCTGGTAGCAGCACAGCCTTCAGTGGCGACGATGCTCCCCAGACCAACGAGGACGAAATTTATAACGCCTACACCGGCGGTAAAAAAGACGAGTCAGGAAACGGCCTGCCACAGGTACAAGCCAAAGCCTTGATGGAAGAATTCGCTGGTATGGATATAGACCGGCTATACGAATTCCTCCGCAAGGTTTCCAACAACTCGCCGGTAGCTGTAGCCGGCACCAAGATCACTCACATTAACGATCTTCTGAAGAAGTATCGCGGTCACTTTATGAAGATAAAGAAAGACTTCCATCGCGTCGAAGACTTTTGGAGCTACATGAGGATCAACCCCAAAAGTATAGGACCTGCAGAGTTTAAAGCTAGTCTACGTGAGATGGCTATTTTCACGACCAGAGTAGCCTTACCCGCGTTGAACAAAAAACCAAGCGAAGACAAGAGTCCGCTTGATGACTCAAAAATTCGCAACAAGGGCAAAGCGTGCGTCCTCGGCACTCCGCTCTTGCTGCATAGCTGCACCAATTTACGCAGCCGCATCGCTTGCAACAACCTCACAGCGTCGATGATCTGTGTGGTTCATTACATGTTCAAATCAAAAGAAGAGCCGGGCAAACCTAAGAAAGAAGGCTTTGACGAAACCGGCGGCAGCGAAAAACCAGGATCTGGTAATGGCGACGGTGGCGACGGTGGCGGTGGCGACGGTGGCGGCGGTGACGCCTAAAAGTTCGTCCTAGCTCAAGCGGTCCTTATAACTTTCGTAGCCAAACTTTTTAACCAGCTCATAGTTGCCAGCTTGATGACGTAACACTATCGACGGCAACCTTACGCCGTTAAAGTTGCTCGTTTTAACCATCGTGTAGTGAGACATATCGAGCAGTACGATGCGCTGGCCTATTGCCAGTGGCTGATCAAACGAGTAGGCACCGATCATATCGCCAGCCAAACAGGTTAAGCCACCTAAACGGTAGTCATAAGCTTTCTCTCCCGGCTGACCAGCACCGACGACCTCAGGGCGGTAAGGCATCTCGAGTACGTCCGGCATGTGCGCTGTCGCACTAGTGTCAAGAATGGCAATCGGCCCACCGTTATCGACGATGTCGAGGACTGTGGCTACCAGAACACCAGTACGGATGGCCACGGCCTCACCAGGCTCCAAGTAAACATCAACCTTATAGCGCTCACGCACCCCACGAACTAGCCGCACTAGCCGATCTACGTCATAGCCTGGACGGGTGATGTGATGGCCGCCGCCAAAGTTAAGCCATTTCATCTTCGGCAAAAACTCGCCAAATTTGTCCTCGACTACCTTGAGCGTGCGCTCCAAAGCGTCAGAGTCCAACTCACAAAGCGTATGAAAATGCAGCCCCTCTAGCCCCTCTAGGAGCTCGGGCTTCAAAGCTTCTCGCGTCACACCAAGTCTGGACCCCGGTGCACAGGGGTCGTAAAGCGCAACGGCAACTTCTCTGTGTTCGGGGTTGATGCGTAAACCGCACGAAATGCGCCGCTGCGGATTGGCTGCGTTGTGCGCTTCAATACGAGGACGAAAACGCTGCCACTGATTGAGCGAGTTGAACACCAAGTGATCGCAAATCGGCAAAAGCTCTTCAATATCACTGTCACTGTAAGCAGGAGCGTAAGCGTGCACTTCGCCACCTAGCTTTTCATGAGCCAACTTGGCCTCATGGGGAGCACTAGCGGTAGCGCCGCTTAAATAGCGGCGCACCAGGGGAAAAGTACTCCAAGTAGCAAAACCTTTGAGAGCAATCAGAATCTTGCAACCAGCACGCTCTTGAACGTTAGCCAGAGTTTGGAGGTTAGCCTCCAAGGCTGCCATGTCGATCACCCAACTTGGGCTGTCTGGCACCTGGGCCGCATCGACTGCATACATCCCTGACTTAACTCCAGTGGTCGTGCTGACGTTGCTCACTTCACAGCTCCTTTACATGCCATGGCAGTCCGTGTTGACCTAGTTTTTCTAGGAACGCATCGGGGTTCATCTGCTCCATGTGAACGACACCGGCCTTTTTCCATGCACCGGTCATCATCATCATCGCGCCGATCATAGCTGGTACACCAGTCGTGTAGCTGACAGCTTGAGCGTGGACTTCTTTGTAGCACTCAGCATGATCGCAAATATTGTAGAGGAAAACTTTACGTGGTTTACCGTCTTTAATACCTTCGATAATGCAACCAATCGAAGTCTTGCCAGTGTAACCCTCAGCCAAGCTTGCCGGGTCAGGCAATAAGCACTTGAGGAACTCCATCGGGACCACTGGCGTGCCTTTGTACATGACCGGATCGATCCGCGTCATGCCGACGTTCTGCAGTACGCGCATATGAGTCAGGTACTCGTCACCGAAGGTCATCCAAAAGCGGATCTTCTTCAAGCCTTTGAGATGAAGCACGAGCGACTCGAGCTCTTCGTGATAAATCAGGTAAGCCTTGCGCGGACCAACGCCTGGGAAATCGAAAGTCTCGGAAACCGACATCGACTTGACGTCAACCCATTTGCCGTTTTCCCAGTACTTACCGTCTTGGGTAACTTCACGCAGGTTGATCTCTGGGTTGAAGTTGGTGGCGAAGGCCTTGCCATGGCTACCAGCATTGCAGTCAACGATGTCGACCGTGTGAATCTCATCAAAAAGATGCTTTTGCGCGTAAGCGCAGAAAACGTTGGTCACACCGGGATCAAATCCTGAGCCCAGTAGAGCCATCAGACCAGCTTTCTCAAACTTGTCTTTGTAAGCCCACTGCCACTTGTATTCAAACTTAGCGACATCTTTAGGCTCGTAGTTGGCAGTATCAAGGTAATTAACACCCGCTTCAAGGCAGGCATCCATCAGGGTCAGGTCTTGATAAGGAAGTGCGACATTGAGGACTAAGTCAGGCTTAACTTTGCGGATCAGTGCTACGGTCTCAGGCACGTTGTCTGCATCGACCTGTGCCACGTCGATTTTGCGGCCAGTCAAAGCCAAGACATCGTCACGAATCTTTTCGCAGCGGCTAAGAGTCCGGCTTGCCAAAGTAATATGTTGAAAAACTTCCGGTACTTGCGCACATTTATGAGCAACTACGCCGCCGACGCCGCCAGCGCCGATGATCAGTACACGACCCATCGCCTCTCCCCCTCTCGGATTCACGTAAATCAGGAGGCGTGTGTAACGCGGTAGTGGGGCGAGGGCAATAGCTTTTTTACCCTCGCTGACATCTTGATTGGCGCCTTCATTACCATTGCATATTGGCCCAGCTTTGGCACGATGAGGCTCTGCTTGAGGCAGGACCCACTAGCGACCATGATTGGAGGATCCCATGCAGCGTTCCTTGCGCGCCCTGGCGGTGCTGTGTCTACTACTCGCAGTATCGATTCCAGCTTGGGCAAGACGGGGCAAGGGCGGTAAGCCCAGGGCCCAACCGGTCACTGAAATAGACCTAGCCACCACTGCTGATCCGAAGCCTTTCGAAGTATGCTTCTCGCCCGACGAACCGTGCGGCACCAAGCTAGTTAAGTTCGTCCAGGGGGCTAAGAAGACACTAGATCTGGCAGTCTACGACATCAACCTCGACCAATTGGTCCACCATCTCGCTCTGGCATCCAAGAGAATGCCGGTCAGGGTCGTGGTCGATCAGCGCCAGAGTAAAGGGGAGCACTCTCTGGTGACCACGCTGGTCAAGGCGGGGGTTAATGTACGCTTTGGCCGCCAGCGTGGGGTGATGCACAACAAATTCGTCATTCGCGATGGCACCATGGTGGAGACGGGCAGCTTTAATTTCACCAACCACGCCACTATGGCGAACAATGAAAATCAAATCTACCTAGACCACCCCGAAGTGGTGACGCGTTACGTCCGTCGGTTTGAGGAGATCTGGGAGAGGGCCAAACCAGTAAGCGCACAGGGAGTTGTGCAGGAACCCAACACCGCCGGGCAGACCTTGTCACCTGAGGCCCCACCCAAGGCCGATCTTGACCCTGGTGAGGAGTAGTCGATAGCCGGGCGCGCGAGTCTTTGGACTATCTTCGGTGATTAATGAATGGTCCAGACACCCTCGACCTTGCCGTCTTTATAGGCCTCGACGGTTGCCGCCTGAGGGTTTTGCTGCCAGGGTGACTTGGATTGGTCCGGTCCCCAGCTTTGGGCATCACCTAGACCCAGACCAAAATAGAGTGAGTCCATAAGGTCCAGGTGCTTGCGTCCACGGCCACATGGATTCCACTGGCCTTTTGCCGCGTTATTCGGGTGATCCCAAGGACAAATGCCAGTCAGCCATCCGCGCTTGGTCACCCCGTTATAGGTGATCTTGATGATGGTGCCGCAAAGCTTCTTCTCTTGTAGTGGCTTTGTACAATCCGGCAGCCCACTAGACCAGCCGCTGCAGGTGGCACCGTCTATCAAGGAGTCCCCCTCAATAACCGCAACACCGTCAGAGAAGTTAAATCCTGGCGGTGTCTGACATTCTACTGGCATGGAGCCAGGGGTGTAGTAGGACACGGAGTAACCGTCACCGTAAGAAGCCACCTTCGACTGATTCGTATTAGTAGTCTTGCATCCCAAAACAGCTACCGACATGGTGACTGCTATCGCTGTTAGTAAACGCATGCAGGTCTCCTCAAACTAAATTTCGAACGGTTTATGTATTGCCTTGGGTGGAGGTGGGGGTTTGTAGACAGTATAACAAAAATCCTCCGGCACCGTAGTACCGGAGGATTTTTATTAATTAGATCGATCTTAGTACTTGTAGCTGTCTAGCTTGTAAGGACCTTCGACCTTGACGTTGATGTACTTGGCCTGATCAGCCGTGAGCTTGGTGATGACGCCACCAAAGCCTTCAACCATGTTGCGGGCCACTTCTTCGTCCAGTTTCTTCGGAAGCACTTTGACGAAAAGCGGCTCATCTTTCTTGTCAGCCCACTTTTTCTCGTACAGGTACATCTGCGCTAGGACTTGGTTGGCAAATGAGCCGTCCATGATGCGCGAGGGGTGACCAGTAGCATTGCCGAGGTTAACAAGGCGTCCCTCTGAAAGGAGAAGGATGAAGTTCTCTTCGTCCTTGGGGTCGCGGAAAATCTTGTGGACTTGCGGCTTAACTTCTTGCCACTTGTAGTGATCGCGCAAGAACTTGGTGTCGATTTCACTGTCGAAGTGACCGATATTACAGACGACCGCACCGGATTTAACGGCTTGTAGCATAAAGCGGTCGCAAACGTCGACGTTACCAGTCGTGGTGCAGATCAGGTCAATTTGGCCCATCAGTTCCTTGTCAACGCCATCTGCTGTTCCGGTGTTGACGCCGTTCTTGTATGGGGAAACGACTTCGTAACCATCCATACAGGCCTGCATCGCACAGATCGGGTCAATTTCGGTGACTTTAACGATCATGCCTTCTTGGCGTAGACTTTGAGCCGAGCCCTTGCCAACGTCACCGTAACCGATAACCAAGGCTTTTTTACCAGCGAGCAACATGTCAGTGCCGCGTTTAACCGCATCGTTCAAGCTATGACGACAGCCGTACTTGTTGTCGTTCTTGGACTTGGTGATGGAGTCGTTGACGTTGATAGCCGGGACTTTGAGTTGGCCTTTTTCCATCATCTCCATCAGACGGTGGACACCAGTGGTGGTCTCTTCGGTGATGCCGTGAATTTTCGCGAGCATTTGGGGGTACTTGGTATGAATCATACCGGTTAAGTCACCACCATCGTCGAGGATCATGTTGCAATCCCATGGCTTGCCATCCTTTAAAATGGTTTGCTCGATGCACCAGTCACCCTCTTCTACCGTTTGACCTTTCCAAGCGTAGACAGCAATGCCACGGGCTGCGATTGCGGCAGCGGCATGATCCTGCGTCGAGAAGATATTGCAAGAAGACCAACGAACCTCTGCGCCAAGCTCGACCAGAGTCTCGATCAGAACCGCAGTCTGAATCGTCATGTGGATGCAGCCAATAATCTTGGCGCCTTTGAGTGGCTGAGTCTTATGGTACTTGCGGCGCAGCGCCATCAGCGCAGGCATCTCACGCTCGGCGAGTTT
>OMIY01000229.1 GCA_900299215.1 bacterium | reverse complement strand
CCCTGTTATCTGTTAACTAGATATATCTTGGTACCTTGCCTATCTGATGCCAGGCAACAAACACTAGGTGAGGTACCAAGATTGCAAAACGTCATTTCTGGCTGCGCACTCTCTACCTACCAAGCAATTTTGCCTTAAGGCGCCCGTAGGCGAGCCAACTTTGAAGCAGCCAGTTGTTACGCCTCTTGATGCCCTGATGTAAGTCCCAAAAGCGCTGAGCTTCAGCAGTCAGACGTACACGCTTGTTGGCCAGGAGCTCGCCGTCATTTAGATACTGGTAGTAGTAGACTACATTCTCACGGTAGTAACTCGACTCAACTGGTATCTCGACCCCGTATGATCGTTTGCTTAATGCAAAACCGGGCATGATCCCGCCAACCCTAAACCCCGCCTGTTCTGTAACCATTTGCGACACGGCATGACCAGTGGTGCAGTAACTAAATGCGTATTCGGCATTGCTGCGATTCCACCAATCCTTAATCTTCGGAAAAACATCGAACGATGCTGCAACCACCGACGGATTTTTTCTAAACTCAGGAGTGATAAATGCAACTGATAGGAAAATCGATCGTGTCTGAGCGTCTAGCTCGTGAATGATGCCGTAAACAAGTTTGCCCTCGGAATATGCGCAAAGGATCGCTGTTCCGTCGCGATCCTCGAGCGGTCTTGCGGCTTTTTCGTAGTAGCTCTCTGTTAACATATATGTGGCACGACCCTCACCAAGATGGGGGAAGCTGCGCTTCACAGCGTCGCAAAAGTCAACAACATCGGCTTGTTCCAGCGGGCGCAAAACCAAGTCCTTCCAGTCTATTTTGACGGGAGAGAAAGGCTGCCACTGTGGTTTTGGCTTTTCCTGATAGCTCATGTTGTTCCCCGCATGATTGAACTACGCGTATTTCAAACGCGAGCGGATCGGTTACCGTCTGGTGATGGCGCAATACTATGTGGGTTTCTTGACTCAAATTATACCCTTAGCTACGATGATGTATCAACTAAACTAGACTAGGCGAGGCAAGTCGTGGATCAGCAAAATCCGCAGTGGTATATCGGCCGTCGCTACGTTTATAGCCGGGTTAAACCCGACCACATAAAAGCACCATATTTTCGCTATAATGATGGGATCAAGTTACCCACCCCGGGTGTGAAACCTAAATTTTATCCGCCCAGCTATAAGCGTATCCAGCTGTCGGAGTCTCTAGATCCACGGTTAAAGCAAGTAGGCTTACTGCAATGTCTAGAGACACGGCGGAGTCAGCGTACTTTTGGACCTCATGTCATTAATCTCGACGAGCTAGCCAGTATACTGAGTCCAAGCCTAGGCAAGTCGGGAACCTTTTATGGGGCGGATCCTCAGGGAAATGAGGTGAAAGCCGTCGGGTTTGACGGCACATCCTATCCGGCACCGGGCGGGCTTTACTCGTGTACAACTTACGTGATTTACCGCGAGACCGAGGGTGGGCCTCATGTCGGATATTACTTCGACCAGGTGAAGCGTCAGTTAGTCCAGATAAATAGCAATGTGGACCTTATCTCGACATTAGTGTCAGGCGCTGAGTGGGCAGCGAAAGCTTCGGCTATAGTCGTTATCTGTGCCTGGTATGGACGCATAGCCGAAAAATATGGTGCTCATTCCTACCGCAAATCTTTTATAGAAGCCGGTCATATCGGCCAAAACGTCGCGCTGTGTGCCACTGCCTTAGGACTCAAGCAAGTACCGCTGGCTGGGTTCGATTTTCAGCGTCTTGCGGCACAGCTAGACCTTTTAGAGACAGAAGAAACTCCGATCTACTCCGTGGTTATGGGCAAGTAACACCACTTAGGCCAGCCTTGGCCTAACACATGAGGTCGCAACAATTATGACGGCTAAGTACTACCTACGCCCGGGCATCGGGTTTAGGATCAACAACCGGGGCCAGGTTTATGTGACGCAGGGCACTCGCCTATTCCAGCTGTCGGTCAGCATACCTGATACGCAATTGACTCCTATCATCGATAGTCTCTTTGGTGGAGCCGACGCGAGCCAGCTGGCCAGTGCCAGCGGCCTATCCACCGAGGACTGCCAGACCGTTATAGACTCCTTTGTGGCCAACCGCTGGGTAACACAAGCCGATCCTAAGCAAGTAGCAACGATGGGTCAGCGCCTCGATGCCTATTTTGCTGAAGGTACTGATGCTCCGGGCTACCGCCAAAATTTAGCAGCGAGCTCAATGCTGGTAGTAGGCGATGGTCTCCTAGCGAAGACCCTCACGCAATACTTAGAGCAACTCGGACTTAAGCAACTCCTTGTGGTCTCCCCTCATGCGGCATCAGGACCGGCTAGCCGCACAGTTCCAGACTGGGAACACGGGTTAAAAGAGCTGGCAAAAAGCTCGGGACCAACTCTAGTCATTTCGTGTGGCGACTATTGGGGCGGCACTTGGGAAACAGCTCTTTCACGGGCGATCAAAGCATCGCCCTCACTCTATGCGATCAGATTGACTATGGAAGGCGATACTGGTGTCGTCGGACCCATTATCAGCCGTGAAAGCACAGCTTGCTGGGAGTGCTATCAGTGCCATCGCGAAGATATTTATGCCGATACGCTGCGCTTCAGTGCTAGCCTGCGTCCGCTCAGCGCAAAGGCAGAGATCAATGCGCATAAACTCGTATCATTTAATGCTCCGGGCGCAGAAGAAGCAATCTGTGGGTTAGCATTAGGTGAAATTATCGGCTTTGCCGCAGGCACCATCTCGTCACGCCTGGTTGACCGGATTCATTACTTTAATTTCACCACACTCAAAGGGCGTCAGACCGATCTGATACCTTCGACGCGTTGTCCTTCTTGTGCGGAAAAAGAATTCACTCTCACCAGACGGGTATGGGATGAGATTCAAATTTAAAAGTTTGACTGAGGCCCGCGAGTATCTGGAATCGAGCGGCGTCATTGACCATCAGGTTGGGGTATTACGCCGTGTTGAGATGGTTAAGTGCCCGGCCCAATTTCCACCCCTAAAACTCTGCACGGGATTCCCAACCGTCCCCGAGGATGGCCAGCCTGAGCTCGGCAGTGGCATCGGTTTTAGCAATATTGATGCCTATATGGCGGCCGTAGTCGAAGGCTTGGAGCGCAATTTACCACGCGATTATATGCGGCATCATATAGTATCGGGGCGATACGAGGACTTTGGCGGTAAAGCGGTAGACCCAAATCATTTCCTACCGTACGCCGATGAGCAATATACGGATAAATTCTACTGCAAGAAATACTCCCACGATCTTAAGCTCACCTGGATTGATGCATGGAGTATGAAGGATCGCTGCTTCAAAAAAGTGCCAGCGCAAGTCGCCGGCTTTGCCTATGAGTTTCACAAGAACGGGGAACCCTTCTTGTTGGAGCAAATCACTACTGGATTTGCAGGTCACCTAGATCCATACGCGGTGCTTGCATCAAGTCTGCAGGAAGTGGTTGAGCGCCACTCGACTATGACGACTTGGTATAGCAAGGGTGAAACTCACCTTGTTGACTGTTCGGAACTTTTCCAATCAGACGCCAACTGGGCTCGAATGAAGCGCTATATCGACGATCACGAGATCGATGTCAAAGTTGTCTACCTGCCCAATGTGTTTAAGATTCCGATGACTGTGTGCTTCGCATTCAACAAGAATCGTGACTTTTTCAAGCCCTATGCAGTCGGCGCCAGCGCGCGACCCAGTCTTTGGGACAGCGCCAAAAAGAGTCTGCTCGAAATGTTTCAGACCATGGTCTACTTTTCGAAGCTAACGGGTGACTTTCCCAAGGCAGTGCGCAAAAAATTTGCGAGCCCAGTGGACGTTGTTCAGCCCATGGAGCATCCTGCCTATTATGCCGAGCTCGGGCAGTACGATAGTTTTTCCTGGATTTGGCGTGATGCAAAAAGTTCGATTAGCTTGAAACCCAGTGTTGCAGGCATCGACGTGGGATCCGACATAGTCGGCCACTTTCTGCAAAAAGTTAAAGATACAGGCAGAGACTGGCTCGTCATTGACTTTACACCTAATTCCTACAGACGACTGGGATTTCGGTTTGTGAGGTCAGTACTATCTCATTTTGTGCCGATGAACGGCATGCATAGCCTGCAAGGCTATCGCTTTGTCGATAAACTTGGTCATAGCCACGAATTCTTGAATAATAATCCACACCCATTTCCTTAGGGTGTTCTGAACAGAAATTCTTTGTAGCGGGTGATCCGCTACTAGAATGACTGCTTCTGGCGCGCCTGTAATGCGGTATCGGCATCTTGGGCCGCCGTCATGACCTGCCCATATCGCCCGGTCAGTCGCAGTGTCAGTGATTTTAGAATAAACCAGAACATATTCGGTTCAAAGCGCCGCTCAGTCAGCGGGAAACGCTTAGTTTTAGATTTGAGTCCACGGAGTAAAAAGCGGTGCCAAGCGCTTAACCCTAGAACCGGCATATTACTTGGGATCGTTGTGGCGGCAGGTGCCGCCAGTGCGACTGTGTTAGCCTGCATTTTAGGCCAAGGCTGTTGGCCTCGCTCAATGAAGTGATCGATAGGTTTGGAGACTGGCGGTTCTAGAATAAAAAGTCTGTGGAGGATTTGACACGTCAATATGCCGCCGATGCTTATATCAAATTGCTTCCGGAGTGAGGACTGTGGAGGAGCTGCTCTCCATGCTCCGTACATCAGTTGCACTGTTTGGGGATTAAAGATACCTGCTGCGTCCACTGCGGCGGCGCTCATGAATGTGTCCATGATCTCCCTACCTTTGCCGACGGAGTAAAAGTCTCGCCATGATGGCGACAGGAAGGGGTGCTTGTGACCGTGGTAGACATGGGCTGGTAGGACATCGGACAGAGATTCATAAAGCAGATGCTTTTCCCGCAGTGTGTCAATTTTGAGCAAATAAGCTGTGGGAACCTTTTCCAGAAACCGAAGCAGATCGAAATCCATAAATGGTGT
>OMIY01000228.1 GCA_900299215.1 bacterium | reverse complement strand
TCTTGGGAGCAGTTCGCATCCGAAGGCCAAACAACGCTAACCGAAATGGTGCAATTAACGACCGACGATCGTTGGGTGCCTTTTGCGGCATTTATGGATCTTTTAGAAGAGGCTTTTGAGAAAACACAAACCGAGGATGGCCAAGGGTTCCACTTCAAGTGCAACGTCAAAAACATCCACTTCTACAACATGGTGGGCGATAGTGATGTGCTCGTAATGCCTTCAGCCTCGATTGTGGAGTACGGCTCTACTGTGCCTCAGCAATTTGCATCGTTTGAGCAGGACATTTTTGTGGGCGGGCATTTTATCTTTGCCCAACCAGGCTTCCAAAAAGAGAAGAAACGTCTTGCCGAATGGTTTGCAGCCTAAACAGGGTTGAGACAAGGCCATCTGCGGTGCAGGTGGCCTTTTTTGTTGAATGACAACCAAATGAATACCTTTGCCTATCTCAGGCTGATTATCAAAGAAGAGCTTCTAGCTGTTAGGGAGCTTCTGATCGAGCAGCGCTGGCTAATTATCCTATTAGTCGTTCTGCTAGGTGCGCTTATCTACTATCTCAATCCGTTCCCACCCCGCAGCATTGCTATCGCGGCGGGCGACCAGAATGGGGCCTATTGGAAGACCGCCGAGAACTTCTCACGCTATTTCAAGGACAATGGTGTAGACCTAGAGCTAGTCGAAGCATCCGGGTCGATAGAGAATGCAGAGCTATTGGCCAAAAACGATCAGAATGTCCGGATCGCTTTCCTGCAAGGTGGATCTCTTGATCCTAAAGAATCATCTCGATTTTATTCACTTGGCAGTATCGCGCATGAACCGTTATGGATTTTCTACCGAAAGAATCTTCCCAAGCACCCATCAAGTTTTGAAGATTTAAGCCATTTGCGTGTAGGCGTCGGCCCAAAACTTGGCGGCACGCAGAGGCTCTTTCATGAAGTACTGCAACTAAACGGTATAGACTCAACCAAACTCCCCAACCTGGTCTTAAGTTCCTATCCTGAAAATTTGCAGGCTTTCCTTGATGGCAAGTTAGACGCCCTCGTGAAAGTTGCTGCCTATCATGATCAGGCCGTGCAATCTCTGTTAAGAGACTCCAACACGCAATTGCTCTCCATTCCAGACGCCAGTGCTTATCAAAAAAACCTGCCTTATCTGACCGCACAAACTATCCCGATTAATGCCATTGATATCGAAAAGCAACTTCCCAGCAAGCCCGTTAGCTTGATATCCACAACGAGCACCATTATCGTCGACAAGACTCTTCACCCTGATCTTCAAATGCTTTTGCTCGTTGCCAGCCGTGATTTGCAGCGATCCTCACCTTTTCTCTTTTTCTCCAAGCGCGGCGAGTTTCCTGCGTATGTTGACCCAACGGTTGAGGCTAGTCCAACAGCCCTCCATTACTATGACTACGGCGTTCCACCTGGAATGCGATATCTCCCATTCTGGCTGGCCGGTTTTATAAACCGTATGTGGGTACTAATCCTCTCGATAATCGCTTTCACTTATCCACTGGCCAAGCTCAATTTCAAGCTGCGTGAAATTCGCTATCAAATTAAGCATCGCCGTTTATACGAAGAGCTTCTAGGCACCGAGTTATTCCTCTGCGAAAAGAGCCCTCCTGCCAGTGAACTAAATCGAATTGCTGACCGATTGAGGAATCTCAATAGGGAAGCTATCAATGTGCGTGTACCGGTAGGATCTGAGGCTGAATATTTCGCGCTACTTCAAGCGATTGAACTACTACGGTCCAAAGTCCGGGAGAGGCTTGAGGCTGCATGACCTGGTGTTTTTGGCGGATTATTCTGTTGTGCGTTTTTTCGATCTGGACAACCTTTGCTTATGCCGAGCTCCATGGCACAAACACACCTGATCCGGATAAGCCCTGGAGTGAATATAAGCCATGGGTCGAAGCGTGGTATTTCCGGTCAGCAAGAACTGAGAACAGCTTCTCAAACATGATTCAGCCTAGGCTGTATGTGCCGTTTTCAATGAGCGACCAATGGCGCGGCATTTCACGTATCGACACCTCACTTGTTTCAAATGGTGGCCCAGCCTTCCCGCACGAGTCTGGCAGGGACTTTAACCCTAGCCTAAGCAAATTTACTGTTTGGGCCATATCGCCAGAAGTCTTACCAAGCACTACGGTTAATTTTGGATCAAGGTTCTATCTTCCAACCGGTTACGATAAAAGAGACTATGGATCAACTCAATGGGCAGTTGCACCACAAGTCGGCTTTACCGTTAAGAAAATAGACTACGGCATTCTTTCTGAGTTCGCCCCCTGGTTCCGTTACGTCATCGGTGTAAGTTCTATCAGCACACCCCCAACGCCTCTGGCCAGAACACTTGAAATCTATCCAACCTTTGTTTTTCGTATCGACGATCATTGGTCTGTAAAGATCTGGGATCAACGAGGCATGGTTTACAACGCTGTTAACGGCGAATGGTTCATGCCAATAGATGGCGTTTTGTATTACTATTTCGACAAACATTGGTCTGTAGCTGCCGGCGGCTCAAAGCAAATTGTGAACAATCTTCCTTTGTATCAGTGGTCTGGATATGGAAGAATTGGCTATCACTTTTGACGATCAACTTTTTCGATCCGCATGAATCTGTCTAGAACATCTTGAACAAATATTTGAAATGCATCCTGCTCTGGGCTGTTTTGATCAGCTCCACTCATGTAAACGCAGGCGATGCCTCTCCGTTGCCGTCTACAACCGAAGATTTCCGCTACGTTATTACGCCATATCTCTGGTTTCTCGGAATGAATGGGAAACTCGATTACAACAATGTTCAACGAGTCGACACCAAAATCGATACAAACCAACTTCTAAGTACGTTTGATATAGGCGGGATGCTTGAAGGCGAAATTCATTATGGCCGGTGGGGAATTGCTGGCAACGGTATTTACTCAAAGTCATCATCCCTAAGCTCAAAGTCCTACCTCAAAGACCAATCGCTAAATGTCGATTCAAATGCGACGAGCTGGATAGGTATCTACACCGTTGCAGGCACGTATACGGCCGTTAGCACCCCCTCTATTTATCTCGACTTGCTAGCAGGCGCTCGCTTTTTGAACCTTAACAGCAAAACATCGTTAAACGCATCGCTTGAAAACACCTCTTACACAGGGAGCAGAACACTCTACTCATCGATAAGTGCTACCGATGCAATCGGGGGTTTTAAAGGCCGGTTTAGAATATCTGAGACTA
>OMIY01000227.1 GCA_900299215.1 bacterium | reverse complement strand
ATACTACCTTGGTTACTTGAAAAGGCGTTGGTGGTGCATTTGACCGGAGCAGGAAAGGGCATCAACTTCACCCATCCCAACTATCGGAGTTTTGAATTCGTCTCGAGTGAGATGAAAGATATCTATGCGCTAGCGGATTTTGTCATTAGTCGTGCCGGTGCAAACTCGCTTTTTGAAATCTTGGCACTGCGCAAACCTATGCTTCTTATACCGCTCGAACAAGGTAGTCGTGGCGATCAGGTGATCAACGCGGCGTCGTTTGAGCGCCAGGGCTGGGCCAAGGTTCTCAGGGAAAAGGATCTAAATCCTGAGAGTTTTAAATCCGCGATTCATGAACTTATGAACAGCGGCGATTCCATGAAGAAAGCGCAAAGCGCTCACGACTCTACCGGTGCTGCTGATCGTATCATCGCAACCCTGAGCGAGGCCGCAGGTCTGGCGGCACAGCCGTCATGAACGTGGCTTTAGCGACTAGTCTTAGGGGCCTACGCGTCGTCGATGCTTCGCGTGTTTTGGCCGGGCCTTATGCTGGTCAAATACTTGCGGATTTAGGCGCCGACGTGATCAAGATCGAGCAGCCACATGTGGGCGACGAGACGCGTGGGTGGGGGCCGCCTTATGTCGGTGAACTCAGTGCTTACTTTCTTTCATGTAATCGCGGCAAGAGATCCATCGCTCTCGATCTCAAAAATACTGAAGATCATGATTTGTGGCGAAAGCTAGTAGCCAAGGCCGACATCTTAATTGAAAACTTTAAGGGCCTCAGCATTAAACAACTTAATGTTGATGCTGCATCGTTACACAAAATAAATTCGCGACTAATTATTTGTTCGCTTTCGGGATTTGGACGCACCGGCCTTTTTGCCAGCCGTCCGGGTTATGATTTTGTGGTCCAGGCCATGAGCGGCATGATGGCGGCTACCGGTCCAGCAGACGGATCGCCACATAAGTTTGGTGTGGCCATTGCTGACATCGTCACAGGACTCTACGCGGTCATTGCGATCCTTGCTGGATTAAGGCACCGCGAATCCACAGGTCATGGTCTTGCGATCGAGCTTGCCCTTATGGACTGCGCCGTCGCAACCATGGCTAACGTAGGCCAGAGCTATGTGTCGACTGGTAAGTTACCGCAGCGACAAGGTAACGCTCATGCTCAGATTGTGCCTTACGAGCTTTTTGCCTCGGCCGATGGTTGGCTAGTGCTGGCCGTGGGTAACGATCAACAGTGGCAACGCTTTTGTCAGGCTGTTGGGAGGTCAGACCTCGCGGTAGACGTGCGCTTTTTAACCAATGACGCTCGCGTGCAGCACCGTAGCGAGTTGATTCCAATCGTCTCCGCGATCATAAAGACTAAGACTACGGTTGCTTGGGAGGCAGCTTTAGATCAGGCGGGCGTCCCATGTGGTCCGATTTGGGATCTCGCAACTCTCATGAGCAGCCCACTTGCGGGGGAGCGGCACTACAAAGTGCGCGCCACTCAGCCGGACGGAACTGAGGTTGACCTACTCGGATCACCCTTGGTCGGCGGCTCTGGTACGGTCAAGGCGCCCCCTAAGCTAGATGCTAACCGTGATGAAATTATTAGAGAATGGCTGGGATAGCAGCGGCATTAAGTCGCAGTTTTTTTGAGTGCTTGAGCTTTGTCTCTAAATTTTGATATGTTTAGTTTTTGGTGTGGATACATGCCCGAAATCAATGTCAATGTCCCGGAATAAATGGGGTTTTAAGCTATGACCCGTTTCTTTTTAATCTGCAATCTCTTGCTGGCTCTCAACGCTACTGGTGCCCAAGCGGTGCCCAAGGAGGCTTTGGAGGGAGCTCAGGAAGCAGTTTCGACCAAAATTGATGGTTTAGTCCGTTCGACCCTGGATCAGTTCTTTAAAGAAGTAGGTCAGGATCCGCCAGAGCATGTTGATGTGGGCACTGCCGTTAATTTTGACCTCACCAAACAGGAGCCTGTAGTTTCGCAGGTGAAATTGGCCGTCACTCTGACCTCAGACTTACCGCCCGAAGTTGTAAGGCAGGCGCGGGTTGAGGTAGTACGTGCAATCAAGGGCAGCGGCTACCGAACTGACACGAGCGAGGCCGGTGATACCCCGGTCGTCAACTTTAGTATCGAATCGCTGCCGATTGACCACTCTAAAGAACACACATCGACCAAAGAAATACTAATTTTTGCGGCATTAGTTGCCGGCACGCTGTTTTTCTCGGTGTTAGCGATTCAGATTATCCTTTGGGGTATTCGGCCGATTAGCCGCGGTCCCCGCAGAAAAAAACCAAGATCGTCGCGTCGACCACAGCCAGCCATGACCGCGGCAGCGGCAGCTCACGGGCTGCCTACTGTCCCTGTGGACTACTGGTCGGTTGAGCCAAATCAAGATCTGCCGCCGCTCCCTCAACACGGAGTGATCCCCGGACCCGATCGTCATTAATGATCGTCATTAACGATCGACAATAATCATAATCACTGTTCAAGTAGTTAAGCAAAAAAGTGTTATCACCTGAATCTCAAGTCAACTCACGGTCGTCTCGCATCGTCATCATTGGTGGTGGAGCGGCAGGCTACTTTGCTGCCATACGCGCGGCTGAGTTGAGTCCAGGTTCTCTGGTTACACTTCTGGAAGCAACACGTCGGGTACTAACAAAGGTGCATCTGTCTGGTGGCGGTCGTTGCAACGTCACTCACCACTGCTTTGAACCTGTAAAGCTCATCGAAAATTATCCTCGTGGCAGTCGTGAATTGCGCGGTGCCTTCACCCGCTTTCAACCTCGTGACACCGTGGCATGGTTTGAGTCTAGAGGCGTGAAGTTGAAGGTCGAGTCCGATGGTCGCATGTTTCCTGTAACCGATCAGGCTGCAACTATCGCAACTTGTTTAGAGACCGCCGCAGCTAAAGCAGGTGTGAAGATCAACCTAGGCGCATCAGTTGTTAAATTACAACGGGACGAGCTTGGTGAGTTCACCTTGACCCTCAAAGATGGATCGGAAGTCAAAGCTGATCGCCTAATGATCGCCACAGGTAGTGCGCCTGTAGGTCTGGAATTAGCTGCCGGTCTTGGACATAAGATCGAGCCGCACGTGCCCTCACTGTTTACCTTTAACATCAAAGATCAGCGTTTGCAGGACTTGTCCGGTGTATCCTTCGCTGATGTCTCCTTGACGTTGCAATGTAGCGGGAGCAAGAAAATTGAACGTCGCGGCCCCATGTTGATCACCCACTGGGGATTGAGTGGTCCTGCAGTTCTCAAGCTTTCAGCCTTTGGTGCTGTCAGTCTTCACAGTTCAGGTTACCAAGCGAACTTGCAGATTAACTGTCTCCCCAACATGACACCAACTCAGCTTGATGCCGCTTTGCGCCAATACAAGAACGAGCATGCGCGTCGAGGAGTCCTTAAAAATGGCCCGTTTACCGATTTGCCGCGCCGATTTTGGGAGACTCTAGTGACCGTCGTCGGCATCAGCGATGATCTAACCTATGCTGACCTGAGCCGCCATCAGATGGAGCGCCTAGTCGCCGAGTTACATGCGGGCTCTTATCAAATCACTGGTAAAGGTGTGTTTAAGGATGAATTCGTATCAGCAGGCGGTATCACTTTAAAAGAAGTGGATTTCCGCACGCTCGAGAGTCGATTGATACCGGGACTTTATTTCGCTGGTGAGGTCTTAGCCGTAGATGGGATTACCGGAGGGTTTAATTTCCAGGCGGCTTGGACCACCGCCTGGATTGCTGGCCAAGCGATGGTTGAATCGCTTGGCTAAGGATCTACCAAACTTACTTGAGGCCTAGGGCAGCAAGCACGGCTTCGTGAGCCGTAATGATAAACGGCACGAACACCAAGCTGAGGATCGCCATCAGCTTCATCAGGATGTTCAGCGACGGGCCCGAAGTGTCTTTGAACGGGTCACCAACGGTGTCGCCTACAACAGCAGCTTTGTGAGCATCAGAGCCTTTGCCGCCGTGTTTACCGGTCTCGATAAACTTCTTGGCGTTATCCCAAGCGCCGCCCGAGTTGGAGGACGACAGCGCCATCACGACGCCGCAGATGAGCGAGCCAGCTAGAAGCCCAGCGAGAGCTTGCACGCCGAAGAGCACGCCGACGACTAGCGGACTAGCAAGAACGAGGATACCTGGAGGCACCATGCGCTTAAGTGCAGCCGTGGTCGAGATTGCCACGCAGGTGCGGTAATCAGGGCGAGCTTTACCTTGGAGTAGGCCAGGAATCGTGCGGAACTGACGACGCACTTCCTCGATCATGGCGTTAGCGGCCTGGCCAACGGCTAGCATGGTCTGGGAAGTAAAGATGAACGGCAGTACACCACCGACTAGAAGGCCCGCGAATACAGTTGGGGACAGCAGGTTGACGCTGTCGATTTTAGCGCGGGTCAAGAATGCAGCGAATAGAGCCAGTGCAGTTAACACTGCAGAGCCGATCGCAAATCCCTTGCCGATAGCAGCCGTGGTATTACCAGCGGCATCCAAGGTGTCGGTGCGGTTGCGGATTTCTTTTCCGAGTTCAGCCATTTCTGCAATACCGCCGGCATTGTCAGACACTGGACCGTAGGCATCGATGGTCAGGCCGATAGCGATAGTCGAGATCATGCCGATAGCGGCAATCGCAATCCCGTACATTCCGGCGTAGGTCCAGGAGACGTAGGCGGTGGCAGCGATAGCAATGACCGGAATCAGTGCAGATTTGTAACCGACGCTTAGGCCGTAAATGATGTTGGTAGCCGCACCGGTTTCCGATGCCTTCGCGATAGACCGAACTGGGCCGTAGGAGTGCGAGGTGAAGTACTCGGTCACGTAGCCGATCAAAAGACCCGACCAAAGACCGGCAAGAATCGAAGCAAGTACCCCAGTCTTGGTGACGACCGTGGTGCCAACTGTGAAGGACTCAACCATCACTTTATCGGTGACTAGGTAGATGGCAATCGACATCAGGACAGTGGAAATCAAAAGCTGACGCTTCAGTACAGGCTCGACAGCGGTGCTGTTTTTGCCGAGGCGAGCGAACAAAGCTGTGAGCAAGCACACTGGAATGCCGATCGCGGAGATCGCAATTGGATAGAGCAGTGCGTCAACGTTAGTGGCGATTGCCTCGGCTGTTGCACCGATAACGAGTGCCGCACAGGTTGCCTCAGCAAGCGAGCCAAAGAGGTCAGCGCCCATTCCTGCGATGTCACCAACGTTGTCGCCGACGTTGTCAGCGATTACTGCCGGGTTACGTGGATCGTCTTCTGGGATACCTTGCTCGACCTTGCCGACCAAGTCGGCACCGACGTCTGCAGCCTTGGTGTAGATACCGCCGCCGACCCGTCCGAAGAGAGCAACTGTCGAACCACCTAGACCAAAGCCAGCAACCATGTCCATCACTAGCTCAGGTTTGCCCAGCAGCTGGGTGTAGATCAGAGTGATGCTGATCAGTGCAAGCAGCGCCAAACCAACCAATCCAAAGCCCATGACCGCGCCAGCATCGAAGGCGACGCGGAAGGCTGAACCGATGCTGTTCTGAGCGCGCGAGGTCGCACGAACGTTGCCCATGGTGGCGATCTTCATGCCCAAAAATGCGCAGATACTTGAAGTAACTGCACCAGCCAAGAACGAAACAGCGCTGTAAGCCCCTTCGTTGAACGGTAAGGTGCCAGTATTTAAAGCAAAGTAGATAAGGCCAGCGAAGGCAAGGGCAAAAGCGCCCACGAACAAATACTCGCGTGCCAGGAAGGCCATTGCGCCTTCGGCGATGGCGTCAGAGATTTCCTTTAGACGGTCTACTTGAGCGGTAGTCCCTGCCTCGATCGGTACCTTGACGACGCGCCATGCATAAAACACGGCGGCCAGAATGGCCAAAATCCCACAACCATAAATCACTGCAACCACTACACATCCTCCCAAAAAAGTCATGCCCCGGCCACCGTCTCGTGACCGAGGTTCACTTGTAGTGCGGGACCGGCACTTTAGCACCGATCACGCCGGAGGACATTAATAATTCTTAGGGGGATTTCACCCCGACCTTGGCAGTCGACTTGCTGCTGCCACCGTCACTATCCTTAACCTCTACCTCTAGAGTTCCATCCACTCCGTCTAAGGAGAACGGCTCCGTCTTGTAGATCCAGTTTCCAGGATTGTTCGGGTCTGGATTTATTTCAGCGATCGCAACGGTCTTCGAGACGCCGCCAGAGGTAAGAGTGGCAGTAGCCGACGTCGGTACCAGGGTCGGAGGTTCGAACTTCAGAATCGATCCAGCCAAGTCGGTTGCGTTACTTACGAGTTTGACTCGAGTCGGGTCACCGGTAACGTTCGTCATAGTGCTTTGCGCCGTTGCTGCTTGGGCACCAAGCAAGATGCTGTTCAGGGTGACTCCTGGGGTGACGTCTTTAAGTTGACGTCCCGCATCGATGGCGTTTTCGACGACTTGCGGATCGTTATCGAAACTAAAGGTCCCGTCGAGCTTCACGTTCGGAGCTCCATCGGTAATGAAGTAAATGACGACTCGACCTTGGACCCCTTGCAACATATAGCGAGCTTGTTGCAGAGGGGCATGGTAATTGGTGGCCCCAGCAGCCCGGCAAAATTTATCTGCCTGTAAGCTTTGAGCAAAGGTGTCTACATCAGCGAGCGGGATGATCCCCGAAAGGTCAACTGCGGTTGAGAAGGGAATCATGCCTTCTTGCACCACTGTTTGGGGATCAGCAGAGTTCTTAATGTAGTTGGTGATGGCCTTTGCGGCTTGCAGCCTTCCGCAGGAGTCGCCAACTTTGGGGTCCATAGTTTGCATTGAGCCTGACCAATCGATCAAAAACAGGACGGTGATCCGTGATGGCCTTTGTGGTTTGGGACAAATCGATCCAGTCAGCTCTGCCATCCGAGGCTTTCCGTCTTTATCACGCAGAATTTCCACTTTGGCTGTTTCCGGATCCGATAGTTCGGCGCAAGACAGTGCCAGCGACTGCGGTTGACCTGGGCCTGCAGATGATCCGTCAGCATCCCCTCGCTTGCCGCTTTTGCCGGGCTGGTCCACTTTGCTTGGCTTACTTGGGCCAGCTTTTGCCGTACCAGTCGGTGCGTCGAAATTGGCGCTACTGCAACCGCTAAGACTGGCTGCGAGGAAGCATTCTGTTAGCAAACCTAGCCCGCTGCTTTTTACTTCGTCTCTGGTTTCTCTAATCTTTCTTGTTCCTGTCATCCTAAACACCGACATCTGAGGCTCCCTTCGTGAAACCCGCGTAACAAAAACACCGGGGATGTGGTCGGCATGTGCGCTGGAAAGCTTTAGTCAAAAGTAAAAAAAAATATAATTTTCCAATGATTATCGAATT
>OMIY01000226.1 GCA_900299215.1 bacterium | reverse complement strand
GCGATCGCTAAGAAAGTTGACGTGGTAAGTGCAAGCTGGGGAGCAAGTGTCAACGAGAGCCAGGCGCAGCCCCTGATCGAAGCTATTGGTCGTCTTAATGATGCCGGAATCGTCTTTGTTGCTGCAGCTGGCAATGAGGGAGCTAACAACGATCACACCAGTATTTTCCCAGGCAACGCACGCCTTCCCAACGTCATTTCTGTCGCTGCTTCCAATTCCAGTGACGGCAAACCTTATTGGTCAAATTACGGTCGAGTTCGCGTTGCCCTTGCTGCTCCTGGCGATGACATCTTAAGCACACTCCCCAACGATACGCACGGATCGCTTTCAGGAACCTCGATGGCTACACCATTAGTTGCGGGTCTTGTGGCGCTTCTTAAATCCCAGAATAAGAACCCCCTCGGACCAACTGAAGCTAAAGCGCTGCTTCAGTCAACTGGCGATAAGGTTAAAATTGAGTCAGCATGTAATTGTCGTATCAACGCAGCAGCGGCTGCTGAGGCCTTGCGCACAAACAAGTTAACTTTAGTCCCAACCGCGCATACTTTCACGCTTGGTGACAAGGGCAAGTTCAAGGCCTTCGGTGGGCAAGGTGGTTACACGTTTGCATCGGCAACTCCTGAGGTGTTGGCTGTCAATGACGACGGTACACTTGAGGCTAAAGCTCTAGGCGATGCCACCGTTAAGGTTACAGACGCTCGTGGCGAGGCAGTTGAATCAATCGCCCTCCGCGTGGTAAATGCCAAGGGCGGCGACGGCAAGTGCCCATTCATCGGTGCGATTTGCCAAATTAGCTGTACCATCAATCCGCACATCCATTGGTGCCCGGCCAAAAAAAAATCAGCAGTTGACGCCTAAATCAACGTAGCAAGCTGAATCAATAAGGCCGCGATGATCATTGATCACCGCGGCTTTAATTTTAGAAATTGATCTTAAAAGCCGTTAACGATGTCAAACATACCTGCGGTTAGTGCGCTACTACCATCGGCGTGGACAGCCTGAGCTGGGCCGAGCACGTTGAGCCAACCCTCAAAAGAGCTGCCATCATCCATCTTCACGACCTCGTTCCCACTTGGGAAGGCCATGACGCTGAAATCCATAATATCAAAATCCTGCAAGGTGAAATCCAAGCTCGACATCCGCGGATCCGTCAAGTCGTCAGCGATAACTTTGATCTTGTTTAGACCGTAGAAAAACTTCTCTTTCCAAGCTGGATTTGTCGGATAGAAGGAAACTCGTATTTTTCCATCATCGGTAGCCAGCAGTGAATGGGTCCCTCGATCGATCAGGCCTAAACCAGTGCTCGGAACGTCTTCGGTTATCAACTGGACAGCCTTACTATCGTCGTCGCCAGACTTGGTAACGTTCAGCAGAACAAACTTCGGCGCCCCATCGACAACTTCTTTTTCGATTTCAACCGTGATGGTTTCCCGGGTCTGGAAGAACTTTTTCAGCCCTTGCAGCTTCATCCCACCAGGAGTGTCCGTCGGGAGCTTCGTTTGCTTCAGTCGCGACGATAAGGTGGAACCTACGGTTTTGACGTCCATCTTCGACCGACAGGCCGTGGTCACGCTGACCGCCAGTGCCAGCACGGCAAGCGACAAAGCTCTTGAGTTTACAAGGATTTGAGTATTCATACCGACCTCCGTAGCCGGACAGTTCGCCGAGGGCAGTCCGGGTTCTACATAAGCCCCTTCGGCACCCTGGAGAAAAAATTGAGTCTTTTTTTCAATGCCGTAATAAAGCCCTCACTTTCAGGACGTTAGAGCCTGCGGATGCCTCAGATTTTTTGCTCCAAGTGGGGTTCGACTACCGCGATTTCGCAAGTTGTTACCGAGGTGGAACCCTCGGAGCACGTTCGGTTAGCGCGAAATACGGGCAAATAATCAAAAGTTTCTAAAGTTTTTGCCAAAATATGCCGATAAGCAGAGCATAAAATAGAGGTAGAGGCAATTTCATGAGAAGTTCTGCAAAATTAGTCCTGCTTCTGGCAGTTTTCGCGAGCTCTGCTCATTGCAGTAAGAAAAAAAAATCCGGAGATGGCCCTGAAGTAGCCCTCTCTACATACGCGCAAGGGCCCAGCGAGCCACAACCTGAGCCCAAACCAGGTGCTGAGGCAATCGAAGGATTTATTCGACCAGAGCTACTGCAGAACCCTGGAAATTTTCGTTCTACGACCGCCACCGAAATCGCCGCGACGATCAGTGGACACTCTTATTTTTACCGCACTTCACTTGCCGTTGGTGGTGCAACCGGTTGTTTAGGGCAGCTGCTTGCGAACAATAAGTACACTGTCAAAGACAGTAAAGTTTCGGCAAAATTTTTTGAGGACAATGCGATCAGCTGCTTCCAATCTGAGCCAGCATTCTCGGCCCTGAGAATTACGAAGGCTTCGGTAAATTTTCAGCATGAATTTATATGTCCAGAGGGCGATCTTAAAAGGTTTAGTGACACGTCGATTGCTTCTGCCGTATCGATTGCCAAGCCCAAAGAATGTGTATCCGAAATTTACAACATGACTGCGGTGATCAGTGCAACAATCGTCAAAGGTGGCAATACCAACCTGGTAACTAGAACCGTGCACATAGCGCGCATTGGCGCCGGTCAGGTTACGTCTCCGGGTAAAAGCACTGCCGCAGCGGCGCTAGCTCTGACGGACGACGATGAGTCGAAGGATGAAGAAGATAAAAAGAAAAAAGAAGGCGTCATGGGCTGCGTTTATGCTGCAGACGGCGAAACAGATACGAGCTCGGGATGCCAATGGATTTCATCGACCACAGACTACTGGGTCCCCGCTGTATATCCAGACAACCAGTACATTCAAATCGTGGACGAAGATCTCAAGATTAAAGCGCCAAGTGAAGGCCCCTACTACGCTGGCGGTAGTATGGCTTTCTTAATCAACGGATGGAAGGGAAGCATGACCTACACAGCTCCAAGTGAGCAACCAACTTGGAAAGCAAGTTACGGTTTAGGCAACTTCGCCAGCGGAACGTTTGGTACTTCCGTGGCAAAATCTACATCCAACGCCAGTTCTGCTGCCACAGGTGCCACCAGCAGCTTAAAACTTAGTGACGAAGCCCAAGGTGGGACCTGGGGTTTCTTGGACTTGGCCTCTAAAGCGCTTTCTAGCCCCTTTAATGTCCGCGATTAATTCGCTGATGCGGCTGCTTGACTAACGCGTCCAAGTCGTTGCAAATGCCCCCAACCTACAGCACGTCCGTGAATGGCAGCGATGAAAGCTTTAAATAGCGGCACGAAGACGAAGTAGCGATAGCCAAACTTTTGTGACACCAGCATCATGCTTAGGTAAGGCAGTCTCTTACCTTCACCAGCAAGGACGAGTGCAACGCCTGCAGCCGCACAATCGATCGCCAGGAAAATGAGGCCGTACAGGACGACGTCCCAGCCAGCTCCACCAGCAATGCTAGCAATTAAAACTACATCTGCCAGCGGCACCAAAAAAGGCAGGAGTAGTTGAAAAATCATAACCTGAGGCAAAGTAAACCAAGCAAATCCAGTACACTTGGAATCAAGGAACGCACCACGATG
>OMIY01000225.1 GCA_900299215.1 bacterium | reverse complement strand
TGGGAATTTGGCCGTAAAGCCCCGCAAAGCCACCGGCCGAAAACCAATCACCGCCACCGAAGGATTCGCCTGATACCGATAGCCCGTTTAAAGTCACGATACCGCCACCTTGCCAGCCGTGGATGAAGCCCGCGACAATCGCGGGTAACTCGGCATCCCAGTAGACTCTTGCCAGCCCCCTATAACCAGCAAATCTACCGCTGCTGGTGGTGCCGCTCAGCAGTTGAGCACCAA
The DNA here is from genome assembly GCA_900299215.1 of bacterium. Classification (GTDB taxonomy): domain Bacteria; phylum Bdellovibrionota_B; class Oligoflexia; order Oligoflexales; family CAIYRB01; genus CAIYRB01. The sequence continues at coordinate 3,886 of OMIY01000225.1, read as the reverse complement.
AATCGTTGCGGATTCTGTACATCAGATTGCGAGTCACGCTTGCGCCGATGTTGTTTATGAGAAAGAGGGGTAACTTGCTGGCTGTTCCGTTGATGCCCCCTCCACTCATTCGCCAAAGACTTGGACCGGCGAAAGCCTGTGCGTGTTCTAGTAACCTGTGACTGGTTGCCTCTTTGGTAATGTCATCCCAGAGATTCATATTTGAGTCGGTCTGAGCTACGTCACTTGGGCTAGGGCTCGTAGTTCCTTTAGCTCCCTGAGGCACCGATGGAACACCCGGACCTGGCGTTGCTGTTTCACCTATTGTTACATCGCTAATATTGCCTCCAATGGGTGTCGGAGTTTCGGAAGGCTGATCCGAGGCAGAGTTAGCCTGGGCCGATTCACTTACCCTCGCGACGGCAGGTTGCGGGGCACCCGGTACATAAATTGGAGATACGATAACTGTCGCTTGGCGACCGGCATCCTTGAGCCCCTGATTGGCGGCTAACCGGGCAAACTTGACGCGAGATGGTATGGCTTTGATTTTGGCGCCATCTCCTACCTCGATGGCTTGATCGTAGGTTTGATTGAGAATTCGTGCTACGGATGTCGTGGACTTAACTTCCACCACTTGCGCCACACCAGTCGGTTTAGAGCTAAATTCCAACCAGGTCCCGTTGGCCGGATGTAGGCTACGGACGGCAGTGCGAACTAGCTCAATGCGATCTCCGATAGCGATGTTTTGCTCACTACCACCTGACAGCGTTAAATAATGACCCTGAATCGAGGTGACTGAAACATCCACTGGTAAGCGATTCACGAGTCGGAACACTAGCGTTTCCAACTTGTCTTTTATGTCGGCAGATTTGGCATCGTTAAACCAATTAGTGTCGATAGTATCGCTCTCTAATAATTCAGAGTGCATTCCAACGTCCATCAGCCGCACGCTTAGCGTCGTGGCATCATCCCTCACCGAAACGGTGAGGCTAATCAATCCCTGTGCTTCGTATTGGTCTTTTAAGTCGGCGCGGCCATTTTCCGTTTGCCATTCTTCGGCTATGAGATCGTCACCTAATACGCGGAATCGATGCGTTGCTCGAACGGCATCGGAGAACATTTGTGAAATTTGATCCTTGGCGGGTAGGCGGTGATAAGATCCCTCCCACTGCACAGGAACAACCCCAACATTTTGAATGGCGGGTAGTCTCGATGGGCTTACCGCAGCTCGAACGACCACCGAGTCTGTCAAAAACATGAAGAAAAAGAGAGCAGCAATGCGCCAGTCAAATCTTCTCAATTTGGTGGTTCGTACCGTCATAGGAGATCCTTCTTTTAACCTCTTCGATCATGGTCTCTATGTGCACGGGCCGTTTCCAAACACGATGTAAATTTTTCAGAGTCTCTAGCGTTGTATCGTGTTTAAGGTCGACGCCCTCATGGCCATGCTGAAGCAAAAGCTCGCCCCGATTTCGAAAGTTGCCGTCGACTACCTTGATGATTGGCTGACCGAAGTTGGTCAGCTGCTGCAAGAGTCTCTGTTTGATTTCGCGAAAGTCTCGGCTAGAGATCACATATTTATTTGAGCGGCGATCGTAATCATAAATGAACATCTTGGACTCGTGGCAAAAATCTTCGTCCAGGAATTCATCAAGAAAGGTGATGTCGTTGTGGATACGTCTGACTTCAAGTAATTTTTGTTTTCCCAATCCCAGATTTTTGTTCCACTCAGATCGCTTTTTGGGATCGTCACAGTGTAGGTAATCGATGCCAAATTGACCACGGTCCCATCTGCGTTCGATATGCCTTAATAATTCAACGCCAAGCTTGTATGGGTTCAGGCCACCCGGATGAGATGCAACGACACCCGCGAAGTGATCGCAGTAGTCGATAATTTCGCTCTCATGGAGAGGAGCCAGTTGAGTCATCATCTTACTATGCCAATAGGTGGCCCAGCCCTCATTGAGAATCTTAGTCTGGGCTTGCGGTGCAAAATAGTACGATTCATCGCGGATGATGCCCAGCACACGCTTTTCCCAGCTGGTCATGGGCGCATGATCTATCAGAAATTTTAGGACATCACGCTCGGCCGTCTCCGGGAAGCCTTTTACCCGTTGAGCCTCTTCAATTTGCTTACGTCTTTGATGCTCAAGAAATTCAGCGGGGTTGATATAGGTGTCCATGTAGGACTTGGCTTTAATTTTGGCTGGTGGTTTTGGACGCCCGTATTCATCAGTATCACTGCGCGGCTTTTGTGGCGACTTGAAAGGGGCGTGGATATCAATCAGGTTCTCAAGCGAAAGACAGGTGTCAATAAACGACTCAACCTCGTCCTGTCCAATGTCATCAATGAACTTTCTGATGATTACGGCGTGATTAGCCATCTGATTCAGCATTTTGCGGTTGGTCTTACTGAACCAGTAATTATTCTTAAAAAAATCACAGTGCCCATAAACATGGGCGATTACTGTTTTTTGATAAACAAGATCGTTAGCACGAAGCAAATATGCGTAGCAGGGGTCGTTGTTGATGACCATCTCGTAAATGATGGACAGTCCGTAGGTGTAGCTTTTGGATAGTCGCTCGTACTCCATACCCCAGCGCCAGTGCGGATAACGGGTTGGAAACCCCCCGTAAGCAGCGATCTCATTGAGCTGCTTATAGTCGACGAGCTCGAAGATGGTGTCAAAGAAATCAAGACCAGCGGCACGGGCTGCATCCGCCAGTTTGGCTGCGATATCTTGTAGTTCGGGGGTCAGTTGGGTGTTGTAGCCGTGCATAGCCTTATTTGCCTTTACCCAGGAAGGTTTTCAGCGCATCGACTATCGCGTCCCGATCTTTGATTTGCGCTAAGGTAATCTTATTACTGCCGTCACCAAAGTGCTTTTGTAGGTCACGCAAAAACTGGCCTGAACCGTATCGTGACTCGACTTGCCCGTAGGCAAACAAATTAGCAGCTGGAATCAAATGGGACTCAAGCAGCTTCATGCATTCCGCGGTGTCGTTGCCAGACCAGTTGTCACCGTCGGAGAAGTGAAAGAGATAGATGTTCCACTCGGATGGGTCAAATGACTCTTCAATCATCTTCAATGCAAGACGGTATGCCGAGCTGATTAACGTTCCACCCGACTCTTTGGTGCGGTAAAAAGTTTGCTGATCCACCTCACGGGCCGTAGCATCGTGGATGATGTATCGACGCTCAAGGCCGGTGTACTGGGTCGATAACCAGGTGTCGAGCCAGAAGCTTGTAAGGCGTACAATTTCTTTTTGTTCGTCTCCCATAGATCCAGATACGTCCATCATGTAGATGATGGCAGCATTGGCGACAGGTAGATTGTAAACTCGGTACGATCTGTAGCGCTTGTCCTCTTTGATCGGTACGATCACAGGGTGCTCTGGGTCGTATGTGCCTGAGGAGATTGCGCGTCTTAGAGCCTGTTTATACGTCCTCTTGAAATGACGTAGTGACTCGGGCCCCTGTTTGAGGATGCCGGTGTATTTATATTGGCGGTCCTCTATATTTTTTTTGCCTTTGTTTTCGATATTGGGCAGCGCAAGTTCTTCGCCCAGAATCTCTGCTAATTCCTGTAAAGTGACATCTACCTCTAGGCTATGTTGACCCTCGCCGTCTCCGGCTTGACCCTCGCCCGGCTGTGGCTCACCTTGCCCAACTTGATCACCGACCTCACCCTGACCTTGACCAACTCCACCTTGCTCATTGGAACCGTATTGAAAATGGGGGATATCGATGCGCGGCAAAGGAATCGTCACTTGCTTCTTGCCCTGTCTGCCGATCAGATCCCCAGACGAGATGAAGCGACGTAGTTCCTTTTTGATCTTACCACGAACGATTTTACGAAACCGGTTGAGGTCCGATTCCATGTGCATGGGCATTGGGAACCTCTTA
>OMIY01000224.1 GCA_900299215.1 bacterium | reverse complement strand
TTCCCAAACTCGCGAAACCGTGTTTGAACGTAGTAAAACGACACAACCCAACTGGATGAAGCGTGCACCCGGCCAATTTTTCGAATTGGGCCAGGATCTCCAGATGCTGACAGTCCGCAGTCGCCTCATCAATCTAACCCTAGGTCTACGCCAAACAGAAGTAGCGGCCCTGGACGAGACCAAACTGGCCCTGGCTACCCGAATTCAAAGTCAATTAGCTGATTTTACTCCGAGTTCTTCACCAGCTCTGAGGCAACGCTGGCACCGGATGGTTCTAGACAGTACGGCCAAGGTTGCCGCGTCGACGGTCAAGGTGCGCGACATTTATTTTGAGGGGATTAGCCGAGAAACTGTGGACTCGCATGACCGCATCCAGCAATACTACCGGGTTGCCGTCCTTGTAGGCCTCCCCAAAGACACAATTTCGGCAATTTATCAGGACCTTGCGCGTCAACTAGCGAGCCTTCCCGAGGCCGAGTGGCAGCGCTTGGCCAGTGGACTTCAACAAGTCATGAGCATGGACAAAAAATAAAACCAGGCGATGCCACTTATTAAGTCATCGACCAGAGCCTTCCCGATATAGTATTTCACGAGCCGTGAGCGACTACAGTCTAAATGATAACGCAACGCATCTTCACCTTCCGGGGTGGTGGGTACACGCCTTTGAGGTGGCACATACTGCCGAAGGTGACACTCTGTCTGCGATGCAGCAAGCATTTGCCGCTGGTCTTGCGCCGGCCCTAGGATCTCTCGAATTAAATTCGCTGGCCATGGTCCTAGCCAGTCTGCAAGACCAATTACTGACAGGCAAACATCTGGATCTCCGTGTACGCGCTGAGGAACATCTCAAGCATGCGGGCACAATCATGCGCACGCGCCGCTTTGTTTTCGAGAAAATCGTACAGCTTCTCGTTGGAATCCGCCTACTGACACCTGGCAGCGACGGCACAATGCATTCATGCTCGCCTGTAGCTGCGGATCGATGGCGGCGTCTTGGCAGCGATGACGAGTTTGAGATTGGGATATCACTGAATCCACTTGGCGCGGAGCTCCTCTTAGGTTTATCGGACGCCCACAGTGATTTAGTTCGATTCGCAACCGGGCAAAGTGAGGCCATAAAACTCCTTCGCGGCCAAGCTCCACTGACCATATGGCGCAGTATTTGGCTCGAGTTAGCGGGACTAGAGCAATTACTCTATTTGCGACTTGAGCGGGGTATGCAGTGGGAGTTCAGGTGGCTGCAGCTCGAGGGTATCTTCGGAATCCCACTTTCTGAACTGTTTGCTGGCATCAAGCTGCCGGAACAACGCGGTGTGGAATTAGCTAGCGAGCTGGCAAAGCGTCTTAGATTTATCGGCAAACTAGGCCGTAAACTTGTCGACCAGGGTTTCATGGCTACCAACGTCCAGGATCAGTACCTAGCGTTTGGCAGTTCTGATGACTCCGGTGCAGTGGGCCCAACGATGGTTTGGCAATCCTCGCGCGAGCGCCTTGCTTCGGACGCGGCCTTAGTTTATCGCCGCAGAACAGCTAACGCGATAGCAGGTGGGTGGTTTGGCGATACAGAACCTCACCTGCTTCAACTCTGCTTTGATCCGACCATCGCCGGGAATCTGGCACCTATTGCAACCCAGCTGTGGCGCGTGCTGGCACAAATTCCACTCGAAAAACAACCCTTACCACTGGACTTGCAACCTGGGCAGATTTTATTACCTCAAGCGCTTTTTTACGAATTTTGCCTCAGAGCGCATCCGGCAAGCTTATGGCCTTTACCCGCTGGGTTGACCAGTGGGCCCCTTGGTGAGCTTATCCGCGATCCAAGAGCGCCCGATTTGCCCGACCGTTTTATGACGTTTTGGACGCTGATAGAGGGCGATTTAGAACTTCAGCAGGCACTGCAAGAAGAGCCGATGATGACTCTCGCCTCGCCAGCTTCCCGCAGCGTAAAAGAGGTAGCAGAAGCTCTCAAGCTGCGGCTCTCGACCAAATCACTCGCGATCAGCACAGCTGCGGCCGAGGTCAAACCACGGCTTATCGCCCAGGTCGACCAAGATACAAATAAAGAACCGAGCCCCAAACCCGCTGACAAACCAATGCGTCCTGCTGCAGTATCAGGCGCACTCGCAGCTCGCATGATGAAGACTGCATCCGAGGAACTGGCGAAGATGCGCGCTGGTGATCTGACTCGGTATGAGCAGCTGAAAAAAGCCTTTTTTGCCAGCCTCGATGACACTAGTCGAAAACTGCTACTCGACGTACAAAAACGCATTCAGCCAAATTTGTTTGATGAGCAACTGCGTCAGCGTTTGGTGCGATTTATGGTGGAAAACCCGGGCTCCTGGCGATCTGCCGATGTGAGTCGGACCGGTAACACCTGAAAATTTGTGCTGCCGATTGTGCAAAATACAGAGAATTTTTGTGTTTGATGCTTGATTTTTAGTATGACGCCGCCTAATGTGAAATGACGGAGTTGTTGTTTTCCTGACATTACGGAGGGCCATAAATCATGGCAAAGAAGACGAAGAAGCCTACCAAGGCACATGCGAAGAAGAAAACCAACGTCGCTGCTAGCGCTGCTAAAGCTGCTAAGCCGGCAAAAGTGGTAGTTCCACTGAGCAAAATCCAGCCAGCTGGCACCCCACGCACCAAGAGCGAAATCCTCGGCGTTTTGGCTGAGACCACTGGTCTTAGCAAAAAAGACGTTAGCTCGATCTTCGCTTCCTTGAGCGACCTCATCGGCAAAGATGTTGGCAAAAAAGGCTGCGGTCTTTTCACCGTTCCTGGCCTGCTCAAAATCCGCCGCGTTAACAAGCCAGCTACCAAAGCTCGTAAAGGCATCAACCCCTTTACTGGCGAAGAGACCACGTTCAAAGCTAAACCAGCTCGTAACGTTGTCAAAATCCGTCCCCTCAAAGCTCTGAAAGACATGGTCTAATTTAGACGCTTTGATGGTGTCGTGACACCTTAGCCGGATCCAGTTTGGATCCGGTTTTTTACTTTTAGGCCAGTCAACTACTGCTTTCTTGGATCGAGCAAATCCCGCAGGGCATCGCCAACGAAATTCAAAGCAAGTACTATCAAAGCTATAGCAGTCCCTGGCACAATACTTAAATAAGGCGCCTCAACTAGTACCGTGCGACCTTGGGCCAGCAAAGCTCCCCATGATGGAGCGCCATCTTGGGCTCCAAGCCCCAAGAAGCTTAGACTTGCCTCAACCACAATGACTCCCGAGAGAGAAAACGTGGCATGCACTAGAAGAGGTGTGAGTGTAGCTGGAAAGATATGCCGCCAGAGCAGTCTAAAATCAACAGCACCGAGCGCCCTACTCGCAGTCACATATTCTCGTTCGCGAATCGAAAGTGTTTGAGCGCGGATCAGGCGGGCTGCGCTGGTCCAGCCTGTGGCGGAGATCGCCAGGATCACATTACCGCGGCTAGGTCCAAGCATGGCCGCCAATGCCATAGCCAATAGAATACCGGGAAAAGCCATCAGCAAATCGACAGTCCGCATCAAAACCGTGTCTACCCAGCCACGCTTGTAACCAGCAATAAGCCCGACCCATGTCCCAACGCTAACCGATAATGCCACCGTCAGCGTCGAAATGTAGAGTGAGGTTCTGCCACCATAGAGCATTGCAGTTAAAACACTTCCACCAGTTAAATCACGGCCGAATAAGCCCCCAGGCCCAGGCGGCAGAAGCCGCTTGGCGATATCAATGTCGTCCGGAGCTGTTGGAGCCAACCACGGTGCTAACAAAGCCGCAACCGTGAACGTGACGATCACGGTCAGACCAAAAATCAGTCGTGGGTTAGTCACCCACCTGGATCCGCGGATCGACGAGCGCATAGGTAAGGTCCGTAAGTAAATTAACCAGTAGATACGTGCAGGAGAATACCAGGACGCAGCCCTGGACCAATGGGTAATCTCGGTTGTTGATGCCGTCGAGGATGAGGGTACCGAGGCCTGGCCAGTCAAAGATTCGCTCCGTGATGATTGCGCCCGTGAGGAGAACACCAAATTGTAAACCAACAACCGTGATCAGTGGTAGAGCTGCATTTCTTAATACGTGCTTTAGGACTACTGAAACTTCACTCACTCCTTTGGCGCGAGCGGTTCGCGCATAATCCTCACGCATATGGTCAAGCATGGAGTTACGTGTCATGCGGCTAAGTATGGCAGCAAGAGCAATACCCAAGGTTAAAGCCGGCAAAATGTATGAGCTGAGGCCACTACGCTCCGAAACGGGCAGCCACCCCAGCTTAAGTGAAAAAACCAGCACTAGCATAGGACCAAGCCAAAAGTTTGGAATAGCAATACCGGTCATGGCCACAGCCATCGCAGCGTAGTCCAAGGGTCGACCAGCCCTCACGGCACTGATGATGCCCAGAGGCAAACTAAACAACATTGCAACGATTAGAGCCATCACAGCTAACTGTGCTGTGGGTAGCCACCTATCTGCAATCAGGGTTGTCACAGGCTTTGTGTAGATCAGAGAGGTCCCCAAATCACCTTGCAAGACCCCTTTAACGTAGTCAAGCAACTGCACTAAGAACGGTTTATCCAGCCCTAATGCCGCATGCAGCTGAGACTTATCGGCAGCCGTCGCATATGGCCCAAGGATGGCATCTGCTGGATCACCCGGCACTACATGAATCAGCAACGCAACAATCGTGACCACACCCAAGGCTACAGGGAGTAGAGAGAGTAGTCGTCTTATTATGAATACGATCATCGTGAACGCCCTCGAATGCTAATTTTTTTGCACTCGTGCTAAAGAACTCAAGCGACCATCGGCGTAAACCTCAAAACCAGACACTTTCTGACTAACAACGGCAAATACGTCTTCATGCCAGAGAAAAGCGTACGGCGCCTCCAAACCTATGATGCGCTGCACATCTTTATAGATCAGCTCTCGTTTAGTTTGGTCGGTTTCCATCATTCCAGCCGTGAGCAATTGATCAAGCGCGGGCACTGAGAACCAACCTCGGTTACCGCCGTTTGGTGGAATGCTACTTGTTGCAAAGGCAAATCGATAAATGTCGGGATCTTTGAATCCCACCCACGAGAGCCCCCAGAGCTCCACGCGGCCGTGATCGACATCTGCCTTAAATCTTCCCCATTCCAAAGTTTCAACTTTGGTAGCGATACCAACTTTGCGCAAATCGGCAGCTATGGCCTTTGCCACGATGATGCGAGTTTGATCCGTAGTGGTCTTGTAGCTGAGATGAAATCGAGGTTTGTCACCCACTTCAGGAAAACCCGCTTGATCGAGCAGTCGTCTTGACTCGGCAGGATCGTAATTGGGTACAGCAATGGCGGAAGCGTGGAACGGGCTCGTCGCGGTAATGAGAGTATCCGCATTGATAGCCATGCCGCTGAGCACGTATTTAACGATTTTATCTTTGTCGATCGCGTGGGCTATGGCTCGTCTTACGAGACTGTTTGCGAGCGTTGCGTTCCTAACGTTGAATCCTAGATAGGCTGTATTTAGTCCGGGTCTGGACACAATTTTCAAATCCGGTCGATCTTTCCCCAGGACTTTTAATTTGTCTCTACTGATGCTGTTTTGAATCAGATCGAGCTCACCGGCAATGAGCTTGGCGTAGCGCGTGTTTTCATCCTTAACAATTTTGATAACTACCCCTGGGATCTTGGGTGGAGGCCCAAAACCCCAATTTGTATTGGGCTTTAAAACGGTGCTTTGTGATGACGAACTGACCAAGGTAAAAGGCCCACATCCCGCAACGTTCGTTTTGTCCGTAATCATCGGTCCATCCGCTAATGCTACCGGCAAGACACCAACGGCTAGATTGGCAACAAAACTGGCATCAGGGCTGGCAACAGTCATCGTTACTTCGTGGTCAGAATCGGCGACTACGGCGCGCAAATTCTTAAAAGCTGAGCGCCGGGGCGCCTTGGTGTCTGGGCGTAGAAAATGTTGAAAAGTCGCCACGACATCTTTGGCCTCGACCTCGGCCCCGTCGGCAAACTTGATGTTTCGGCGCAGGCTTAGCTTCAGGGTCGTGGGTGTAACCCATCGCCAATTCTCGGCTAAACTCGGAGAAATTTGGCCGTCACGATCAAAACTAATGAGCGAGCAATGCAGTAGGTCCTCTAGATACTGGCTATTGGCGTCAACCGCGTAGCGCGGGTCTAGGCTCCGAGGTTCAGCCTCCCAAGCCATAATGAGCTCCTGATCGGCCCTAGCAGTGGCCGCTACCCACGGTAGAGCCGCTAAAAGCAACCACTGGCGAGCTTTGCTGGTAACCCGAGGAACCACGCGAACCTCTTAATATTGGTGCGTTTTTATCGAGGATAGCAGCCCAGCCAAGGAGAGTCCATGCTGCAAATCACCTTGACTATGGGTCCCAAATTGAGGCAGATCTTCCGTTCAAACTACACTCCCACGTAGTCACGAATAAACGTCAGACCTAATCGCACGAGAGATCGGCATTCATGGAACGAGTGAAGAAGCCGCGTCGCAATACTTCGGTATCTGCCCGCAAAGAAACATGCGAAGCCCCCGTCAGCCAACCGGTTGTGGACCAAGAGCAACTAGCCGATGAAAAAGCTAATGCCCTGGCTCAAGGATCGCCCTTGGTACCCCGCGATCTATCACTGACCGTTAAACTTTCGCGTCAGCTTCACTCCAAACTGCTACACGCAGCTCAGGAGGAGGGAGTCCCTCTGGAGGCTCTGGTCCAAGAGCTACTCGCTGAAGGCGCAACCTTGCGGGCATGGGAGATCATCGAACGCAAATATGCCATGCGCGGCCAGACGGGAAATCACTCGGTCCCAAGCGGCGGCGGTGGTGGCCACCGCGGTAATTTCAATTCCCAATTTAATAATCAACGTCATCCCCAAGGTGGCCGCAGTGGCGCGCATCATGGCGGTCGTGGTCAGGGTGGCAACAGGGTCCCAAGCGGCACTGCTTGGATGGATGACAAGGCTGCCTTCCTAGAGTATGTGCGCAACCAGGAAAAGCGCCGTCGTTAACTAAAAGTAGAGCAGGATCTTAGGGATTTCTGCTCACTGCTAATGAATTCGAGAGCCCTGACTCGTCGGCAATAGCAACAGCTGCGCCGACCGTTTTTGCTATAAACTTCTCGTATCTCTTAAACAGCAAGGTGCGGCCAGAGTTCTCACTTGTGGTGGAATTGGGGTCTTCAATTTCTAGGCAATAAGAGAGGGTGCCTTGACTCCAAAAGGCCCAATCTTCAAAGGCTCCACCATCACCTAGCTCAGCTCCGGTCTTTACCTCGTAGCCCGGTAAGGAAACGCTTTGAGTCAAAAGCATTTGCCTCCAACTAGTGTAAGCAGCAAGCTGAGCTGAGCTAGGTTCGTAACCAAACGCCTTTAAATTGGCTGGTGCAGATGGCGTAACCACCCAATTAATGTAGCCGTGCACATCCACAGCAAGTGTGTAAGTACGATTTTTAAAAAGTCGACGAAGCGCTTTGGTTTCAGGCTCGCTAAAACTTGAGCTTCCAGGGTTTTCCCGACTCATACCCCATAGTACTGCAAAGTTCCGATTTAAATTTACACCACGACCGTTACTGCGCTGCTGTTGCGCAACACCGTCAGGATTAGCAGAGGGTAAAAAATCGAATTGGACTCCGCTTTTCACAAATTTAACTAGGGGGCCTTCACCTCGTGCTAATCGTTGTGAGAGCCACTCGACAAATTCTGTTGTTGCCAACTCATTTCCGTGCAGTCCACCTTCGATGAGCACGCGATTTTTCACAGTTTTGTACTGAGAACTGGCGCTTACAGAAATGAACCGTAAATCACGCCCCTCTAAACTCTTTGCTTTGGGGTCGTTTAAGGCCTTTGCCAAGGTCGTCACTTCAACCGTTGACGAGACAACTGACTCAGCAAACGCAGCAGTTGGTGCGACCGATAGATAAACGAAAGCAGCAAGGGCGGGTGACAACAGCTTCAGCAACATTAGGAGCAGCTCCGCAGGAACAAAGACAGCAAAGAAGAAACGACCCAAAGTGGCCGCCGCTGCTATGAGTGCAATCGCCGCTCCAACCCCTAAGGCACTGAAAAAATCAGAGAATTTTTAGAGCAGTGGAAGCTAAACTGTGGAAATTGACGTGAGATGTCAAAAAAATTGACAGAATTTAGGCGCAAAAAAACCGGCACCCTTAGTCACAATGTGTTGAAAGGAGGTGCCGGTCCGCATGGAGATAAATGCTCTGCCAGCAGTTGCTAACAGACACTTACCTCCGTGCTACTGGGATAAAGACTTAACGTATCCAACAGCATCACCTCCTTTCCTAGGCATCTAGCCCATCAGAACTGCCGACTGGCCGGTTCTGTACTTCCATTCTAACAGATGTCGTGGATTGGTCGCAGAAATTTTTAAAGATCAAATGAACTTTTGCGCTACTACTTGCCACTCCGAAGCAGTTTACATATGCTTAAAACTGCAGCTGAAAAATATCGTTTATGTGTATCTGCGTCAGAGAAGGAGTGCAAAGGTATGGCCTACTTCCGCGACAGAGATTGCAAACAAAAACACTTTGGTGCTCGCAAGTTAGTTCCACTCGGTGATGCCCACAGCTGGCCATTTGTAAGTTGCCGCCGCTACCTTCCTTGGTACTACTCTTTCCTATTATTAAAAGGTCATCATCCCGTGATGTCATTACCGGTACCGCCGCCGGAAATCCAGCGACCTCAGTTTGAACGGCCCACTCCAACTGTAGTCAGGATGAAATGACGATCACCAGAGTTAATTAGGCAAAAATTACCATGCACACTTGTGCCGGCAGGTGTGTGAGAAGATGCGTTAATCTTTAGACTAGCTGAGATGCGGCCAGATAATTTATTGGTCTCACAATTATGCACCTCGACCGTGTCAATGTGAGCATCATGAAAATAAAATGGCCTAAGACCTAATGGATAAATGGCCTTATAAATAGATTCTTTAAAACTGAAGCAACAGGTTAACCCAAGATTGAAATCTAGATTCGCGATTTCGCATTGTTGCTTAACTTGCTCACACTCATTGTCGCCTAGAATTTTGCTCGCAAAATGAGCTTGCATGCGTCGTGGATCCTCGACATCGATCCCAACACTTAGCCATGCAGTCTGCGGCAACAACGCCACGCCGACGAAGCCATCTTTGTGCGTAATTGAACCAACCCAGCCTTCGGGCCACGAGGGGTTGCCATTCACATCGGCTGGCAAAGGCTCACGGCTAGCAGTAAGTTGACGGACTAGAAAGCGACTGCGCAGGTACTCAAGGCGTCGACGACTTGCTTTAAATGTCTGAGCCGTGGTCCACTCTTCGGCGAGGATCCACTGCTTCAGCTCGTCATCATTGATTTCGATTTCTGGCGGCAACCAATGTATGGCAATGGCACCACACGTTATCACCGTCACTTAGTCAACCCTCAGTTTTGGGCTTGAATAGGTTAGCTCTGTAAAAGCGAAGCTCTTCCAAGCTTTCCTTGACGTCATCTAGTGCCCTATGAGCACCCTTGGGTTTCTTAAATTTGAGACCAGGGTACCAACGACTAGCAAGCTCCTTAATGGAGCTGACATCTAGGATTCTGTAGTGCAGATAGCCATCAAGTTTGGGCATATAACGTAAGAGAAAACGCCGATCCTGCCAAATGGAGTTGCCACAAAGCGGACTTTCTCGCTCACCGCAGTGCTTCCGTATAAAATCTAAGGTCGCAGTTTCAGCCTGCTCTATCGTCACGTCTGATGCCAGCACCTTAGCCCACAAACCAGACTTGGAATGGTGCTCTTGATTCCAAGCATCCATCTTGGCAAAGCGTTCCGCGGGTTGATGGATCGCGAGTTCAGGACCTTCCGCTATGATGTTCAACTCACCGTCAGTGATCAAAGTGGCGATCTCAATAATGGTATCTGATTCCGGATCCAGCCCGGTCATCTCCATATCCATCCAGACTAAATTCTGACCGGGTTTTCCGCTTGCTTCGTTGTTGCTTGAGTCTGCCAATGTGAACTCCGTCGGTTTCTACTATCTTTATTGGGTTGGCAAAGAAAATGCAAACACCCTTTGGCGCTGCGCAACCCATTCGACAACCGAGTTAACACTTATGTTTTTGATCAATTGTTTGGTCTGAGGATGAGCCAAAATCGAGGTCAGCGCGCTTGCTTCCTTAAAGACCTCAACTCGGTACATGTGGCGATCTTTGCCAGTGGGCAGTGGGTCATCAAGCCCGTGGCTAGCCAAAAAGGCTGCCACTTCGGAATGCACCGCTCCCTCTTGCTGTTGCACCAGTATAGCCCCCGGTCTGTGACCATAAGTCGCGGGGTATTTGAGCTGATCACCCAATACGGCTACATGCTTGTTGCTTAGCTGCCAACTTTCAGGAGCAATCGGCAGGTATGCCACAACTGCACCACCTGGCCAATACATAACCGCACGCGCCTGAGCAGATGCTGGGTTAGTCTCTGGCACGGCCAGCCAAAATTCTATGGCACCATCCGCCGGCATGTTTATGGCCTGCGCGGTGAACCAGTCACGTAACACTTGCACAAGCCTAGCCCGGTAGTCTTCTTTGACGTAGCGACTTTCAAGGCCGGCAATTTCGAAAGTGTAGTGCGATTCGTCCTCACAGGCTCGAACCACCGGTGCCTCAGTTCGTTCGGGAAAGACTACGCAGTCATTCATGGCTCTTGCCTCGATACTGTGAAATCCCCAAATAACAAAGGCTAAGTTAACGAACGATTTAACAATTTGCATGTGTATTGGCTCCCTGCCAAATGTACCGGCCAAGGGTGTCATCGGCGGAGCCGTTGCGAAGTTTAGGAAAAGTTCATCAAAATGTTGTAGTTTGTTTAAACATCAGGGGGTTAGACTCGCTGCCCAGAGCCCTAAATTAGCGGGGCGTAATTGTGGACAAAGATAAAATTTGTGACCTATGATAGATCTTTCCAAGCTATAGCCTAATATGGCTGCACTTTTTCGACGGGAGTAGGATGCTAATGTTGAATAAGATTAAGGCAATGCGTGTAGAAAAAACGGGTCGAGCCGTCGCGACTTATGTTCTCGCTGGGTTGATGCTAGCTAGTTCAACCGCACGCGCAGAAGACAAAAATCAGCCTGCTTTCAAGATCAACGGCAAAACCACAACCTTAGATGAGCTGTACCGTCAGGATCAGGCATCGTTCTACGACCTCGATAAGAAGCGTTATGACTTAGTTGAGCGCCTAGCTAAGGAGCAGTACATTGAGTACTTCTGGCAGCAACGCGCTAAAGAGACTGGGAAGTCGGTAGCTGAAGCCAAAAAAGCTTACGAGGACAAAAACCTCAAAGTAAGCGACCGAGAACTGCAAGAAACGCTCGAAAAATTTAAGGACCATCCTTCTTTAGCAAAGCTCGAACGCAAAGAGCAAGAGCGTCAGGTCCGTGAATACCTGCTAGATCGCGGCCGCCGTGATTTGCTCGACAACATCGTCGAGACAGGAATTAAAAAGGGTGACTTGGTCATCGCGCTTGCCCAGCCAGAGGAGCCAATTTATTCGGTACCAGTGACAGCTGATGATGTGATGCGTTACGGGCCAGAGGTTGGCGATACTAAACCAGTTAGCTGTAAAGGTGATGACTGCCCCATTACCATCGTTGAGTATTCGGAATTTCAATGCCCCTTCTGCAGCCGCGTTCAACCTGACATGAAGCGGATCCTGGCTGAGTTCAAAGGCAAGATTCGGTGGACAGTGCGTGACTTTCCATTGAGCTTTCATGATCGAGCACGTCCTGCAGCAATTAGCGCTAAGTGCGCAGCGGAGCAAGGCAAGTACTGGAACATGTACACCATCTTGTTTGACAACCAACGCAATCTTGCTGATGCCGATTTGAAGTCCTATGCTGACAAAATCGGCCTCGATAAGGGCAAATACGACAAATGCGTGGGTAATCCTGGTCCGGTCGAGGCCAAGATTGAGCGCAACTTCCAGTCTGGCGTCGCTTTAGGTGTTTCTGGGACTCCAGCTTACTTTATCAACGGGCGCCGCCTCTCTGGAGCCATGCCCTACGCCGAGTTCAAACGCGTAATCGATGAAGAGATGGCTGGAAAGAAGCGTAAAACCAAATCATAAAACGCTGATATCACTGATCAATATATTTATTCCCTAAACTCCGGCGCGAATTTCTCCGATCACCCATCGGACGAGCTTCAGCGCCGGAGTTGTTTTTATGACCACCCGCAAGGAAAGTAGAAAGAACGGACGCATCAAATTTGCCGAGCCACTGAAAGTGGTGATGGGTTCTATTGGTGCGGAGGTGAAATACGATATGTCCACGCGAAACATATCGCACACCGGTTTTTTCTTAGATTTTGACAAGCCCGGGCGCTTTCCGTTCACCCCGGCAAGCATCATGGAGATCTGGATCGAGCTCGAACCCGGGAACACGATCTTCTTCAACGGCAAAATGGCGCGCGTGGTATTTCCGGGCGATCCGCAGGCGGCGGAAACTGGTCCCGGCATTGCTGTGCGGATCGTTCAGATTGATAACAAAAACGAGCGCGCCCTATTTGAGTTCATCGACCGTAGGCAGAAAGAAAAGGAAGCCAAGAGAGATCCGCATAGCAGCGTAGCCTAGAAATAAACCAGTGTTTTCAAAAAGTTAAAAAAAATACTCAAGTTTTCTTGGAATGTGACGAAAAGGTCATAGCGAGATACGCGGCATCTAGTGGTTGCCCCGCCCTTGGCAAGACCCAGTGGTTCAGCCAGGGCCCCTTTCTCAGGGAGACCTCTAAATGCGCACAGTATTCGCTTTGCTGACTGCTATTCTTATGCTGATGAACGCTTCGATAGCTAGCGGGGTAACCCCTGCAGGCTCAGAGTTTAGGTCTCGAGGCTGTGAAGACACGGTGACCACTAAACCTGCTGCCAGGGCTCAGACCGAAGTTCAGGTACGTCGCTTGCACAGCCTATTAGTTAGTAAACAAGCCGACGATGATGCCGTGGATCAGTATCGGCGCCTCCAGCAGCGACTACGAGCGGTCAAGTAGGGCATTAATTTTGATAGAAGGCAAACTTGCTGTGATCTGGCATACTGGAACAAATATCTAGTTCCGATGTTGACGATCATTGCGAGGGAGCGCGCGAAGATGAATTGGAAAGCAATCGTCCGTCCTGAAGGGTCGAAACTGTTTAAAGTCCACACCTTCACCTACGTCTACAAGGGCTCTAACTACCACCTTGAGGTTGACGAGTTTGCCGATGGCACCTTTACCGGCCATGGGGAACATTCGACCGATAAAAATACGGTGCTTGCCTCCGTATCTGCGGGAAACCTCGAGGGCTGTTTAACGGCGCTCATCAAAACCATCAAAGTGTAAAACTGAGTGGGTGCAGACATGACGCTAGGTGGGGTAACCTCAGGCCTTGAGGTATTTGCTAGTAATCCCAAGTTGGCACGCTCGTGGGGACGTTGCGGTCTGTTGTCAAATCAGGCCTCCGTCACACCCTCGTTTGTACCCGCCTGGCGTCTTGTCAGTGAGCTGCTTGAAAAGCGACTGGTGGCTTTATTTGGTCCCCAGCATGGCTTTGCCGGAGTTGTCCAAGACAACATGATTGAGACTGGTCACGCTCGCCATCAGCCCACCGGTCTCCCTATTTACAGTCTGTATTCAGAAACTCGTCAGCCTACCGAGGAAATGCTGCGAGGACTGGATACTCTGATTATCGATCTGCAAATTGTCGGTTGCCGGATTTACACCTGGAAATCAACGATTGCAGCCTGCCTACGAGCAGCTAAAAGGGACGGCAAACATGTCGTGATACTCGACCGTCCTAATCCCGTTGGCGGAGAACTGGTTGAAGGTCGCGTACTCGACGCTGATGCTCATTCATTTGTTGGTGAGTATCCGATACCAATGCGGCACGCCTTAACGGCGGCTGAAGCCGCACAGTTTTTCAACGAATCTATAGGCGCCTCACTTGAAGTCGTACCGATGACCAATTGGCAGCCAAGCAGTTATTGGGGTGACCTTGGGCGCCCATGGGTCCTAACCTCCCCTAATCTTCCTACACCAGATCCTGTTTATGTTTATCCTGGCACAGTCATGCTAGAAGGAACTAACCTTTCTGAGGGAAGAGGAACCGGCCTGCCCTTCCAACTCATCGGCGCTCCCTACATTTCAAGTAGCTTGGGGTATATTAAAAGAATCCAGGACATTATAGGCAACCCGCCAGGGGTACATTTGCGCGAGGCTAGCTTCCAACCTACGTCACAGAAATGGCAAGGGAAAGAATGCCAGGGTTTACAAATTCACGTCCTCGATCCAGCTAAAGTTCGCAGCTATCAACTGACATTAGCCATGATGAAAGCTGCCTTTGATGTCAGCAACGATGGATTTCAGTGGCAGAAACCTCCCTATGAGTATGACTTCACTACGACACCAATTAAACTAATCGTCGGCTCACACAAAGTGACCGAGCATCTTTCAACAGATAGGTTTGATCCCAATGACAGCTTTTGGACTCATGGAATAAGCGAGTACATAGAGAGGGCCAAAAAACACCTCTTGTATAAACGCACCATGCGTCTTGCAGTCTAATAGCCTGCGAAGCTTTGACGGATTAGCAATCTTTGACGATGCAGTAATGAGTATTTAACTCTAGGTTAGTGAGTCAAACCTGTCGCACTTCCGGATTGTGAAGTATCAACCACATGTATAAATTTTGACGTGCGGGCAATACTTGCAAAGTCGTGGTCAGTGCGCGCACTAATAGCTAATCGTGGGTCCAATGCGATGGCTTCAGCCAGAATTTGCAGCGACTCTTCGTCGCGTCCTAATAAAGCCAGAACACAAGCTTGATTGTACCTCGGGACCGCATCGCCAGGATCCAACTCAGAGGCAGTAGTAAACACTTTCAAGGCTGCAAGGTACGACTTTTTACGATAGAGAGCCAGGCCCATACCCGTATAATACTCAGAGCGACTTGGGTCTAATGTAATGGCATCGGTATAAGCTTTGATGGCATCGTCATGTTTACTTAGTCTTTGCGATAGAGTATCGCCAAGCATCGCAAAGAGCGGACCAGGGCCGCTAGCGTGCTCACTCAATTCAGCAAGAAGTGCCGCTAAATTAGCGTGGGCATTCGCACCTTTATAGGTCTTACCAATAAACTCGGTTAATTGCTGCTGCCTGTCCGTTTCCAAATCCATAGCTTGCACAAATGAGCGACGTGCCTTTTCCCAGCTTTTGATCTCAACAAACGCAGCTCCAAGGTGACTCACAACAGTAGACTTAAGTGATTGTGTCAGATCTTGACTGCGGCCGCTAAGGAGGTCTTCCAACTGCACTATAGCCTTCTGAGGTTGTTTAAGATCTCGATAAAGCAGTATCGCGTTGTTGATCCTAGCCTCTACATTAGCGGGATTTACTTTGAGCATTGCCTCGTAAATCTGGTGAGCCTTCTTAGCTGCACCCTGCTCCGAATAGGTGATTGCCAGGGTCAGGTCAAACAGAGGCGATGGGTATTTCCGGTTCCATTGGTTGAGCTGGGTGATTAGTTCTTCTGGTGGAGTGTCAGCATGTAATACGGCGACTACGTATGGTACGACTACGTCAGACAATGAATCTTTAAACGAAAGCGCCTGACCTAAAAGGTCGAGCACTTTGCTAGTTGTTGCGGTGTCGGCACTGAGCCGAGCCCGAGTGAAAGCAAAACGCCAATTAGGTTTGATACCACGTGATTCCGCATGCCTTAATAATTTTAAAGCACCTTCGGTATTACCCATCAAATCGAGAATATCGGCTAATGCCGTATACCCGGCAGGATCATTTGGCGAAAGATCTACAGCTTGCTGAGCTAAATCCGCCGCCTGTCTCAGCATATAAATGTCGCTCGGATCGTTGGTAAAGATCCGAACAAAAATATGGCTCAGCATATGGTGAGCAGCTACTGACTTGGCATCTACCTGCATCAAGTGGGTGACTTCACGTTCAAGGGACGGAATTTTGGATTCATCTGAAGTCCAAACTCTAACTTCTAGATCACGGGTAGCAGAAGATTCCGCCAAAGCAAATGGGCTCGTCATCGTGGCGAGGGCCATTCCCAGAATTTTAGTTTTTAACGTCGAAACGTTCTGCACTCATCACCCCGTAAAGCCTACTACTCAATGGTTTCAAGCCATCAAACGGCGCCTCATCAACGCCCTTTGTATGCTTTTCGGCAAAAACATTTAAAAATTTAAAAAAAGTTTAGTGATTCAAAATCAAAAAAACCAAAAATAAGCCGTAAAATCAGGCCATTGATAATCAATATAAAGTTTATCGTTGGGCAATATTTGCCGACTTTTTACCAGGAAATAACTGCCGGGCTAATGCTGCCTACCGTTTCTGTCGATAGGCAAATCATGATCACTGAACCATCACAACTAAAAGATTCAAAGCGACAAATTCAACGCACTCCTTTGCTTTTTGCTGTTGTAGTGGCAGCTATTTTAGCCGGATTCGTTAGCGTTGGATTTCGCCTAGGGCTAGTCAGCCTGAACGCGGGGATGGAGACTAGTAGCGTCAAGAATAGTTCTCAATCGCCTAGGCTACCTGCTCCGAACGACAAAAGTCTTAGCTTAATCACTGACTCGATTTTGTCGATCGTTCAAGGTTATTACGTAGACCCTGAACGAGTCGAAAACAGAGAGATTATTGAGCGAGCACTCAGCGCCCTCGCCACTAGCCCAAGGGTTCAAGTGGGTAGTAGTCCAGGCGCGGTATGGCTACAAGTTGACCAAGATGAAAAGAAGTTTTTTCCTCTAAAGAAGACAACAACCTATGCTGAAGTCGTCGATGTATTAGTTGCAATGGCCAGAATCATAGACGACGCTGGCATTGAGCTTTCCTACGGCGAAATCCCAGAAAAGAATCCTCCCGGTGCTGTTACTTTGCTTAACGCAATACTTGCTGAACTTGATGCCCACAGCGCACTTCTAGGTCCCGAAGCTTACCGCGAATTGCGACAAGGCACAGAGGGCACTTTTGGCGGACTTGGAGTACTCGTCGGTATTAGAGATCACTTACTAACGGTTATCAAACCTCTCCCTCACAGCCCAGCGCAACGGGCGGGGATCCGAAGAAACGATAAAATCCTGAGCATTGGTGGGGTTTTCACCTACGGTTTCTCACTTGATGATCTAGTGGAATACATGAGAGGAGAACCTGGATCACGTGTCCATCTATCGCTACTGCGCCCAGGTGCATCCTCACCCTCCGACATTTCACTCAAGAGAGAAATCATCCACGTCGATTCGGTGTCGGCTAAAGAAATAAGCCTCCAAGGGCTGAACGTTTTGCATCTAACCATCGAGACCTTCGCCAGCCGCACTGCTCGAGAAGTGCTGACGGCGATCAAGAAATTTAAAATTAAGCATGGCGGCAGTCTGCATGGTGTCATCTTGGATTTAAGATCCAACCCAGGTGGCTTACTTGATCAAGCGGTACAAGTAGCAGACTTGTTCTTAGAATCTGGCGTCATCGTATCGACCAAAGGACGACACGACGAGGTCGAATCTGCAGGTAGTGGCTTTGATGAAGTCGGCTTCCCCATGGTAGTGTTGGTTGACGGTGATTCCGCCTCCGCCAGCGAAATCGTCGCTGGTGCCCTGCAGGACCACCAGCGAGCAATCGTGCTTGGTCAACCAAGTTTTGGTAAAGGCTCGGTTCAAACTGTGTTTGAGCTGCCTGGAGAACGAGCCTTAAAACTTACAATCGCTCGCTACTACACCCCAGCGGGTAGGACCATTCAAAATGTTGGGATTCAGCCCGACATCTGGTTACAGCCAGTTGGCAAATTTGATCAAAACGACAATTTGCTGGGACCAGGCCGGTACCGGAATGAGCGATTCCTCAAAAATCATTTGGACCGCAGTGATAGTTTTTCACCATTGGCTCAGCGGCAACCCTCCCGCAAATCCTACTATCTGACACCTACGCCCCCACATGATGATTTTGAAGTTACACCGCGGAGCCAGGACCAAGAGGCTGACTTGGCTGTTAAAATCTTTAGTCGCATCCGCGATACCTATGGTGATCATCTCCCGAAGAGTGGCGCGAGGGCCTCGCATTGGTTGGGCTTAGTCGGACCAACTGTAAAAGAGCTGACGGCAAAAAATGATAAAGAAGTTTCATCCTGGCTAATGGACAAATTCAAGATCAGATGGTCAAAGCCAGATCATCTGAGCCCAGCAGTAGCTCCAAATCTGAAATTGATACTAGGAAGCAGCGATCACAATTCAGTAACCCCAGGTGACACGATTAATCTTGCTTGGTCGATTTTTAATTCCGAAAACGTGCCCGTTGACCGAGTCTCGGTATTCGTTCGCTCTGACATGAATGGCATCGATACGCGCGAGACCTTAGTGGGTGAGATCCCGGCAAAGAGTGTTAAAAAAGGCATTATTCAGGTCAATGTTCCGCCTCAATTTCCAGCCGGTAGACTGGCACTGCGGATCGGGGTCGCAGCTGACGCATGGCCACTGGGTGGGGTTAGCTCAGATTTCGTGATTCAAGTCGACGACAAGCCGTCGGCTCAGGTTTCCGTACTGGCCACGCTGGTCGACGACAACAGCGGTCATATTAGTGGAGTGTTAGAGCCTAGGGAGTCTGCAAAGATTCGCCTCGACGTCCGCAACGATGGCGATATTGACGCCGAAAATTTAGCGGTAAAACTGCACAATTTGTCTGGTGCGCAGCTACAAATAGCCGCTGATTCAGTGGAGATCGACGAGCTTGCCTCGGGTGAGGAGAAGCACGTTTATTTCAACGTTCGCGGTGCCAAGACCATGTACTCATCTGAATTGGGCTTTGGTGTTTCCATTGAAAGTACAGATTTGAATACGCCATTTAGGCAGAGGTTTGCCGTTAAGAGTATTCCGAGTTCAGAATTGTCAGCTAAACCGGTTCGCGTCCTTAGTCATTAGAGGTTTTTATGGCTAGAAAAAACCGCATCGGAGTCGTCTACGGGGGTACCTTCGAACCACGCTTCCTAAGCCTTTTTGAACCACTTAAGGAGGCTTTTGATATATGCATCTATGCTCACGACAGTAATAGGTTAATTAGCCTCCACAATACAGGACTGCGCCTACGGCTCTTCGAAAACATAAGCGAGATGCCAGGGTTTATGCGTGGCATCGAGGACGAACTCAGCCAATTGGATCTGATCATTGGCGTTGAGACGTCGCGCCTTGCCACCTTTCAAGCGCTGCGAGCTGCGCGACGATATGGCATTCCACTAGCCGTAGTGGTAAACGAGTACTCGCCCTATTTTTACGAACAGTATGCAAATATCAAAGCCATCAAATTCGATGTCATTAGTAAAGCTCGACATTTTTGGGCAACCTCCCAGATGGCCCGCAATACACTTCTACTGGAGCACGCTGAACCTTCACACCTAAGCGTGTTAGCACCGATCGTTGATACTGGTAGATTTAAATTCTCACCGGAAGGACGTCAGAAATTTCGTGAGTACGTCGGCCTCAAAGCCGATGATGTCGTCATGTTGCTTCAGCATGAACTTGCTCCGGAGAGTCACGGCGATCAACTGATACGTGCTTTGCATTTACTTAAAAATCAAATAGGCGGTATAGCCGCAAGGCTCAAACTCCTATTTGTAGGCCAAGGACCATCTGCCATGGACTACAAATACTTGGCACATGATCTTGGACTTGGTAAGCAAGTTTACTTCCTACATCAGGATCCGGAGCCCTTTCTGCTCGATCTTTATTCATCGGCAGATTTGATGTTCCACCCTAAAGCAGGTAGCGACGTTAAACGCCAAGAGTTACCACTTGCACTGCTCGAAGGTATGGCTGTCGGCATACTTCCCTTGGTTGGAGCTGGTACTTTGGCATCTGAGTTAACCGCACCACTAGGATTAAACTACGCAGATCCATCAGGGCCGCTCTTGGCCGCTCAAATTCAGGAACTAGTCGTTGAGCCTAGGCTCCTTAGCACTAAACGCGCTCAGCTTATCGAGCAAGTACGTGCCCGCCATCAAGCGAGCATTGTTGGCACTAAATTTGTCGCTGAAATCGAGGAAATCATTGCCGCCGAGGCCACCCAGCGATCGGCAAACACCAAAAGGCCTCAGACACTGGTGGCAAATATCGAACTGCTAATTGAGCGTGGTGCACTCAATGAGGCTTTCCTTCAAATTGAAGAAGCACTGCTTTTGGAAGCCGTCACTTCCAACGAAAGATCAGAATTTTTCCGCCTACGCGGTGATGCTGAGGTTGCCGCTCGGGATTATGACAAGGCGCTTCACTCCTATCAGGAGGGATTGCTCCTTAACGACCACAACTTTCTATGCTTCCGCGGGATGGCACAAACTTATTGGCAGACACATGACAACGAAGCCGCTCTCACGCACTTCCGCCGTGCTCTTGCCCTAAGAGAGGGCGATTCCTCCACCATGTTTGGCATCGCGATGGTGTTTAGACGCCTTGGGCTTTTGGATGAGGCCGTGGTTTGGCTTGAAAAATGCGTCATGCGCCACCAAATACCCGCTGCTATCACTGCGCTTGCACAAACTTGTAGCCAGCTCACCAAGCAATCCATTGCTATTGACGTCTTAAACCGAGTTCTTGAGGTCACCGGCGACCACCAGACTCTGATGATGGCCCTAGGCCAAGCATATTTGAGCACCGGGAAGCACGACGAAGGACAGGATTTATTGCGCCGCGCCCTAGCTTGCGCCTAATGCGCCTAGTATCGGAAATCGATCTGCCAGCTGCCAAGCGCAGTTGGTGGACGTTACTTTGCGCGGCCAGAGTCGATCACTCAATAAATTATAATTATTGGATTTTTATCTAGTCTTAAGATTTTTTTCTAAAGCTTTTTGGCAAGGTCTCCGAATCCCCTTTGTCTAAAGCGCAAGTGTACACACAAGCGCGGACAAAAACGGATACCTACCCCATGCAAGAAATGATGCACAGCACGAGCCAAAAGCAACAAGGCAGGAAGCAAACCTTAGTGGACACTCTTCCATCTTGTGGTTTGGGCAGGCCGGCACGTTTCTCATGTCCGGATAGACCAACCCCAGTTCCGCAGTAGACAGGTTGCCCTCTGAGGCAACCCCTGCACCCCGCGCCAGGATGCAACCACAGCTCAGCAACCCTTCGAGGTTAAGCTCAGCAAAGTTGGTCCTGGCGCCCTCCTTTTTTGTAGTTGCGCTTGACCGTGTCGCAGGCTGCCCGTAGCCTTTGAAGCATATGACTAATTATTTTTGCGAGTGAGTCGCTATGCAGCCAAGTTTTCTCCAAATCGTCCTGTTGGCTATCATTCAGGGACTTGCTGAGCTCCTGCCAGTATCTAGCTCAGCACATGTCATTGTCGCAGAGAAGCTAATGGGACTAGATCCCAGTGCTCCGGCAATGACCTTCCTATTAGTCATGCTGCACACCGGCACTATGTTCGCAGTCATTATGTTTTTCTGGCCTAAATGGCGAGCCCTTTGGCAGCAAGGAGTCAAAAGCAGCATCGATTATCTGCGGTTCATCATCATTGCTACCGGCTTCACAGGAGTCATTGGCCTTGGCTTGAAGTTTGTCATTGAGAAGATCATCCTCAGCTCCCAGCCTGACGCCGAGATTGAGCATCTCTTTAAGAATTTGCCTCTGATCGCATTTAGCCTTACAGCCGCAGGTGTGATCATTATCATCGCTGGCTTTGCCATCAAGCGTCCCGCCATGATGAATGCTGAACCACGCCCTCTCTCCACCCGCAGCGCGGCTATTATTGGGATCGTGCAAGGGCTTTGCTTGCCTTTTCGCGGCTTCTCGCGCTCGGGCGCAACCATTTCGGTTGGGCTACTCCAGCGTCTAGCACGCGACCAAGCGGAGACTTTCAGCTTCGCATTGGCAGTGGTGCTGACTCCCCCTGTCTTAGTGCTGCAAATACATAGACTGCTTAAAGCCAATGCCGCAGCAGGTGTGACTCAGGTTGATGTAAGTCTTTTCACTCCCGGATTGATGGGAATGATCTTTAGCTTTTTAGCGGGTCTGGCCGCTTTGCGCTGGCTCTCAAGCTGGCTCGAGCACGGGAAGTGGCATCTTTTCGGATTTTACTGCTTGGCCGCAGCCGTAGGCGTTTGGTCGGTGCACTGGCTTATGCCTGTTTTAGACGTTGCTGCCGCTGCTCACTAAGTCGCATCTGGGCACTTAGTTAGGCCAGCAACAGTTTGGCATGCTTGACGAAATGCCGAAAATCGTCAGCACCATAGTGATCTACCTCCCCCTAAAGAGGGAAAGGCTTCAAAAACAATTCAAAAAGTCCGCACTGCGCTGAAATTTCCTGCCTTTCCAGGGTCACAAAAACAATCCTCAATCGCACCACCGAAGCACATCTATCCCACGAGATCGCCTGGAATTTTCACCGCCTTCTCTCACCTCATCCAAAAACACCTAAAGATTCAGCACCTGCATGCCGACCGGCTTAGATGGAGGGATCGGTCTGCCCTCTTGCCCTAGGAGGCCCCCCCGGTGACCAGGCTCAGATTTCAAACACTTGGCCAATCTAGCGCGCGACTTATCGCGCTGTGGGCGCTGGCGTTTGGAATCACCAGTGCTGCCTTGGCGCAGAGC
>OMIY01000223.1 GCA_900299215.1 bacterium | reverse complement strand
TCGCCGGAGATATCTGGGGTCAAAAAACGTTCATTGAATGTGTTCAGATCAAGTTCATGTAGAGATAGAAACTCTCCTGAACCGTCATGGGTGACATAGAGGCGTTTATCGTCCCTGCTAAAACTTGCTGTTCCAAAAGCTGCCTTTAGCTCGGGATGTAGTCGTCGGAGCTTCTTACTGGCTAGATCTAGGATATAGAGTTGAGATTCGTTGGCTGAGATATCCTTTTGAACTAATAATTTGTCCCCAGCCCAATTGAACTCGAGTGGAGTCCAGCTACCACCTTCTTGCAAGACCAGCTCTGCCTTCGCATTAGGTTGAGTGAGATCTTCAACATAAACGTCTACATCCCTACCGTTGCGCTGATTGCTGGCAAAGGCAATGCGGTGGCCTTGATGATCCCAGCGCGCAGATTGATGGCGTGACGATCCATCACTTATCAGTTTAGACTGGCCTGACTTTAAGTCTAACAAGTGGATTTGCAGGTTTTCGTTACCACCCTGATCTTTCAGAAACAGGATCAATGGCTGCTTTGGGTTGATCTCGGCGCCGGTTACTGGCTCGTCAAAAAAAGTTAGTTGGCGGCGATAGGCAAGCGGATCTTGGACGCTATGGAGTTGTGCAGTTTCGCCAAAACGGGTGGAGATCACTAAACCGTTACCTTCAGGTAGCCAACCGACAACGCCCGCCGACCTGACATTTTCGTACTGACTCAGCCTTTCCTTGAGGGCCTCGGGTATTTCGGGGATTCCCTCCATGATTAGGTTGCCTACCTCACGGCGTGGACTTTGGGACTCTTCCGCATTACCGATCTGCCCAGGGCCAAAGGTGCTTACCAGTGTCAGTAAAACGGCGCGAATAGTTGGAACCTGTGCGGCTCTGTGAGTCATTGTGCACTCCATGATGTCGCAAAAAACAATTCAGGCCGCGCAAAGCTTTAGCTTGGCCGTTAGAGTGCCCAGGTTTTATCGCAAAATTTCAATGCTTTCCAGGCTTAACGTCGTACCACTGGGAGGCCTTTTGCCTGCCATTCGATCATGCCACCCTTAACATTATAGACGGCTTGAAACCCTCTAGACGCGAGTATTTGCGCTGCATGCATCGAGCGCGATCCTGAGCGGCAAAGAAGAAAAATCGGCGCCTTTTGGTCAAATTTATCTACTACATTTTCGACGTTAAAAGAGCTTAATGGTAAATTAGTGGCCAAAGGCGAGCTAATTGCTGCAAACTCGTCGCACTCCCTGACATCAATGATTCCGAGAGCACCTGATTCTTGCTGTAGGCGGTAAAGCTCAGTAGGAGTGATGTGTTTCACTGACATGGTCGAAATCTCCTCGTGGTTGATTCCACAAGAGGGATAGTCCAAGTCCTGTGCCAATGTCCGTGTATTAAAAAGCATAATGATTACATGCGATTGTTGCATTGAGGCCGTGTTTCAAACTCGCTATCGTTCCATTATGATGTGACGATGTTGTAACATTTTAAAACGTGATTCTTAATTTTTGCTCAGACGGTGGGAGATCACTTGGAAACGAATAAGTTCAAAGTTCTTATCCTAGGCGGTGGTACCGGTGGTATCTCCGTCGCGGCACGTTTGGTTCGAAGTGGTCTCGCTGGACAAGTGGCAATTATAGACCCGAGTGAGTTTCATGATTACCAGCCTTACTGGACTTTGGCTGGGGTTGGTTTAGTCCCGAAGAGCACAAGTCGTCGCACCATGAGCTCTGTGATTCCTAAGGGAGTTACTTGGATCAAAGATAGCGTTAAGTCTATCAAGCCAGAAAATACGAAAGTTGAAACAGCAAGTGGCAATGAGTTTGGCTACGATTTATTAGTTGTGGCGCTGGGACTGACACTCAATTACGAGAAAATTGCCGGTGCAAAGGAAGCATTGGGAACCGATGGTGTGATCTCAGTCTATGCTTTCGACCAAATCGACGCAGCTAGTCGTGCAATTGAATCGTTCAGTGGCGGCACAGCGATATTTACGATGCCACCTGTGCCAATTAAATGCGCCGGAGCCCCGCAAAAAGTAATGTACTTAGCAGATGCCATTTGGCGCCTCAGAGGGGTGCGTCCACGGACTAGGATCATCTTTGCCAGTGCAGGTGCAGCAATTTTTGGACTTCCAGAATTTGCAGCACCGTTGCAAAAAGTGATCGCTCGAAAGGAAATTGAAACTTGGTTTCAAACTAAACTGATTGCCGTGAATTCGAAAGAACGCGTTGCCATGTTCGAAAGGCAAGAGAATGGAAATTTGGTGCAAGAGAAGGTTGCTTTCGACCTCCTTCATGTGGTTCCTCCTATGAGTGCGCCACAAGTGGTTCGTGAGTCGCAACTTGCCTCCGATGAGGAAGCTCAGCGTGGTTGGCTTGCTGTTGATAAATTTACGCTGCAGCATCTAAAATTTCCCAATATTTTTGGGATTGGTGACGTTACAGGGATTCCCAACAGTAAGACTGGTGCCGCTATCAGAAAGCAAGCACCTATAGTTGTAGAAAACATATTGCGCCACTTTGCTGGCCGGCAAGACTTTCTGCGCTATGATGGCTACTCGTCCTGTCCACTGATCACGGATATTGGCAAGGTTATTTTGGCAGAGTTTGGCTATGACGGGAAGTTGATGCCTTCCTTTCCGCTCGATCCTACCAAAGAGCGGCGCATCTACTGGCACCTCAAGAAAGATCTGCTTCCGATAATGTACTGGCAGGGGATGTTGAAAGGGCGCATGTGATGCCGAAGTTGCACAAACCTCCAAAAATTCAACCAACCCAATTTCACGGACTCGTGACAGTTTCAAGCAACATGTTGGAATTTATTCGTCGGCTTGAAAAGGCTGCAAAATGTGAGGCCAATATTCTGATTCGAGGGGAGTCAGGAACCGGCAAAGAGCTAGTTGCTAGGGCGATTCATGATTTAAGTCCACGGACAAAGGGGCCATTTCAAGCCTTAAATTGCGCGACTTTGACAGCAGAGCTTATGCTTTCCGAGCTGTTTGGTCATGTAAAAGGTGCTTTTACTGGCGCGCACACGGATAAGAAAGGCGTCTTTGAAGTCGCCCATAATGGTACCTTGTTTTTGGATGAGATTGCCGAGCTACCGCGGGACCTTCAGCCTCGGCTTTTGCGAGTGTTACAGGAAAGACAATTCTCACCAGTGGGATCTTTTAAATTAATAAATGCTAACGTTAGGTTAGTGTCGGCTACCCATCGTTCGCTGCGCAAGATGGTGGACGATAGAGAATTTCGTGCTGACTTAATGTACCGAGTTCGCGTGGTGCCCTTGTTCTTACCTCGCCTAGCAGAAAGAGGGCGAGATATTGAGGTTTTGACCTGGTTATTCATCGATGAGTTCAATCGCCATCGCCAGCGCGTAATTTCGGCCATCGATCACGCCGCAATGGATGCCATGCTAAAGTACAATTGGCCAGGTAACATAAGAGAACTACGAAATAATATTGAGTATGCCTTTGTAATGGGCGATGGCGAAGTCCTGCAATTAAGTGAGCTGACTCCCGAGGTGCAAGGTAAGCCGATTCCGATGCACGGATCTAGTGATCAACTAAGCGTTAGGCAACAAGAGATTGATTTAATAATAGCCGCTCTTAGGGAAACCAATTTTCATAAAGGTGAGGCGGCTAAAAAATTAGGCTACAGTCGGGCCAAGCTTTGGCGCAAGATAAGAGAGTATGCGATTCAGTAATCGCATATCAAAGAGGTGAGAGGGGAGGTGTACTATGAGCACTAGCGAAGCGTCGATTTCATCTAGTGGCATCCTGCACTCTAGCATCGTGAAGTCAGTCCGAGCACTTTACGAGTTGCATCCCTATCCGCATTACCCACTTTTTGCCAAACCTAGATGGCAAGATGGATATCTAACTCATTCGCATTTTGCCAATCGTCTAATTTGTGACCTCGGCATAGTTAACACGCCTGCCTATGCCAGCGTAATTGAGGGCTCAGTCTCAACCAAAGTCCTGATCGGCGGCGGTGGCGAGATTTTGCCCTATATCATTCGGAAGTGGGAGTCTAAGAGTCAGAGTATAGTCACGGTCGACCTGTCGTCAGCAAGTCTGAAACGCGCTCGTTGGCGTTGCAAATGGTACCCACGTTCGATCCAATTCGAACACGCAGATTTGGATCATTATCTCCGGATAAATTCAGGGCAGCAGGACTTTGGCTGCCGCTTCAGGCACATAGACGTATATGGTGTGCTACACCATATGGCTAATCCAACACAAACTCTCAAGTTAATTGGTGAAGCATTGGTGCCAGGTGGTACTGTTCGGTTAATGGTTTATAACAGCGCGGCGAGATCGTGGATCCATGAATTGCAAAGAACGTTTTATTTGCTAGGAATAGATCCAGCGTCTGCAGACGATATAAACATGGCGCTCCGGATTCTTAGGATCCTCGCCAGTAAGTCTATTGTCATTGCAGGACGTTTGAGACAGATGGGACTAGCAACTTTGAATAGTCCTGCAAGGTTTGCCGACACTTTTTTGCATCCCAGAGAAGCAAGGATTGGCATCGCTGCGTGGTACAAGGCTATTGTCGATGCTGGGCTAAAGGTTGCAGGATTATTTGACCGCTATGCTGAACTAGATGACCTAGCGAACCCACTTTGGCAGGCACCGAATATTTATGAACTTGAGCCACGCCTCATAGATAGGCGCTTCGAGAATAACTTCGAACTATTTTTAGTGCGGCCGACGGAAGCAGGTGTGCGATCTTCCGCTCTGATGGCAAAGGTGCAACATCCGCGGATGAATCCTTGGCTGCTCATGCTCAAAGCACCACCATCCCAGTGGTTCAGCTACCTAGAGACTAAGCAAATCGATCTTCCGATGCGACTTCGCATCTGGCACGCTCATTTGCGGTGGGTGATGAACGCGTCTCATGCGGGTATGTCTACTGTCTTATCAAGTCTACCGATGACGGCATTGCAACGCTTAGTCAGAATAGGAGCCATTTGCCTGGTCAGATCAGTGATCTGGGTCGCAGGGCAAGTCTGTGTCGTCCTCTTGTAACTGAGATGCCCGTACCAGCCAAGATCCCACGCAGTGAGCTTGAGGATCCTGAGCTTGAAAGACTCATTCACTGTATTCTATCACGTCGTGGACGTGATCCAGGTAAATACGGACCAATTATTTGGGAGAGGTTAAACCGGTCGCAGGATTAGCCCAAACTTTTTCTCGGAATGAAAAGAAGCCTTTCGTGGCATACGGAAACAATGCGGCATCGAGATTTCTTTGCACTACACTCAATGGACGATGTTCGCAAGCTTTCGTGAGTAGATCAAACCATAGACCTCGGTTTGGGCGCATTGTAACCAATGGTCCCTGCACCTCGAGGAGACTAGTTTTTAGGTCGTCAGATTTGATCCAAGAGATTGGAACACCAAAGTGGGTTTGAGCTCTAGCAGCTCCATCCTTCAAGGCTTGGCCCAAAGCATGAGTTGCCAGCGTAGCAAATTGGGATTGAATGACTGGACAGTGGGGATCAATAGCTAGGATCTTGGTGACATTTGCACTTGCCAGTTCACTTTGTTCTAGCAAGAGATCATCGGGATGAATGATTAAAATCGATGGTTTTTCAGCATTAAACGATTCAGATCCGAAATGTTGGAAAGCAGAAATATTTGCGATTTCTGTATCAAGTGACAGATGAGCCACAGAGTCAGCTTCACTTTGGGTGGCCAGTCTCTCAGTTACTTTCACCCGTCCCATCGTACATCGGTCGATGTTTTCGGCGGTGGCAAGGTATCTTTTGCCCTTGGTGTGGAGCCCTGCGACCCAGCGCCAAGAAAGGGTATTTACGGCTGCGTCACCGTCCAGAAGATGGCGGAGAAAGAACTCTGCTCCCAGTTGCCAAGGTAATCTCAATGTAAAGATCCAAATACTTGCGAACCACATTCGTGCGTGATTATGCAAATAGCCGGTGCTCTTCAATTCTGTGACCCAGTCATCAAACGAAGCTATGCCCGTGTTTCCTCGAATAGCAGCAACATAGTTTGCTTTTTCATAATGCCCATCGTCACAAAGGCGCTTGAGACCGAGTGTATACTCCGACCAAATTTGGGGGTTGTGATCCAGCCATCCGCGCCAGTAAATTCGCCAGATCACCTCGTCCAGCCATTTGCTGATCACTGATCCGGAGTGATGACTTAAGGCTGCGTTTATGCACTCACTCTCTATCAGTAGTCGACGTGCCAAAAAGGGCGACAGCATTGAAACATTTTGCTGGTGATATCCGGCTCCAAGATCGTGATTCCGCTGAGATCCATATGCGACCAATCCACTCTTGATGAAGTCTTGGAGGCGGCTTAAACCCTGGCTACGGCTGATCAGCATGAGTCACCTTAAGCTACTGAAGTAAAGTCTTGAGTGAAGGCCATTCTTGCAACATCGCGACCCAGGCGATGCGTACGGCCTCCCAGACCATGGCAAAATATACCCAAGTCGCAATAGCTATCAGGTGGCCTAGGATCACAAAGAGCCCGTCGCGTTCCAAATAGCCGATGCTGACACAGATGATGGCCCAAGCGGGGAGTGAGTTTGAGAAAAGTACGACTGGCGGAAGTGGCAGAATGAGTGCCAGACCACTCAAAGCAATACTAATCCCAATCGCCCTATGGAATGGTGGTTGCGCTATCACCGAAAATCTTGCCTTAAAAAGTGGATCAATATAAGCAAAAGCCTTTCGCGCAGCTTGGGTCATCTTAATGAGTTTAGGGCCATCAATCTCACGCTGGCGCAGCCACTTCGGGAGAGTCCCGGTATGACCCAGAGTTAGCCTTAAACCTAACGCGATCATGACAAAACCAACAATAATTGAGACGCCAGGCAAAGGAATGGGCTGGACAAAAGGTAAAGCGAAGATCAGTGCGAACGAGGCGAATCCTCTGCCCTCCAGTCTTTGCTCAATAGCGGCAAAGCTTACCTGGGGTGATTCGCCTAGGCGTTCAATGGCCTCGAGATCGGCTGCGAAGCTCTGCTTTTGATCTTCCATCATGACTCGGCCCGTCAGATATTTGGCGACTTTTTTTGACGCGGTGAAATTCCTACCTTGTTGAACCTCTGACATCAGTACGGTGTCAAAGCGTTAACCATCTCCCAATAATGATTGATTTTGGCTAACTCATACAGTCATTTATCATAGAGCCAAAAATCAAACGGGAGCGACGTCGGCAAGTTGGCACTAAAGTTGCTTTACTTAACCTGACCCACCATCTCTGCTCTTACTACCCCCCCTACCAACCATCCTAAATACGGCGATACCCACGATGCTAAAAAATATCTACTCGCCCCTATCAGGTGCTATCGCTCAAGAGCGTGTCCTTGAGACGATCGCCAACAATATGGCGAATATGAATACCGTTGGGTTCAAGGGCGATCGGGTTACTTTTACGCTGCTGCAGCCTGAACCCGAAAAAAACTACCGCGATCCACTTCCTCCAGCCAACTACAAGGTAGGCGTGGAGCAACTCATGAATATCCGTGGCAACGAAATGGCTTATGTAGGCATCGCGGATGTCACTCGTGATGAGGCCCAGGGACCAGCCATAAGCACTGGCAACCCTACAGATATCATGATTGAAGGGGAAGGGTTGATGGCGGTCAACACTCCCGATGGAGTCCGCTATACCCGAAATGGTTCCCTGGCAGTGAGTCGGGACGGGGTGCTCGCCAACAAGGATGGCATGCCTATTATGGGCGAGAAGGGCAATATCGTCGTTCGGGCTGGCGCCTTCGAAATCAATGATTCCGGTGAAGTTTGGCAAGACAAACATCTTTTAGATCGCATTCAACTCTTTAAAATCAAAGAGGGTGAAAGTCTTGAGCGTGTTGGTGACAACCTACTTCACTACGGCGGTGCTCCAGAGGGCATCACAACCGTTGCTCACCCACAAATGCGTCAAGGGTTTCTCGAAGGCTCAAACGTTAATGCCATCAAGAATCTAACAGATATGATTGTGGCTCATCGTTCTTACGAGGCCTACCAAAAAGCCATCAACGACTACGATCAAATGATGCAGAAATCAAGTAATCAAATTGGCGATATTCGAGCTTAAGTTCTTATCTTTATCGGTCATTAGTGGAGACTAAAAGCTATGATGCGACTTCTTTACACAGCGGC
>OMIY01000222.1 GCA_900299215.1 bacterium | reverse complement strand
TGCGACTGCTAGCCCAAACATAAGAAGTGGTCCGATGAACCAGTTTTGCACCAGCGAAAGAGCAAGGACGCGTCCGTTACGAAAGACCTGACCGAGTTCCTCGTATTTTACCTTTGCCAAGGGGGGATACATCATCAGGATCAGACCGATGGCGATGGGAATAGAAGTGGTGCCAACGCTAAGAGCCTCAATCTTTTGTGTAATCCCGGGCAACAGATAACCAAGGCCGATACCGACCAGCATAGCTAGAAAGATCCATAAGGTCAGAAAGCGGTCTAAAAATGCTAATTTACGCGGCATGGTCTTTAAAATTCCCTTATGGACGGAGAGATCAGGGTAACAGGCGCGCTCTGGACAGCCTGGGGCGCTGGGGATATAAGGGGGGCAGTATAGCAATGTCATCTAGAGGAGCAAATTATGAAAATCGTATACGGCTGTTTATTAACAGCATCTTTACTTGTCGGTGGTCAGACGTTTCTAGGCGCAGCCGCACAAGCCGAAGGCGGCAGCTGGGTCTGCAAAACCGGTGACATCTATAACGGCCGTTCCAGTGCTCCGCAGTTTTTACACGGTCGCACCCGTGATGAAGCTTACGCCAAGGCCGTAGCAACCTGCGCGCATAGTGGCCAAATTGACTACTGCAACCGGGCGATTTCTTGCTGGGCAGAGTAAGAAGTATTCAGCGGAAAAAACAAAGAAGCCGGGCCCGAACATTAGTCGTGCCCGGCTTTTTGACTGGTATGCTTAGTCTTCTGATCGGGACGAGGAGCGTTTCTTTTCATCGCGATCGCCGTCATCTTTTTTCGAATCGTCTTTATTTAGTCCACCCTTGTCATCAACCACTGTAGCCAATGTGCTTGCAGTGTTGGTACGACACTTCTCAATGTAAAGTTCTCTGCAAGACTCCTGATCTTTAGTTAATGTGCTGCAAGCTGAACTGAAATTATCTTCAAGTTTATCGCTTCGTGTCGACAGGTTTTGTGCACGCCATAATTTGATTTCGTCATCAGAAATGACACCATCAGAATTTTTGTCGACTTCCGTCTTCTGGGCCTGTTTAAATGCTAAAGCCACGCCTGCCATCTCGCTCGAGCTTAGATTTCCGTCGTGATTGGCGTCATATTTACTAAGCAATATGGCGTATTGTTCCCGAGCTCGTTCACAGACGCTTAGAGTTTTCGCCATTTTGTCATCAGGCTTTGAGCTAGAAGTGTCATCATCTATTTGGGCAGTGATGGCCTCAAAACTACAGCCGAGATCAAGTGAATCTAACGTTTGTCTAAACTCGTCTAGCTTGGCTGGCGCAGCAGAACTCTGCTTAATTGGCGAATTGCAGCTTATCGCTGCGCTGGCAGCGCTGATTTTTAAGATGGTTGTGATTAGTTTTACCGCTTTCATGACAATTTCCTTTCCACTAGGATGTTCAGTACCGGCCACAACATTGTGACTTGGGTGTAGAGAGACACAGATTCAGAATTCATCGATTCTTGTTTAGAGAAGCGATAAGTTCTGGTTTGCAACCCCCGTTCCATTTGGGGCGGTAAAAAAATTTGTCCTGCAAGACGCTAGAATCCTGATCTTTTTGTGGGTCATTCAGGGCTGGGGTTGGTGAGTGCAGGGTGTTTTTAGAGTGTCAAAATTTTAGACAGGTTTGATGGGTGAAATGGCGCATTTCGGACGTACATTGACGCGTATCGAAAAGCAAAAAGCTGAAGCGGGAGATTGTGTCCAGCTTCAGCTTAGTGTTGCTAAGTCTTATACACTTTCCGGTCAGAAGTCTTCATTGAAGGCAACGTCGCCCGATACGCCCACTTGGTAAGAAGACACGCGGCGCTCAAAGAAGTTAGCTAGCTCTTGAACGTCCTGCAGTTCCAAGAAAGTAAATGGATTACGTGCATTGTAGACTGGAGGGATAAGCAGCGCCGCCAGTCTCTGATCAGCTACGTATTGTAAATACTGGCGCATATCGCGTGTCGAAAGACCAGCCACTCCAAGCGAAAGTACGTCTTCGGCAAAGACCATTTCGCATTCGATAGCCTCGTCGATCATCTTGATGACCTGGCGGGTCATCTCGGCATCAAAGAGATCGGGCTCCTCTTTGCGGACTTCCTTGATCACAGAAAAGGCGAAATTCATGTGACAGCTTTCGTCCCGGAACACCCAGTTCGTGCCGCCTGCCAGTCCATGCAGTAGTCCTTTGGAACGAAGGAAATAAACATAAGCAAAGGCGGCAAAGAAGAATAA
This sequence comes from bacterium, assembly GCA_900299215.1. Lineage (GTDB taxonomy): Bacteria > Bdellovibrionota_B > Oligoflexia > Oligoflexales > CAIYRB01 > CAIYRB01. The sequence continues at coordinate 3,782 of OMIY01000222.1, read as the reverse complement.
ACCTTCGATACAAGCCGCAAAGCAGATCAAATTGAGTAGAAACTGCCGACGGTGCTCTTTGGTCTCAAGGCGATCCAGATTATTGATAGAGTCCATCCACTTCATGCAAAAGGCACCCTTTTGCTTGATCGAAGGGATGTTGTCGATTGCCGCAAATGCTGCGGCTCGGTCCTTGTCGTCCTCTAGATAAGTGTCCAGAAGCGTCAGGTAAAACTGTACGTGCAGTGCCTCTTCGTAAAGCTGCCTAGACAGGTACATGCGCGCTTCGGGCGAGTTAATGTGCTTATAGAGATTAAGGACAAGGTTATTGGCCACGATGGAGTCACCGGTAGCAAAAAAGGCTACAAGTCGATGAATCAGGTGACGTTCAGATGCAGGCATGCGCTGCAGGTCGCCAATATCCATCGAGAAATCGACTTCATCTACGGTCCACGTGTTCTTAATAGCGTTCCGATACATTTCATAAAACATCGGATAACGCATTGGTCGCAAAGTCAGGTTTAAACCTGGATCAAGTAACATCATTGGCAAGCCTCACAAGCTTCAGGGTTTTCAAGCGAGCAAGCAACAGCTTCGGTCTCAGTGTAATTTGAGACGGTCGTTTTCTCGATCTTCGTAGCGGAACGAGACCTGAGGTAATAGGTCGTCTTAAGACCCTTTTCCCAAGCGTATGCATACATGGACGAGAGTTTGCCGATCGTTGGGCTCTCCATAAAGAGATTCAAAGACTGGCTTTGATCAATGTATGGGCCGCGCTCAGCAGCCATGTCGATCAGCGACCGCATAGGAATTTCCCAAACCGTACGGTAGATTTGCTTGATGCTATCTGGAATCTCTTCAATTTTTTGGATCGAACCTTCATTCAGTTTGATCTTGGCGCGAATGGACTTGTTCCAGAGTCCAAGCTTGCGCAAGTCGTCAACGAGATAGGAATTGATCTGTAGAAACTCGCCAGAAAGCGTTTCACGCTTGAACTGGTTTGAGATCTGCGGCTCGATACACTCGTAAGAACCAACGATCGAAGCGATCGTCGCCGTGGGTGCAACGGCCACAAGCAGCGAGTTACGTAGACCAAATTCACGAATCTGCGCCTTAAGCTCATCCCACTCTGGAAGCGTCGGTTTGACTCCCCAAAGATCGAATTGCAGATCCCCTTTGGCTGCACGAGTCTCGGTGAAGTTGCTGTGAGGTCCCTGCTCGCGAGCAAGCTCACAGCTGGTCTTCAGCGCGTTGAAGTAGATCACCTCTTGAATCTTAGAGGAAATCTCACGGGCCTCTGGACCATCAAAGGCCAGTCCTAGCTTGAAGAAGACATCTTGCAAGCCCATGACGCCTAGTCCGACTGGACGCCAGCGATGGTTTGACGTCGCGGCCTGTGAAATGGGATAGAAGTTGATGTCGACAACGCGGTCTAGGTATCGAACTGCTAGCTGAACATTCTGCGCAAGTTTATCGTAATCAATACGACCATCAGTCACATACCGCGCAAGGTTGACTGAACCTAAATTGCATACAGCGGTCTCTTGGGCAGAAGTGACCTCGAGAATCTCCGTACAAAGGTTGGAGAGGTGAATGACATTTTCGCCCACACCAGTCTGGTTCGATTTGAGGTTCGAAGCGTCCTTGAACGTCACCCAACCGTTACCGGTTTGAGCTAAGGTCTTCATCATCAACGCATATAGCTCGCGAGTTTTGACCTGCTTTTTCGCTAGCCCAGAAGCCTCAGCGGCCACGTAGGCAGTTTCGAATTCAGCGCCGTATAAATCCGGCAAATGCGGCACATCACAAGGATCGAATAAGGACCACATCTCGTCTGTTTTGAGGCGCTTCATAAACAGATCTGGGATCCAGTTGGCGAGGTTTAGATTGTGTGTCCTCTGGGCTTCATCCCCAGTGTTGTTGCGTAGTTGTAGAAAGTCCATGATATCGGCATGCCATGTCTCTAGGTAGATACAAGCAGCACCTTTGCGCTTACCACCTTGATTAACAGCTGCTACCGATGAGTCGAGGGTCTTCAAGAACGGAACGATGCCGTTAGACTTACCGTTGGTGCCGCGGATCAGAGATCCACGGGAGCGGACACGGTGGTACGCTAGTCCGATGCCGCCTGCAAACTTAGACAACATCGCCACGTCCCGGTATTTGTCGTAAATCGACCCGAGATCATCAGCCGGACTGTCGAGAAGGTAGCAGGAGCTCATCTGCTGGTGAGCCGTTCCCGAGTTGAAGAGAGTCGGGGTCGACGGCATGTATTCAAACGACGAAATCAGATTGTAGAAGCCAATTGCCTCGTCGACGTTCGTCGAAAGACCACAAGCCACCCGCATGAAAAAGTACTGCGGGGTCTCGATTACATGGCGACTTTCTGGGTCCCTAAGAAGATACCGATCATAAACCGTGCGCAATCCAAAATACTCGAAGTGATTGGAGCTTTTACGCTTGATGGCCGAGTTGAGGGCAAAAGCGTGTTTGCATACGAACTCGTAGGTTGACGACGAGATAATACCGGCACGGAAGCCTGCCATAATTGAGTCGTAAAAGGATTCTATACCACGGACGATATAGACTTCTTTGGCGATGTAGACGTCAAGTAGGCGCGCTGCAAGTTTTGAATACTCGGGCTCTTCTGCAATGAGCATAGCAGCATTACTGATAAGCAATGCATCGAGCTCGGTGGTGCAAACCCCGTCGTAAATACCGCGGATGGCTTTTTCAGCCACAAGTTGCGGGTCGATGTTAGGCAGACCGTCAGCAGCCCTAGCAACTTTGAGTACGATCTGAAGCGGGTCAACGGTCTCAAGATGACCGTCGCGCTTACGGACGCGGATTGTTGGATCGACACCGCCGGCCTGTGCAGGTGTTTGGACCAATGCTGCGCGCCGGTCTGCTGCAGTGGTGGGGGCGGTAAGTGGGCTCTGTTGTGACATCGGGACCTCCATGAAAGGAACTGATGGGACCGGAATTGGGACTGTCCGGTGCATCCAAAGTCAAAGGGATACCAAGCCCCCCATTGGAGCCCATTTCAGGCCCGATGGGAGCTGACGTATGCCTCGGATTAGACAGGGCGAACAGCTCTACAACCAGCATATCTAGTGCCGCCTTGTAGCGTCAACCACTATCTATAGTGTAGCCCAGACCCCTTGAGGACCAGGCCGTTCACCAGACCCCGAATGTAACTGAAAACGGCTAGGGAGCAATAGGCGAGGCAGAATCTTTTTTTCTCATGAAAAAAAAAGGCGTCACCCCAAGGCCTTAGGTCGTAGCCGCCAAACATAATTCGCTGTGGTAAGACAGATGGGGCAACGCCGCACGACGGGGGAAAGCATGCCGCAGTTGTATCGTCCAGGAGTTGAGCTGAACTACGAGATTTGGGGTGACGACGGCCATTGGGTCACTTTAATCAATGGCCACAATAGATCACTCACCGACTTTAGGCTCTGTGGACGCTACCTGGTGGAGCGTGGCTGGCGCGTCCTTGCCATCGACAACCGCGGCGCAGGGCTGACCAAGACCACTTCCCCTTTTTCCATCAACGACATGGTGGACGATGTCGCTGCCATCTGGGAGGCAGAAGCCGTATCCCGCACAAGGCTTCTCGGCATCTCGATGGGCGGCTTCTTGGCTCAAATACTAAGCGTGGAGAGAGCCGCTAGAGTGGCTGCGCTAGTTCTCGTATCGACAGCGATGAATCAGACTCACATCCACCGTGATGACACGCCTTGGAGCCAAGATTTAGACGCATGCGAAGCCAAGCTAAGGCCCTACTTTACTTCAGACTTTGC
>OMIY01000221.1 GCA_900299215.1 bacterium | reverse complement strand
TCAAACTTGCAGAAGAGCCTACGATTAACATTCCCATCCACTTGATTAATCCTGCGTATGCCAAGATGCCAGGCCCTTGCAGTATCGAGCAAAGCGTGCCTGATGTGTCACCCGCTCAAACAGGCTTCAACGGCATCTTCGGAGTTGGCCTCTTCAAACAGGACTACCCACCTGTAAATGCAGTTGGTGATAGTCCATTTTATGCCTGCAAAGACGGCAATTGTACCCAAATAGTTTATGAAAGTGGTCTCAAGAATCCAGTCGCAGCATTACCGGAAGATAATAACGGTGTACTCATAAAATTACCTGCAGTCGGTGAAGGCGGCGCAGTCTCGGCAAGTGGCGTGATGATCCTTGGCATCGGTACGCAAGACAACAATCAACCCAAAGGTCTCACCGCATATCCTGTCAGGTATCCGGGGCTATACGCAGCTTTATTCACGCCTTACAGCAGCCGTCCCATCAGCAGTTTTATCGACAGCGGATCGAATCATATTGTTTTACCCAAACTTGATGCTTTACCGCTATGTGACGAAAAACAAGCATTTGTTTGTCCATCGAGTGCAGAAAAATATATGGCTAAGACTATTGGCTCAGGGGGCAAGCCTACAGGTGAAGTCAATTTTCAAATTGCTAACGCAGCGTCGTTACTAAATTCAGATAATTTAGTGTTCTCGACTCTAGGCGCCCGCGGATCCGAGGGGCTTGCAAACGTCATAGACTGGGGTCTACCTTTCTTCTTTGGGCGCACAATCGCCGTTGGGTTTGAGGGTAAAAAATCCCCTCTAGGTAGTGGCATGTACTGGGCCTACTAATAAACCGTAATAGATGCGGTTAGACCAAGTTGTAGTTAAAACTAACCGACTGTAGTTCAATTATGTGTTCATTTATTACTAGTACAGATATTCTGCTTGATAAAGTCGGGTAAAATCGGAATCCAACACAATCCTGCGAGTTGACCTTGATGGGATTTATCAGACTTTGGTTTATCAGTAGTCGGCACCCAAGGTGTCGAAGCCGTGGTGCCTGTGCCGGTTGCGGTGGCAACGGTCGATCCCGGGGTGATCGTCCCTGTTCCCGTTGCAGTTGCTGTTGCCGGTAAAGTTGCAGCCGCTGGACAAGGACTTACTCCAGTCGGACAGCTGTCTTTGGATATGTTCAGTTCTGGCTTGGCTTCAGTTTTCTTTGCGGTTTTCGTAGGCTTAGCTTCGGCTTCGTCCTCTTCATCGGAGGCATCTTCTTCCGTATTAGCGGATGATTTAGTCTTTGGAGCTTTATCAGAACCGCAGGCTGCGATACTCAAACAATAGAACGCTAGGAAACTAAATGATAATGCTTTCGCTGTGTTAAAGCGCATGATGAATCCCCTCTACCTGATAATTTCGCGCCTTATCGGTAAAAAGGGACATTTACTTTAGCTGATTTTAAATAAAATTTACTTTATGCATTATTCTCAGGGTCTTGCAAAACAGCGTCGCGACTTCATCGACGCACAAACTGCATGATTTTGCCTATGCGCATCGGCTTCCCCCGACCAAAAAGATGCCAAAATGAAAGCCAAGTCCAACTCACTAAAGCAGCGAAAACAACTAGAAAAGTGACCCAGGAGCTTACACGCTGCGGATCAGCAAATGACAATAGTAAGACGCTGACTAGGGTCATGGTCGCAGCAAATACCGTCAAAGTTAGGCGTCCAGCCAGCTGATGGAGCATGGGTGCCACTAAATCGAGTCCCGGTGTGATTGCTCGCACTCGGATGTTACCCGTCTCGGCGTCATGCATGATTTGCTCAAACTGACTGGGTAACTGCTTGAAAATAGAAGTGAGCCCTAGAAGCCCGCTGACCGAATCGGACATCAGCTGCTCAGGCGTAAACCGCTGCGACATCAATTTTTGTAAAAATGGCGTCGCAATATCCATTACGTCGATGTCTGGATACAAGGAGCGGACAACGCCCTCAAGGGTGGTGGCGGCCTTAATGAGAATCGCATATTCCGGTGCCAGTCCAATCTTAAAGCGCTGGGAGGCTTCGAGGATACTTGCTGCTAATTCCTCGGTTTCGACGTCAGCAAACGACTTGGAGCTAAAGACCTGATCCATGATTTTTTTGATTTCGGCTTTTAATGCCGCGATGTTTACTCGCTCATGGGGGTGCCCCATACGCAGTAGTGCATAGGCAATCGCTGAGGCGTCCTTAGTGGACAGAGCTATGAGTAAAGTTACAATCTCGCGCTGCTGCTCCTTGCTAAGACGCCCAACCAACCCATAATCGATCAAACAAATTTGTTTATTCTCATTGATCAGAATGTTTCCCATGTGCGGATCGCCGTGAAAAAAACCATCAATCAGCACTTGCTGTAGCGCTGACTGCATGATTTCACTCACTGCGTGCTTGGCGATGTCCGACTGGGGAGTCAGTTTTCTAAGCGAATGCCCCGCAAAAAACTCCATCGTCAGCACGGTGCGGCATGAGAGTTCCGGAAACGGTTCCGGCATGGTGAGAGCGCGGTCAGGCTGCAGGTAACTGCGGGCAGTCTGCAAATTGCGGAGTTCCTCGGTGAAGTCGAGTTCTCGCACCAAGGCTTTTTCAAATTGCGCCACAGTTTCGGCTGGACGAATCAGCTGCAACTCTTCGATGCCTACCTCGAGTAGCTTTGCAACCATGTAAAGGAGGTCCAAATCTCCACGCATGACTTGCTCAATACCCGGGCGCTGTACCTTGACGACGACCTCCACGCCCTCGTGGGTGCGGGCGCGGTGAGTTTGGCCGATAGAGGCGGTCGCAAGAGGAGCTTCATCAAAACTGGCAAAGAGCTGCTCGACGGGACGCCCGAGCCCGCGTTCAATCGTTGCCTTGACGTCGGCTATAGGGACCACAGGGGCCTGATCCTGCAATTCCTCCAAGGCTTCGATATAGGACCGAGGCAAGAGATCAGGACGCATCGATAAGATCTGACCAAATTTGATGTAAGTTGGTCCTAAGTCTTCAAAAAGACGACGCAAACGAACCGCCGGGGGACCTGCCTTAGCAGCAGTGCCAGTCTCAGCGTCTTGCAGCTTGCCAATGACAAACTTACTAAGTGGAGACCTTTGGAGAACTTCTCCAAAACCGTGGCGAGACACCACGCTGATGACGGCTTTCAACCTGGCAATATCCCGTGCCGCCACGTCAAAAAGGGAGGCCTGAGGCCCAGATTGGCTGGAGGTTACGGAAGGATTTCGCTCAGACATCAGCAGCACTCCCTAGAGCTCACGCCTAATTTGACTTTAATAGTACGTTTCATTATATAGGACACTTTATAATGATATTAAGCAGCGGATTTTATGTAAAACGCCAGTCTAGATCAACCAACCGCGCCCATAAGTGCCATACATGCACTTAGTTTAGCACCATCAGACCTACAAGCGTTGCTGACTAAATGGGGCCAGCCTAAATTTCGTGCGCAGCAGCTAATAGACTGGCTTTACGGCAAGAGGACTTTTGCCGTTGGCAGCATGACAAATCTGCCGCAAGCCTTGCGGACCAAATTGGAATCCGAGCTAAAATGGGATCTACCGGAGACCGTTAGCCGTTTAGACAGCGCAGACGGGGCGAGTAAACTTCTGCTTAAAAGCGAGCGCGGCCTAATCGAATCGGTCATCCTGCGCTACGAGGGCCGCACCAGCCTGTGTGTCTCGAGTCAGGTCGGTTGTAGACTTGCCTGCAGCTTTTGCCAGACAGGCCGTCTTGGATTTGTGCGGCATCTAACCACTGCTGAGATCCTCGCCCAATTCGCCATCGCCGAGCAAATCGTGCAGCCCGAGGGGCGGCGCATTTCTCACGTCGTATTTATGGGTATGGGAGAGCCGCTAGACAACTACGACCACGTCGTTGCTGCCGTCAATCGCCTCACTGGCAAAGACGCTTTTGGCCTTAGTGTCCGCAACGTCACCGTCTCAACATCCGGCCTAGCTCCTCAGATTCGCAGCCTTGCACGCGATGTGCAGGCGGCACTGGCAATCTCGCTGCACGGTGCGCGCGATGATCTACGTACTGAGCTCATGCCCATCAATCGGCGTTATCCTCTGGCAGAGCTAAAGTCTGCTTTGCTGGATTATCAGCAAATGACTGGGGACAAAATCACCATCGAATACATCCTGATCAAGGATAAAAATTGCGGTATCCGTGAGGCCAAAGAACTTGTGAAGTTTCTCCACGGTCTCCGCGCCAAAGTAAATTTAATTCCGTTTAATGCTCACCCAGGTCTGCCTTATCAGCGCCCAGATGATCAGACGATTCGGGATTTCCAGCTTTACCTTGCTGAACGTTCGATTCCGGCACCAGTTCGCTATAGTAAGGGTCTTGAAGTCTCAGCAGCCTGCGGCCAGCTCGCAGCGAAAAATCTAGAAACTTTGAGCGCCGCACCGAAGCGACAAGACGTCCTTAATCGCGGCTTTACACAGGCTTAATATTTCGACCTTTACTACACGAACTATTAATAGTTGAGCGGTAGACATCGTCCTTTCAACTAAGCATCATAATTCCAGTCGTAACATTAAGACTGAGGATGACTGATGGTTCGTAGTGCTGTGCTTGTCGCATCTGTGGCTACTCTCTGGGCCTGCGGAAAGAACCAAACTTCAACATCATCAATTAAATTCAGCGCTGGTGAGCACATTATCATCGGCGATCAGAGCTATCACAAATCCTGCGGCAAGCGGGGTGACTGCCAACCTAGCTTCGCCAGGGCTGACGGCATTGAGCGCTACAGCTACGGCGAGTTGATCGCCTTTAGTGCTGATTTCTACGAGAATGCCACCGAACTCTTTCGCGAGAAGCGCGAACCCTGGTACCAACTATTCCGCAACAACATCGACTCCACACGCAAACTGTTTCAGGAGGAGATACAAGCGGCACAAAGTCTGATGGATGGGCATCGTGACACGGAGTATCCGGACTTCTCGAAAGGCTTTGCCCTCAATTACCGCAACTACATCAACTTAGCTGAGCATAACGAAGACCACTTCGGCTTTTACAACATCAAACGATATGTCACCGAACACGAACATGCTTTAACCCTGGCGGCACGCGCTCATGAATTGCGGCAGTCGGGCGATGCGGGCGCTGATGAGGCCTTGCGCGAAGCACTGTTCCAAGCTGCATTCGCCGACCACTTCCTGACCGATGGTTTTGCCTCGGGACATATTCGCAATCCTCGTCGTCAAACCCTGGCCTGGGCAGAGAGTCATGGATACTCGCGACGTACGGCGGCTGCGTTTAGCAAGATTCTTCATGATCGTGACGGCGAAATCAGAGAGTCCGGGGAACACGGTCTGGCGGTTCATAACGCCCGCGGTGACGATTGGTTTGCACGCTGTGATTCGCAGCTCTTCTACAAGAATAACGGTGATACGCGCGCTGTTGAGTTGGTGACCGAGGCAGTCGAAATTTCTCTCGACGAATTTTTTGCCACCTACGACACCGGCAAGATTCCAGACGGTCGTTTTCCAGCGATCGCGCTGGTTCCCTACCCCGCTGACTCTGCTGTCAACTTAACCGAAGCGGTGCGGGTCGACCGGTTCTTACCGAAACGAGCTTACGACGCGATGGCTTGGTATATGCACCCACCGTTCGTCAAAGACTTTTCTCCTGGAGCTATCACTGGCTTCTATCAGTCACTACCAGAAGTGATGGATATGATGCGTAGCGATATCAACGTGATTATTGACGGGAGTCCTGGTCTAGAGGAACGACTTCCTGAGGCTTATGTTGCGGCGTACCGGAATATTCGCTAGGCTAACCGCCCTTTGGAGTTTGATTATTTTTGCCATTTTTTGGCTGCGGAACACGACATGTCTTGTTGTCTGGACCGCCTATGCCTGGCTGGAAGCCGTAGCCGTTACCGTTATTAGCGCCATTGGTGCAGTACGGTATATTTTGCTGTTTCAAGTTCGATCGTTGAATGATGAAGGGTTTGCTCCAGCTCGAATTTACGTCGGTATAATTGCCGAAGCCGCCGGTCTCGGGCATATTGCCATCATACACGCTACCATTTGACACGACGCCAATGATCTCTGGTTTACCATCCTGAGCTATGCGAATCAGTGGACCTCCAGAGTCGCCGCCACTGCTGACAGAGCCAGTGCCGAGTGGAACATTCTTAACGGTTGGTGTGTTGAAGCCATAAAGTACGATCGCGCCCTCTTGTTGTACAGTCTGCGCTACAATATTGGAGCCACAATTCAAGATCCCCGCTGAACCGCCGTTCTTGAGATGATCGCGTTTACCATAGCCCGCTAGTTTTACGGGATCACCTGTTCGCGCTGCTGTCGTGGAAACTGACATATATCCCCGCGCTGTACCCACGGGAAAGGCGATCACCGACAAATCGCGTGAAGCAAATACTGGCTTCGCCACGTCTTTAGGTTCCGGACCGTTCCCAGTGGCATTGCGAATGACGATACCTTGAACGTTCTGACCGCTAGCGTTTTTGGTAAAAAACGAGTTGCCATTGGCCTGCGTGCAGTGATCAGCCGTTAGCATGTAGTCAAACGAAGGATCACTTTTGAAGAAAGTACCCGTGCAGATACTTTGGATCGCGCCACTGTTGTTGCCGATGTCCAACCTGTTGATGGCGGACATATCGGTCAGACTATTGCAGGCTGCACCATCAAGACTGTTTGTCGCCAACCCCAAACCTGGTCCACGGGCAAATTGAATGGCCAGAGATAGCGCGGCCAATGCTCCGAGATTACCTCTGTCCAGCCTTGCGTCGGCAAGGTTTAGTGGGGCATTTTCAGCATCTTTTTGTTTGTTTTTAGAGTTGGCAGATGTTGGCTTTAACTTGGCAAAAACACCCGTCCTATTGGCAAAATCTCTCGTCAAATCAGAGAAAACTGTGCGAGTAATCTGGCGCCCTGGAGCCACTGACAGTTCAAATTCGCTGGCGGCAAATTCTCCCCAGCTGTCGTAGGCCTCCGCGAGGCGATTGAAATAGGGTTCAGCGCCTTTGAGTTGGGAATTAACGCCCCTGACGACTTGCCCGTTAACAACAAAGGGATCATCAGTAGATTGAGTCAGCAGTGAATCGTAGAACTTTTTAATGGAGATTTTTTGAAGTTGTTCCAATCGAGCTTTTGAAATCGGTTGAGTCATCTCAAGTTCGATTTCATCGAACGTGGCCTGATCTGACTCCGTGAAAGCAACGTCGGACTTAGAGCTTGCGCCGCAGGCGCAAAGCGACAGAAACAAACCAAAGCTTGCTAGCCTTGTCATTAGGGTCATACTCCGGGTTGAACGAGTTGGTGCGAATGGCGCATGAGCAAATCTCGTGCCATTGGGAAAATGGTACTAACTGGCTAATTTTCCGACGCCTCTACTCCAAGAGCGATGACAACGCTTTTATCGCTGGCTACAAGGTTGACGCGTTCAGTATTCTAGCTTGATATCGGATACTTATGAGCAACAATCAACCCAAGCTGCTGGCACCACAGTTACGCTGGTATTATCAGCACCTTACATGCAAATGCCGTAGTTTGATCACACCCCCTTCAATACAGGGGATGAAACCCTGCCAAAATATTCCGCAATATCGGATCATTACAAAACATATTCAAGTTTATACTCAGGACTCCGATCCCTTCCTTATATGGGACACGGAAGATGCTGAACCTTTGCTTGGATACCCCCCGCATGAGCCTGAGGCCAAAATCACCACTGCCCCGTAGCTTGCCAGCAGTGGCGGCTTGGCTGGTGCTTTTGAGTCTAATTGCAGCGAGTCGCGCTTGGGCTGCTGGCTTTGCGATGAGTTACTCAGGCCGCCTAACCACATCTAACGGCGCTCCGCTCGATGGCACTGTGCCGATGCAGGCCAAATTTTGGAGCGAGGTCACTGATGGCAGTCAGCTCGGCAAAACTATAGACTTTCCAGCCGTCACGTTGACGAATGGCGTCTTCACTATAAATCTCGACCTCGGCACCACAGATGCTGCAGCGATTTTCGGTGCTAGCGAAGAACCTGTTTACATTGAGATCACGGCTAGTGGCAAAGTTTATCCGCGGCAAAATTTTTCCTACGTGCCTTACGCGCTGCGAGTTCCAGTAGATAAGCAAACGATTAAGTTTGACGGTGATGGGCGCCTCACTCTGGCCGTTGGAGCTGCATCCGG
>OMIY01000220.1 GCA_900299215.1 bacterium | reverse complement strand
GAATGAAGCCTACGATATCGCCCTTTGGGAGCTTGCCAAGCCAGCAAAGGGAACGGTCCTCGCAACAGTCTTATCATTAGAGTCCGTGAGCGCGGTGTTTACAGACCAGGCCAAGTTAACGCTTGCTGGCTACGGGCAAAAGTCAGCTTGGGATTCACCATGGACTGCTCACGAACTCGCGGCTGCGGAGACCCCATTTAGAACTCAATATAAACAAAAGACTAGCGTCCTGAAGGTCAACGAAAACGGTCGGTCGATCCGCAAGACGGAAATCATCGAGCTGCCCGCGTTAGCTGCGACTGAGTTCTATGCCGGTGGCTTCGGTGAGCCAGATACCTGCAAAGGTGATAGCGGAGGCCCCGTATTCGCCCGCACTGGCACAGGTGACTTGCGCGTTGTCGGCGTCACCTCACGTGGCTCTGGCACTTGTGAAGAGGGTGGCGTCTATACCCTCGTCCCTGCTTTTACTGACTGGCTAAAGTCCTTGGCTGGCACCGACCTCAAAGTTGCGCCATAAGATCGAGCATTTCAGAAAACTTGGTCAAAACTGCGTCCGGAGCTGGTGTCGCGCCATCTCCGGCTGACACTTCGGCGTTCTTCTCGATATTGGTCACTGGACTAAACTGAGAGAGTGCGGCTAGGTCAGCAGCCTCAGGTCTGCCGTAAGATGCCCACATAGTGTAAACACCAAGACGTTTCCCTAGAGCCACGTCTTTGCGGCGATTGTCACCGATCCAAATGACCCGACGCCGATCTTCGGGACCAGCCTCATCGAGTTCGTAATCCATTAAAACAGTCTTTAGCCCTCGATGTCCGGGCTTTTCATACTCATCCGGTAAAACTCGGATACGCCCTGCAAAATCAAAACTACGGCGCCCCAGATGCTTGAGCAGGATTTCACTGTCGACTTTCACGCGCCCCAGGGCCTCGTGAGTCGGTAGGCGTGGATCAGGCAGGCCGTAAACAGCATCAAAAAACGGCAGCAACCCCAGTTTATTTAGCTTCCACATGGCGACATAGCGTGGTGCATCGGTAAGAGCCGCACATGGTAGCCCTGGAAAACGTCGTCTCACTTCAGAAAGCGTCTCAATGACACCGGCGTAAGGTTTCAGCTTCTCTTGCCCGGCCGCCAAAAAAGCGGTCCGCGCTGGTTCCACGGCCTCTTTGAGCATCCGGTCGATGTCGTCGCCATAATGCGCCATCACCGATGGCAGCTCCTGCACGAGAAATGGATATTCGATGGATGCATGAGCTGTGAATACCTCACGCACCTCGCGATATAGAATGTCGCGAGACACTCCAATTGTGGATTCTACTTTAGCCAGAAGAGCGGCAATCGCCGCAACGTAATAACCGACCCAGTCAAATAGAGTGTTGTCTATATCAGTGACCAAAAGACGAGGACGATGACCGAGTGACTTTATTGTTTGGTCAGACATGACTCACTTCCACCGATTATGCAGCCAAAAATACTGCTCTGGCGAACGTCTCACACATTCCTCTACGACTGCATTAAACATGACTGAATGTTTAACCACGTCCGCCTGTATGTCGTCTGAAAAAGTTAATTCGATGGGCGGTAAAAAATACTCCGTGTGACGATGAAATCCCTCGCGAATGACATAACTAGGAACCACGGCTGCTGGGTATCGGCGAAGTATCGCAGCAAAACTGGTATTGGTCTTTGCCGGATGCCCAAAAAAAGGCAATTTAGGCTCTCCTGGTCGCGCCTGGTCCATCACAAACCCAACCACCTCACGCTTGGCGAGAATGTTGGCGATTGCTTTGAGACCGTCGCCCTTGCGCTGGCGTTTAACCCAGTGAAAACCATTGCGTTCACGGTATTCAGACACAAATCGATTGAGCCCCGAGGTGCCAACCGTTTTGACCAAGACGTGCGAGGGACCAAAATGACGGCTGCACGCAGCTCCCATAGCCTCCCAGTTGCCGAGATGCATACAGAGAATATAGGCACCTTGACCCCCGGCCAATGCTGCCCGCATATGCTCGTCACCGACAAACTTGACGGTGCCAGCGAGATCTACACGCGAACTGGTCAAAAACTCGAAAGCTGTCAGAAAAAAATGATAGTAAGACATGCGCCCGCATTTCCTTCGTTCGGCCAACGACTTGTCGGGAAATGCTAGTGCTAGGTTGTGAAGGACTGTGCGACGCCGCACGCGCAAACAATCAAATGCGACAATAGCAAGACCCGACGCTAACCGCTCAATGGCACGGTCAGGTAGCCGCGTGAGGAATGCAGCTAGCGCGGTCATTAGCCAATACATGCGATGTTAGTACCTATCCATCAAGTCCAGTTCATGACGTCCTGTTCATGACGTCCAGTGCTGAGCAATAAACTCAGAAGGCAGTTTCAGCCCTTGGGCATACTCCAGATCTAAACCAATTAGCCGAACTCCAAGAAAATTCCTAACCCAATCCGAGCCATGCAGCAATAACTCACGCCATGGCCCATCTGCCACAATGCGGCCTTCGTTCAGCACTAACAAGCGATCGGCAAAGCGAATGCCGATTTCGACGTTGGAGGTCACTACAAGTTGAGCACGATCCTCTCCGGTGCCAGCTAGATCAGCGATCATGTTCAAGATGATCGTGGATGTCACGGGATCCAACCCAGCTGTAGGCTCATCGAAGATGGAAACTACCGGGTCCGTCGCCAAGGCCCTCGCAATACCGACACGGCGCTGCATACCTCCGGACAGTTCAAACGGAAACATATTCTTCGTGCGACTAAGCTTGACGCCAGCAAGGAGGCTGTCAATGCGCTGTGCCATCGCCTCAGGCGTCAAATCCGTCATGTGCTCCATAGCAAACGTAAGATTGTCGGCCACGGTCATAAAATCGAATAACGCACCCTGCTGAAACGCCATTCCAACTCGCTTCAGAGTCTCCAGCCTCTCCCTTTCGTCGGCGTGCACCATGTCAGTGTCCATGAGCACAATGTCTCCGGCCGTTGGGGCCAATAGCCCAAGGAGAAGCTTGAGAATGGTGGACTTGCCGCTACCACCGGGTCCAATCAGACTCACGCGCTCGCCCCGGGCGATAGAAAATGTAATGTCATTTAGGAGACTTATGTCTCCGAATGACATTTTGACACCGCGCATTGAAATCACATTGACTCCTTGGCCCTTAGGCCCATAACTTAAGATGCCTCGACGTTCCTTAGGAACCTGGTTGCGGTACCCTCCATTTTACCGTGTCTAATGGCAAGTGTCTGTTTTTTATGACCGCAGGACTCAGGAGTGTAGCACGCCCACGATGGACCAAAGCCGATTCGTTGCCCTAGATCCAGCTCTGGTTTGTCACGATCTCGTGCTCGGACCCGGATCCGTACACGCTCTTGCTACTGACAGCTTGGTTGTTAGCTTTGTCTCACCGTTGCTCGTAGAGCAAATTGGACACGGTGGGTCGCTGCGCGTCACCTTTGATGAAACTCACACGATTACTTTGCGCTGGGGCAAAGCCACAACTGCAGGAGCGGCCGGTCGTTTGCAGCTGGAAGTGGAGCCATCCGACTGTACAGCTCTAGCCGATTTGATGACTCTGGTGCGAAAGAATCAGCACATAAGCATCTGCGCAACCAGGGATGTCGAGGCCACTGATCGCTATACCGGCCTTGAAGAAGTTACCTTGCTTCCTTGCGCACTTCCCGATCTCGATTGGAGCGATCTGGACACCTCAACTTGGTTTCTGGGCAGCAGGTTCCGCTTCCCGCTGCTGATCACCGGTATGACCGGGGGATTGGCACGCGGCGCGGAAATCAATCTGCGCCTTGCTAAGGCGGCAAGTGCCTTTGGCATACCAATGGGTGTTGGTTCTCAGCGCGTCGCTCTCGACAATCCGGATCATGCAAGCATCTTTACCGTCAAAAAGGCCGTACCAGACCTCTTTCTGATTGGTAATATCGGCATCGCTCAGCTCCTCAGTGCAAATGCTACTGATTTATGTCAAAGGGCGGTCGACATGATCGCCGCGGACGCATTGGCAATTCACGTCAATGTGCTGCAAGAGGTGGTGCAAGTTGAAGGCGATCGCAACTTTCGTGGTGTCCTCAACAAAATTGAGGCGATTGCAAAGGCGCTGTCAGTCCCACTGCTGATTAAAGAGGTGGGCGTCGGACTTGACCCCACTACCGCTCAGAGGCTCATGGAAGCCGGTGTAGCGGCGCTAGACTGTGGCGGCAAAGGCGGAACGTCGTGGAGCATGATCGAGGGCGAGCGAGCTTCCTCTTCGGTCACGAGGGCGGTTGCACAAACATTCCGTGACTTCGGCATCCCTACGGCGGTATCGCTAGCGGCGATCAGAGCGGCTTTGCCCCATGTATCGTTAGCCGCAACCGGTGGTATTCGCGATGGTCTGATGGTGGCCAAAGCTTGTGCTCTCGGAGCCAATGTGTGTGGAATCGGACTGCCGCTCCTGCGTGCCGCTCTCGAGAGCGAAGACGCTGTGCATCAGCAATTGACTACTTTTGCGCAAGGATTACGCATTGCCATGGTTGTGACGGGCGCGAGATCACTCAGTGATCTGGTGCGACGCGCACACCGTTCAGAGCAGTTTTTCTCGTTAGTGGATCGGTTTACAACAACTGAACCGGTCAGTCGTAGTACCCCCCGATACTGACGCAATGAGGTTGAAGATGGACGTTAAATCAGCTCCTACTGGCCAATTGAAGAACCCTACCGGGGGGCATGAAACTGCTCCAGATGCTAACCGGCTGCGCGAAGAATGCGAGCTAGCAAGTGACCGGAGCCCGCAGGGACCATCGTCGAGATTGCCTGGATTTTATGAGCTACCGCGTTCAGAGCGTTTACGTGCTGTACAGGTGTTCTCTGGACTTCCCCACGGCGACATCGATGCGCTCGGGTTTGCTGGCAATTTGCGAGGTGAACTTATTGACGTGTTCATCGAAAACGGTGTTGGCACCTTCGGGCTGCCGCTTGGGATCGCCACTAATTTCAAAGTAAACGGTCGCGATGTCTTGGTGCCGATGGCAGTGGAAGAGACCAGCGTCCTAGCCGCAGCAAGCCACGGTGCCAAGTTGGCACGAGCTGGAGGTGGATTCACGGCTGCAAGTACAGACCCTGTGATGACTGGACAGATTCAACTCTTACTCCAGCAGGACTGCGACTTTGACAGCGTTTTAAACGACAGGCGTGATCAGCTCATTGAAT
>OMIY01000219.1 GCA_900299215.1 bacterium | reverse complement strand
GAGATGTTGAATGATCTCGGCGACGCGACGCCTCTCTACGATAGGGTTTGGCTGGAAGTTAAGGTATCGGATTAAGCATCACTCATACCGCAACTTTCAGCAACCAACAGAAAACCTAAGAATTCTGTATCATACCTATGCACTTTGCCGCTTTGCCCCGAATTCAGCCCACCTAGCAGCCATCGACAATCATTGACTTAAATCTGCTTAATCGCATTTCCGCTAAAGATTTTTCGTCTACTAACCGATACGGAATCTATAGGTTCGGAAAATAGAGAAACGCGAACTAAGGGGATTAAGATGAAGACTCCGCATTCTCTATGTTACGTCCTGATTATGGGACTACTCGTCACCAGCTGCGGTGGCGGTCTAGGCGATTACGGAACTTTAACGCGTCGAATGACTTCGACTGGGTCTAGGAGCTCCGGTGCCAGTGCCGGGGCAAGCATTGATGCTAAGACGCAGACCAGCGAAAAAAGTCGGCTCATGGCCGAAGGCAAAAAAACGGTCGAGCATTTAGTTAAGCTAAAGTCCCAGCTCGAAGATCTGCAACAAAAGATCGATCAACCTGACGCCGCTCTCAAGAAACCCCAAGAGGTTCTGCAATCGGTCTCCATGATTGTCGCCGACTTTGAGAAAGACGCAGCCACATTAAAGGACGTAGCCGAGGGCTTTAAAGCTGTGTCAGAAGGCAAAGCCCCAGGTCCGGCAACTGGCCTAGGCTTAACCGATGCTCCTGCAACTCAGGGACCGGAAGACGCCCAAACACTACTGCGACGTGTGTCACGTTTGACTACTGCATCTGATAGCTATTTTTTGCAGGGTAAAGAGGACTGTAAAAACGATAAAACACCGACTATCAACGGTTTTAGTGCTGCCTCGTTTTATAAGACGGAGTTTGAGCACTGCCGCGGTGTAAACCATACCTCTGAAGAACAAGTAGCTGATGCCGCTAATCTTAGCCTTCGTGAACTAGGTATTTTTGAGATTATTGGCATCATCATCAGAAGTTTGATTACGCTTTTGATGCGGATCACAACAGCTGTGGTTCTTGGCTTTTTGTTTGGTGATGAAGGCTCCCAACTCGTACTGAATCCTCTACTTGGCCACGTTATGCATCACAACAAAACCAAGGCGATTTTCTGGGGTACCAGTTGGAAAAATGACGATAGCGACGTCATTCCTGGCATCGATCAGTTCCTCGGTGCTTGGGGAGGATCGCGTCCAGCGAGCTTAGCTAATGAGTACTTTGATATCCATGGACCAATTACCTCAAAGTCAGAATACGTCGGCCATATCATTGACGACACACCCGCACCAAATCCAGATATGGTTATGATTCTCTTTAAAATCATGGGTGAAGTTTGCAGATTGACTGAAAACAATCCGGACAATGACACCATTTATATGGTTTACACAGATTCTGGATTGGGTGACTTCGCGGTTCCTGCGATACATTACCCAGGTCTTTGCGGTCGCAAGCCCTTTCAAATTGCCTGGATGCCAAAAATCGAAGGTTATCCGGCTGGTTATGGATTCACGAAAACCGATGCCGCTGGACACTCGCCGATGTTAGGTTACCTCGCTATGGTGAGCGCTCATGAAATCTGGGAAACCATGGCCAATCCAACTGGTGACGGCTGGTACACGCTGGTCAATTTGGGTGAAATTGGTGATAGGTGTTACACCGTATTTCCTAACACTCCAGGCCAGTTTTCAACACTATCCGATGGCTCTAAATGGCGCCTACATACCGTGTGGTCCAATGCCGCTTTCAAGGCTAAGAGTGGACTCGGCGATAAAAAGGCCTGTATACACTGAGTGAACATCAGGCCAACGGTAAGCAATCATAAAATAAAGGTCTGTTTAGTAGGCACACGCGATAAGCTGAAGTTACACAACGGGGATTTAGTACTGAGCGCAACATTGCCAGTACTGATCCCCGCCTCTGTCATTGCTGCAACTAAATACCAAGACCCAAACCACAAATATCACTGATTAAATAAGCTGCCTGTTTAGTTTTTGCTGGTTTTGCCGATGGCCAGATCGAGGAGGGTAATCATGCGGCGATCTGGGTCCACTGTAGCGAGATTTTTTGCGACGGCATCAATATCGGTGTCGGCAATGGCTCTGCTCGCTCATGGAGATCCAGCCTTCGGACAATTAGGCCCTGGTGCTTTTTTAAAGCCCTACAATCTTAAAAATAGCGCTAAAATCGACTGCAGCGGACTAGCCGGCGGCACCTGGGTCGATGTGCCAGGTGACAGTATCTACGGCACGAGTGACTTTTGCGTGCAAAAATATTCAGCCTCTAACGTCAATGGAGTAGCAACCTCGCAGCCAGGCTCGGTACCATGGGTGAACATCAGCCAGACTACAGCGATTAGTACTTGTAGCGCGCTAGGCAACGAGTACCACCTACTCACTAATCCGGAATATATGACCATTGCAGCGAACATGGCTAGGACTCCAGGGAACTGGAGCGGCGGTGCCATCGGTAGCGGCTCACTGGTTCAAGGCAACATTGGTGGCGTCACTGCGGCTGGATGCGCGGCTGATGCGAACGATGCCAACGCCTATGTGAATGCCAGTTGCACGGCATCTAATAGTGGTACGTTTACCAATCGCCGTACGCAGTTCCTGTCAACGGGGCGCGTTGTTTGGGATTTTGTCGGCAATCTCATGCATAACATTAACTACTTCAATGCTAACGACAAGCCCGCGGCTAGCAATACATTCTACGAGTACTCCAACTCCGCTCTGGCCACTGGAAGCACCACGATGCCTCGGGGTCAACTCGTACCCATAGGCAGCGCTCAGAGCTGGTGGAACGACACGTGGAGTTCGACCCAAAAGATTGGCCAGTTTTTTCCCGGTACTAATGGCAGCGGAGGTTCCCTGTACAGAGGTGGAGCCTACACCTCTGGTACCGCATTTTCAGGCCTTTTCGGTGCGGCCATGGACAACACTCCGACGCTATCAGGCTCGCACTACGGCATCAGGTGTGCTTGGACTCCGTCTGACTGCAGTGGACTTGCTGGCGGCACTTGGGTCAAAGTTCCGGGTGATTCTGATTTTGGTACCAGTGATTTTTGTGTACAGAAGTACATCGCATCTAACGTCGGCGGCGTGCCTACGGCTCAGACCGGTACGGTGCCTTGGAACAGCGCCACTTTTACAACCGCACAAACTGCATGCTCAAATCTCGGCACTGGTTATCACCTAATCACCAACCCGGAATGGATGACCATCGCCACAAACATCGCTCGCACGCCCTCAAACTGGAGCGGTGGGGCTGTTGGTAGCGGTAGTCTTTCGCGAGGCAATAGCGGGAGTATCACCACAACGTCTTGCGCGGCATCTGCTAACGATGCCAACGGCTATGTCGACGGCAGCTGCACGGCGCTATCCTCTGGCACCTTCGATCAGCGCCGCACGCAAATACTATCCTCAGGATCAATCATCTGGGATATCGGCGGCAACCTTTGGCAATGGACCGCCTACGTCAATTCAAGTGACAAGCCTAGTGCCACTGCCAGCATTGTCGAATACACAGCGATCTCTGGCACGCAAAGCACCCCGATGAACCATTTACTCCCAGTAAGCCCAACGCAGAGTTGGTGGAATAATTCGTGGAACTCCGGAAAAAATGTAGGCCAGTACTACAGCGGTCTCAACGGCTCAGGCGGTTACATGGCGCGCGGTGGTCGTTTCGATAACGGCATCATGGCTGGGCCCTTTGCCAGCTCACTCGACTCGGTTAGTAGTCGCGCTTGGGATGGATTGGGATTTCGCTGTGCGTATACAGGCACAGGGCCGCTCTCTATATCTAACTTAAAACTCTGGCTGCGAGCAGACACACTCACTGGCACAGCTGACGGAACTGCCGTATCGATCCTAAAGGATCAAAGCGGTAACGGCTTCGATCTAAGTCAAGGCACTGCCGCAAATCGTCCCATTTTCAAAACTGGTCAAGCGAATGGTCGTCCCGTACTTCGCTTCAACGGATTGACCCAATACATGCAGGGTAGTTTCACGGGCTCAATTACGAGTAAAACCATGTTTGTCGTTACTAGACTCGGCACACTCACCCCAACCGGCAGTGCATACGGAGGCGCTGCGGTCACAGTCCAGTCGTCAGACGGTAATTACTTCGATGCGATAGTCTACAACGAGTATACGGCGAAACGATGGATGAACGGCTCAGATGGTTTCGCGCGCACTCCGGCGATTATAGGTCCTTCTGATGAAACAGCCATCGGCCCGCATGTGATCACAATTAGGTCGACGACGTCTAGTTACACTCTTTATCGTGACGGGCAGCAACTGCAGACGACGGCATCCTATTCACCTTCGACCTACACTAACGGTCAGTTTAATCTCAGCGCCCGCCACACTCCAGGTGGTACCCCCGTCACCAACGGGTACTGGAACGGTGACATAGCTGAAGTCCTGGTCTACGACCGTGCCCTGACCGAAGTCGAACGCCAAAAGGTGGAGATATATCTTCGCAGTAAATATGGCATCTGACTCAAAATCACATGCTGAAAATACGCTCTTATCAGCCCAGGTAAATGTTCAAAACCAAAGCAGAAATAACTATTTATACAAACAGGCTCAAGTTTTGCTGGAGCCCTCCGAAGGCGTCTTTAGAGCACTGGGGATAACCTCAGTGCGGCCTTGACCCGGAGGGACCATGCAACTGCCTGGTACCACAGCTAAATATCGGTGGATCTGGCGTAACTTACTGCCAGCACTGGTTATTTATCTGTTGCCAGCCCCCTCAAACGCCGCTGATTCCGGTCAGTATCCGACGATGAGTTACTCCGGACGACTCACGGGAGAAAACGGCGCACCGCTTGGTAGCCCCGTCGACCTGACGATCTCGTTCTGGAGCAGTGCGAGCGAAGGCGCACAGCTAGGCCCGACCTTGAAGCTGCCCGCCGTCACATTAAATCAAGGTGTGTTTACAGTCGATCTCGACCTAGACCCTTCAGAAGTGAGTGCTATATTTGGCAACGGAAGCAATCCGGTTTACATCGAAGTGAAAGCCTCTGATAAAGCATACCCAAGGCAGCAGTTCCGGTACGTACCCTTTGCGCTAAGAGTACCTGTTGACGATTCGCTGTCGTTTGACAGCAGCGGGCGCCTTGGGCTCTCACTAAAATCAAATGCCGGAGCGAACCAGTTCTTAACGCGCAATGCGACTGGGCAGCTGGTTTGGGCAAGCCCTTCGCTTGCGACCATGCCTGCTACCGCTGCTTCTGGTGAAGCTGCAAGTTTAGGGCAGGTTCTAACCTACGACGGTGGCAAATGGGTTGCTGCTACGCCCGGAAGTGTTGGCCTAGTTGCGGGCCCCGGAATCACAATCAACAACGGCGGTGGCACATCGACTATCGGATTGGGAAATGTTGGCACCGCAGGAACTTACGCGAAGGTTGTCGTGAACGCTCAAGGCCAGGTTGCAGCCGGTGTAAGTTTGAGCGCTGACGATATTCCGGCCTTGGATGTAGCCAAAATCAGCAGCGGTGTTTTAGAAAGAGCGCGCGGCGGTACTGGTGTAAACTCCCTTGCCACTTTCCCGAGCTCCGGTGTGATTGTGACACAAGATGCGGCCGAAACCCTTTCCAACAAGACACTGAGTTCTCCCGCGATTGTTGGTAGCACCAATGTTGCAGGTGATCTTGCGATCCGCGGCAATGATAGCAACAGCCATAAACTAATTCTTGGTGACAAAGGCACGACAAATTACCTCGGCCTCAAAGCTCCCGATACTCTGAATGCATCCACAGTGTGGACCCTACCTCCGACAGACGGGACGGCCGGTCAAGTCTTAGCTACAGATGGCAGCGGTGCTCTTAGTTGGACCTCTGGACTGGCACCAACCGGTAACGCAGGCGGCGACCTTACGGGTAACTTCCCCAACCCAAGCTTAAGCGCGACCGGGGTAGCTGCAGGTACTTACACAAAAGTCGTTAGCAACACCAAGGGACGAATCATATCTGCGACGACCTTAAGCGTTTCGGATATTCCTAGCCTACCTACGAGCATCATTGGAACCGGTGTCTTCGGTGTGGCAAACGGCGGTACTGGCGCTACCTCATTCACTAACAACGGCGTCGTCCTCGGTAATAACGCTGGCAACCTGCTAAGCACAGCAGCGGGAAGTGCTTACCAAATTCTCGCAGTACCTGGAGACGGCAGCGCCCCAACGTTCTCTGCACTTAACCTCGCGCAGTCCGCCGCCGTCACAGGTGTGCTTGCACGCGCTAATGGTGGCACGGGCGTGATCTCTACTGCGACGTTCCCGACCTCAGGTGTGATTGTTACCGAGGATGGAATTCAAAATCTGAACAATAAAAATCTTACTGGACCATCCATATCAGGAGCACTGGTCACAGGCGGCACTGTGCTGAATGCCTCGATAACAGGAAATACTGTTGTCGACACCACCGGCATGATTAGCGCGGGATCGATCACAAGCAATGGCGGAGTAAGCATACGTGGCAGCGGAGTGACGGCAAATCGCCTGACCCTAAACGATAAGGGCACGGTCAACTTCGTCGCTTTAAAATCACCGGATACTTTGGCTACATCTACGATCTGGACACTTCCTGCAGCAGATGGCAGCTCTGGACAACTTCTGACAACTAACGGCACTGGTGCATTGTCATGGACCTCCGGCGCGGCACCTACAGGCAGCGCTGGTGGAGACTTGGTCGGTAACT
>OMIY01000218.1 GCA_900299215.1 bacterium | reverse complement strand
TCGGATACTACTTAGGAATATTAAATGAGCAAAACAATTTTAGAACTACGTAATCTTAACAAAAGCTATGGTATAGTTAAGGCCGTTGATGGTATTTCGTTCAGTTTAGAGCGCGGCGAATTTTTGAGTCTTCTCGGGCCGTCGGGCTCGGGGAAAACAACGACGCTACATATGATTGCTGGTTTAACCTCAGTAAGTGACGGTGAAATCTTACTCGGCGGAAAATCGATTAATGCTCTCCCTCCCTATAAAAGAGATATTGGTGTTGTATTTCAAAACTACGCACTTTTCCCACATTTGACAGTATCACAAAATATCGCATTTCCCCTTGAGATGCGTGGGATATCAGGTAAAGAAGCTACAAGCCGTGTTAATCAAGCGCTCCAATTAGTTGATTTACCAAGTTTTGGCAGTCGTTATCCGCGTGAATTGTCTGGAGGCCAGCAACAACGCGTTGCATTAGCGCGTGCGTTTGTTTTTGAGCCTAAGCTTCTTCTTATGGATGAACCGCTGGGTGCACTAGATAAGAAGCTCCGTGAATATATGCAGGTGGAAATCAAACGCCTTCATCAAAGACTTGGTGCAACAATTATCTATGTAACACACGATCAAGATGAAGCGCTTGTGATGAGCGATCGCATTGCCGTGTTTAATGCTGGAAAAATTGAACAGATCGCACCGCCATCGGAGGTTTATAACCGCCCTAAAACGCGTTTTGTGGCAGAATTTGTTGGCGAAACAAATATTATTTCAGCAAAGTTTGAACGCGCGGAGGGAAGCTTTCAGATATTTCGTTCAGAAGCCTTAGAAATACGAATACAGGGTGCTGAGCCTATCTACAAAAATGAGGTCAAACTCAGTATCAGGCCGGAACGAATTAGAATTGAACCAATTCTTAGCCAAAGCGCATCAAATAAAATTAGCGGAATTGTTTCTGAGGTAATCTATTTCGGTAGAACAATCAGGTATTTAGTCGATTCTATAGATGGATCGCTTAAACTTACCATCGTTAAACAGGTCTCAAGCTTAACTGAAAAAACGTTCAGTAAAGGAGATCGCGTGGATGCTTTCTGGCATGAATTCGACGTCATGCCAATTGTAGAAGGACCATAAAAGTAATGGTGACGTTCGATGTTCAGTTAAAAGACATTTCATTACGTGTACGGACGCAAGGCGAGCGACCTAATACGCCTATCGTTCTGGTTCATGGTGTAGGAGCGAGTCTTGATAATTGGGAGAGTGTCGCATCTCGCTTAGCTAGACAATTTTTTGTTATAAGTTATGATCTGCGAGGGCATGGAAGCTCAGGGAAGCCACATGATGTATATACAATCGATGGATTTGCGGACGACCTTCGGAACCTACTGGACAGCCTAAATATCAAGTCTTGTTATCTAGCCGGGCATTCGCTCGGTGGTATGATTGCTCAAAAATTTACTCTTCGGTTCCCTGAGCGGGTCAACCGGCTCGTTATTGTTAGTTCGGCATGTGGTCGCACAGAGCAGGAAAAAGATGCAGTCGCAGCACGTGTTGCTGCAATTGCGGATGGAATTGGTGGTAGTCATTTTCATGCTTCAGTTGACCGTTGGTTTACACCGGAATTTATCGCTGAAAATCCTCGATTGATCGAAGCCTACGCGGCCCGAAATGCAGAAAACGACCCTGTTTGCTATGCTTCTGCGTATCGGGTTCTCGCCGAAACAGATCTTATTAAAGAAATCAGCGCAATTAAAACGCCAACGCTGATTACGACAGGTGAGTTTGATCGTGGATCAAGTCCATCTATGGCAAAAGCTATGCACGAAAAAATCATAGGATCAGAATTAGTAATAATACCAAAATTACGTCATTCAGTTCTCATCGAGGCTCCTCAACTTATAGCAAAGATGTTAGAGGATTTTTTTTCTGTTAAGACTCTTGATACAGCTCGCAAAGGATAGAGCATGAAAAAGGCGAAGCAGATCATCGGTGGACCCTATATAAGTCGTGGTAGGGTACTCTCTATTTCAAAGGCGGTGCGAGCAGGTGATTATGTTTTTTTAACAGGTGTTTTGCCTCGGACTGGTGACCAGCCTATGACGGAGGGAACAATAGAGGATCAGACCCATCGCGTATGTCAGACGATCAAAGACGTATTGGCGGAGGCTGGGTGTGAAATGTCAGATGTAGTGAAGGCTATGGTTTGGCTGAAAAATCGTGAAGACTTTCCGGGTTTCAATGCAGTTTTTGGAGAGTATTTTCCAAAATATCCGCCTGCACGTTCAGCCGT
Source organism: bacterium (assembly GCA_900299215.1). Lineage (GTDB taxonomy): Bacteria > Bdellovibrionota_B > Oligoflexia > Oligoflexales > CAIYRB01 > CAIYRB01. The sequence continues at coordinate 311 of OMIY01000218.1, read as the reverse complement.
TCTTAACGAGCTTTTGCTTGATGTGCGCGTTGAGGTGGAAGTAATCGCATACAGGCCAGAGTAAAGGGACTAATATTTGTTCTCTGGAGTTCGGCTGCGAATAATTGCCAAAGCTCTTTTTGCCGCATTGTCGAAGTGAGCTGCACAAAGACTTGCTGCTTCGTCTGCTTTTATAGCTATAATTGCGTCTACAATGTTTGCGATTTCGTTTGACAATTCTTCAATGCCGTTTTGGTTAGCAAGAGATGTCATTAGCAGCTGAAAAACGCGTTTGTGGATGCTTCTAAGCATCTGGGTTGCAATTTCATTAC
>OMIY01000217.1 GCA_900299215.1 bacterium | reverse complement strand
GTAGTAGAGCTCCAAGCCACGGCATTGCTGAAGTGTTCCTTGGGGACAAGGCTAGGTAAGAGGGCGCTCCCGGCCGGTCCGGCAAAAGCACGCGCCGTTCCTAGTACAAGTAGCACTGCATAAATCGGCAGTACCCCATGGGTGCTAAGAAAATCTGAAGCACTTAAGTAATAAAGCGCTGCTGCACAGAGGACTAGCACACAATTTTGCGCAACTAGAATACGACGCCGATCAAAAATATCTGCAGTATGCCCGGTTACAAGGGCAAGTAGTAATGCCGGCAGGAATTGGACCAAACCAACATAACCGAGGTCAATAGCTCGGCCAGTGATCGCATAGACTTGCCATCCAATGGCGACTGACTGCATCTGCTGCCCAACTGTGGCAGTAAACCGCATGATTTGGAAAAAAGTAAAATCTCGGTGTTTAAACGCGGCGAATGGAGCTCTAGATGGAGCTCTAGTTTTATGTTCCATGATGCCTTGACTCGATCGACGGTTAAGAGCAGCACCCACAGTTGTCTCAAGTCTGCCACAAAATGCTCCAGACAATGTGGTAAAATCAACAGGGCGCGTCATATTCTAATCCTGCGGCAGAGGAGGCTCTATGCGTCCTGACTCCAGCGAAAAGCCTCAAACTAAACAAGAGGTAGCGGCAACGGTGCCTAGCGAAGGTCGGTCCGAGTCAAATCTGTCGGGCGATGCTGCTCGTTTAGCTCGACTCTACCGCAGTGCCGCCAAGGGTGAGCTCAGCGAATCGACCAAGATGGTCCTTAAAGAATTACTCTTCCAGGAGTTGGGTCTGGGTTATCAGCCTGCCGTCGATAGTTCGATTCCTACGATTTCTCCAGTAAAGACTGTGGCTATCAACGTGGTGCCGGCATCAAATGTGGCTACTGTGACTGCAAAAGCTTCGGCCACAGCCGCAAACGCGACTCCCGCGGCTAACCTCGGAGCAGCGCAGCTAGAGTTGAAGCTACGTCAGCTGATAGATCAAGGTGCCCCATGGGATGTAATGGAACCGCTTGCCATCAAGCTTTTTGGTGTCCAGCCCGGAGACAGCGCAGCGGCACGTGTGGTCGAACTTGCCTTTGTCCATGGGACAACGGAACGTATCGAACCGCTACTCGTTTGGGCAAAAAAACAAGCTCCAGGCTTCTACCGTTACCTACACCCTACGTTGCGCGTTCATTTAGTGGCGAGGCTATGGCATTCAGGCGGCGGCGAAGCTCTCTCAACCATCCTCTTTCGGGAGCGTGATGAGTCCTATTTGCAACCTGCTGAACGTTTATATCTCTTTCAGAGTATGGCTACTGCTGCAGATGCAACTGTACCTTACCTCTACTTCAAAAGATTTCACACTGAACTTGCCGCAGCTGCCAAGACTATGGGACAGCATGTCGGTCTTGGCTATGACACATTATTACTGCGAGCTGGGCAACTCGCTATTGATCTGGGTTATGTAGTCGAGGCAGGCCAAATTCTAGAGGGTATCGACGCGGAGAGCCCTGAAAGAGATGAAGCTTTACGACTCATGCTCACGGCCACTGTGGAGAAGAATAAGGCCGGTCGTAGTCATTTGGTCGAACTCATGCTGGCTGAGTCATCTGGTGAAGGAAGACTTGCGTTATTAGAGAAGTTTATTCGGGATTCTCGAGGTCTCGGCGGGTTCAAGGATCGTAGTCGACCGGCATTGAATGAACTTTTGGCTGATCCTCTGAGTTGGCTACCAAGTACCACGACAATTTATAGTAAATTATCAGAGATATTAGTAAATAACCGTGATTTAGCATCTTTGCTCCCAAACTTGGTTGCATTATTCAAAAAGCAAGCTCTGCAATTCCTACCGGAGCAAAAAGATTTAGCGATTTGGCATGGTGTCCTCACCATGAATCCTCAGTCACCCTTAGATCATTACTGGCATGGGGTAGGACTCCTGCACTTTTACGTCGCAACAGGTGCGAGCGCCGAGGTGGAATTGTGGCGATCGCTGGCGTCGGTTACATATGCGAAGCAGAGCGCACCGGAGCATCTTCCTTTCACTTGGAAAGAGCTTCACCGGGCGGCTTTCAACACTGTTTTGAAGGCGCCACATCTGCTTGATTCGGAACGCGGGCGGATGCTGCGACAGCTAAGAGTTGCAGTACCACAAGAGCACCTTAACAAAGCAGACTTGGTCGAGTACGCGCACGATACCGAAGCCTCTCCTCGCGAGGTTTTAAATTCGCTGCAGGGAGTGGCTGAGAACTTGCGGGACCTTGGGCTAGCCCGCACGCTATTACTCAAACGTGCGGCAAAGTCCCATTTGACCAATTTTGATCTCAATAAGATTTGGCAATTTGCCTTGACTGCCAATGAGCATGATCTAGCTTGGCGATCTGCAACTATTTTACATGCGAGGCAAGCCTTGCAGCCGTCAGTCAGGCATGCTTGGGAGTTTTCAGGAGAGAAGCGCTCTGAATATGGCATTTTCGCTCCCAACCGATCCCAAATTCAGGCGTGTTTGGTAGGATTCTCTGCTCCGGTGGTTCGATTGGTGAATGCATGCTTGACCGTTGGAGCGGCGCTGCCTGAGCTTTTGGCCTTACTTGATCAAGGTGCCAGCGTGACTAAAACGGCAGCGGCGCCACACGATAGTTTGGAAGCACGAATCGACGTAAGCATAGCTAAGATTGATTGGCTGACTGTTCCTAAACGACGCTATCGCTTTAGCTTTGAAAGTGCCCTCGGGGGGACTCCGCTTCCCTCTTTTATGCAGGTATTGCCGTCCAATGCATGGAGTTTAGTCGTCGCACGTGTCGCTGAACGTCTTGGGATTAACGCTTGGGGCTGGCGGCTCAGTCGGCTACATGGGCAAATTGCTGATCTCATTCCAAGACTGGCAAGTCGGCAGGATTTGCGTCGTCAGTCAGCAAAGGTAGCAGCTTGGTTGAAGGATCTAACACCAGAGCAACGCACCGCTTGGCAAGACATGGCGGCCCTTGCTCGAGCTTTGGATGATAACACCGCCGTTGCAAACCTAGCTGCCTTTGTCGCACGTGTGGCCACAGTAATTTGCCCCAATCACTATATGGCTCTGACCTCACTTCAGTCCATGCGTGCACCAGTTGCGATCATGTGGGATTTAGAGACATGGTTACTAAGTGACAGTTACTCTAAACTTAGACTCGATATGGGGACCTCAACCCGAGTGCCAGTGCCCAATAGTTTGATTAAGTTGACTAGTATCACTTAAATTAAAAGGCGAGCGCCAAGGCTAAACCAAAGCTCAGCTCCGAAGACTCTACTCGACATGAATGGTCCGACGTAAATAGCCACTCCGCCCCAAAGTGTCATTGGGTGTTTGGGCAGAGCATACTGGACTCCCATAGGGAGGCGGATCCCCAAACCATCGTCAATTTGTAAGCCAGCTCCGACAAACGGCAAAATCCTATCGCGTACATTATTGTAGGACTCATAATCACCGATCGCGATGGGCTTTAGCCCGAATCCTAGATAGCGAACATAATCAGCAGCAATCCCCAAATCAGCCTTGCCGAGTCCAATGGCCACAGCTACGTCAATGGCGCCACCAAGTACCCCAAAGTACTGCCCACTGAAGCCAGTTGCGTTATAGTTGCCGACCTGAATGCCTAACGAGCATTTCGGGGACCATTTGGAATTTGGTGTTGCCAGACTGCTGGAATCACTAGTCCTAGCGACTACTTTTGGGCTGTGACCAAAGATCAACAGGAGGCATCCAGCAAGGCAAATCCGTATCCAAATCGCACGAGGTATCATTGGTTGCGCTCGTACTGCCGTGCTCGCGCTTGCCATGGTTTATACTCCCACCTCTCCGACATAGGTACTGCTGTAACGATAAGTCCTAGGATCACAATCGGCAACCCTGGCATCCACGGCGACGGATTCGGCTGGCGTAGCTCTTGATTGATAAGTACACAAAAGGCGAAAAAACCGGTAATCACCGATATTGTGATGAGTCGCCGCCTAGCCTTGTCTATGATCAGACGTGTGTAAAACGTGGAACTTTCCGCCGCGGGATTGTTATCGGTTTTCGCTGCCATAGTGTCCCTCCTGACTGACTCTTCGGAGTGTCGAGGCTCAGGCTTAACAAGGCAAAATTTTCCTTGCTGGCATCTCGGCGGCGGGGTGATTAAGATATGGACATCACAAATCCGGGAGGTAGCGCTGTGGGATCATACCGTTGGTGCCGGGGTGGGCTTGTTGCAGTCGTGACCATCGTCACGGGCCTATTGTTATTTGTAGGCCTTGCTGGGCAGCTTCATGCCGCCGGACTCACTTACGGCACCTTGCATTTTGAGAAAAGTACCCATGATTTTGGCGAGGTCTTCCGTGGCTCTCAGCTGACACAGACATTTAGATTTGTGAATAAAGGTCCAGGACCCTTGACTATCCAGGGGGTGCACGCGGCCTGCAACTGCACAGCCGTTGAGGTCGACCGTGGACGTCGCTACGAGCCTGGGCAAAGCGGTACGATTGAAGTGACGTTGGATACCAGCGACTTCGTCGGCAATTTGGTCAAAACTGTGACTGTGATCAGTAATGAACGGTTGTTGCCGGATCGGACGCTCACTATTAGAGCCCGCGTTAAATCAGAGATTTTTGCAGATCCTCCTTTACTGGATTTTGCCAGCATTAAACCTAAAACAGGTGAGTCGCGCACCGTGCGCATAAGGTCCGCACCAGGTCAGCAGCTGGAGATTAAGGGTCTGGATTTCAATGATAAGGTGCTAACTGCTCAGGTCACTCGTGACAAAGACGACTGGATCTTGACAGCGCAATTGTTGCCCGAGGTCGCGCCGGGGTTTCTTAAGGACTCCATTGTGGTACGCAACAATTCTCAACATCTGCCTAAGCTCACCATTCCAGTCCGTGGCCAGGTAATGAGTAACTTCGAATTAGCTCCAAGCTATTTGGAATTTGGTTCGCTGGGAACGACAGAGGGGGCTCAACGCACCGTCACGCTTAGAGGTTCTGACACCTACAAGATTGTAAGTATGCGTGGCGATATGCAAATTAACGGACAAAAAGTCGATCAAGTGGCAAGCTTGCTAAAGCTCGAATCCGTACCGCCACAAAATGATCTCCAGCAAATAAATGTTGAACTTAAAAACGCATCCACTCGAGCTGGCAGCGTTCGTGGTAAGATTTACATTGAAACCACCGATCCTGTGCAGCCTGAACTATCTGTCGATTTCTATGCTTTATTTAGGTAAGCTGAAGTGGATAGTGTGAAGAGGGGTAAGCTGTGCTGTTAGCCATATATTTAGTCTCATCGATTCTATTCTTGGCTGGATTAGTTGGCTATTGGGTCGTGACGCGCTCCCTCCGCGACACGAGTTCGATCTACGAAGCTGCGGAACCACAGATCGCGAATCACTAACATAATTGTCGGCTACCAGGAGCCTAGTATGATCAGATGGTCATTCGCTCGTGTTCTGGTTGTTCTTCTCGCTGGTTTGAATGCCGCGACTGACCTTTATGCTAAATCGTTCTACAGCTGTCCAGATTATGAAACATGTGCTTTTGAGCTAAACGGGGCTGAGTGTGCCGACGGCACACCAATGTTCATCAATGTGACGCGGCGGCCAAAGGCTACTAAACTTTATATATACCTTCAGGGCGGCGGTGCATGCTGGGATTCAGTCTCGTGTGACTGCCATGGTAACCGCTGTTATGGTGGTACCGCTCGTAATTTGACTCGCCGCGATCCGAAAGATGTTCACTCAGGTTGGACTGATCTTAGTGTTCCTGCTAACCCAATCACGGCAGAGTACAATGTGGTTGAGGTTCCCTATTGTACCGGCGATTTGTTCATGGGTAATCGCTTGCGTGAGCTCGGTAATCCAAAACGTCCCGTGTTAATTCGGCAGTTTGGTTATCGCAACATCACCAAAGCTTTTGCCGCAACTAAGCAGTTATTTCCTGCTCCAGAAAGTATCATCATCATGGGTTCTAGCGCCGGAGGGCTAGGTGCAATGTTTAATTTGCACCAGTTGCGCAAGTTTTATGATCGAGCTCCAGCATACGTGATCTCCGATGCGGGGGCGCCTTTTAAGATTCCTTATGTGTCGGCCGATGGAGTGGACCGCATCTTTCGCGCCTGGGGAGTCGCCGACAACTTGCCACCTGACTACTCAGTAACGGCGCCTGGTCCTATCGATTTTGCCGGTTTGCTCCGCTACAACGCGACGCGGTTTCCGAAGGACCGTTTCGCTTTTATATCGTCGTATAATGACTGGGTGATGACGGCATTTTCCATAATTATAGGCGCTGAATACGGTTTTTCAACTATAGGCCGTATGATTCGTGACGTCGCCGCACATGATTTAGGACAGATGCAAAAAGTTTTTTATGTTGGTGGTGAACGCCATACGTTTCACAACATACCACCGAGCGAAGTATTAAGTGGCCAGATCAACTTAGCGGACTGGATTAGCAAGATGATAAATGGAAGAGCTGATTGGTCTAATCAGCTCTAATCAGACGGAGTTAAATTAGATTGCCTAGTAGCGCCGTCTTGTTTGCATCGGTGATCGTTACATTTGCTATTTCACCAGTTAGGTTGCGCTGGGCTGCAACTCTGACCAAACGGAAGTGATCAGTCCTGCCGTAAAAGTGGCCAGGAAGTTTCTCACTTTCATAAAGAAAGAGAACCTGCCTCGTCGTACCGATCTCACTCGCATTAAGCTCTGCCGTGATGCGATTTTGTAAACCATTTAAGCGAGCTAGACGTTCCTCTTTCACATCTTCCGGGACTTGGTCTAAGTAACGCGCTGCCGGAGTGTTGTTACGTGGAGAATATTTAAAGGTGAAAGAGAAGCTGAAGCGTACTTTTTCAACAAGCTCTAGGGTTGCTGCAAAGTCTTCTTCGGTTTCTCCGGGAAAGCCAACAATGAGATCGGTGGAAATCGCAATGTCAGGCACTGCAGCTTTGAGCCAGTTCACGCGTTCTAGATATTCGGCCGCCGTTACTTTGCGCTGCATCCTTTGCAGGATACGATCACTTCCACTTTGCACGGGTAAGTGGATGTATCGTCCAAGTTTAGGCTCTCGTGCAAATAAAGATGCTAGGTCCTGCGTAAAATCATGTGGATTGGATGTGGTAAAACGTAGCCGTGCCAGATCCGGTAATCTCGCAACCTCACTCAGTAGCTCAACAAACTGAGTCGTTTCGCCGCGATCGCTTCCGTAGCTGTTGACGTTTTGTCCAAGAAGGGTGATTTCACGAGCACCACTTGCGAGCAGTGCTTTTGACTCGGCAACAATCTCATTAATGGTTCGAGACAGCTCACGTCCGCGTGTAAAGGGGACTACGCAAAAGGTGCAATAATTATTGCAGCCTTGTTGAATGTTTACGTACCGAGAGATTTCTCTTTTGCCACTTAGAGTCGGAGGTGCATGCAAATCTTTGGTGCGATCGTTTGTCTCAGAGGTAGACTCCGCCTGATCTTCGTGATGGTGACGGCGAGCAAACCCTGTCGCCACGGAACTTTGACCGCTCGCTTCGTGTTCAGCCAGTAGCCGAGGTAAATCCTCAATCTTACCCGGACCCAGAAGCACGTCGATCTGCGGCGCTGCCTTTAACAAGCGTCGGCCTTCAGCTTGGGCGACACAACCAGCCACGGCTATTTTCATCCCCGGGCGTGATTTCTTGAGCTCGCGCAGGATACCGAGACGACTAAGTACCTTGTGTTTAGCCTTCTCGCGAATGTGGCATGTATTTAAGAGAACTAGGTCGGCGTCGTCGGCAGACTGGGTGAGCGCGTAGTTCTTCTCGGCCAAAATTGCCAGCATGCGCTCGCTGTCGGCAGCATTCATCTGGCAGCCCCAGGTTTCGACATGTACCTTTTTTGGGGACGAGGTTAAGGCTGATTGCGAAGTCACTTCACTCACGGTCTTTAGATCCTACTTTTTACGGTTCTTTTTGCGCGCTTTTTTGGCGTCTTTACGAAGTTTGCGCTGTTTATCGCGGTCAACACTGCGGCGGGCGATACCGCCGGCACCGTCACCGAACATTCCGAGATTGGGCATGCCGCCCATGCCAGACATACCGGGCATGCCAGACATACCGGGCATGCCGGGCATGCCAGACATACCACCGGCGCCACCCATCTGCTGGGCCATCTTGCGCATGTTGTTTAGTTGAGCCAGGCCGCCCATCCCGGGAATCTTGCCGAGGAGACCCATATTTTTACCGAACATGCCCATCATCTGGCGCATGCCGTTGAACATCTTCAGCAACTCACTGACTTCTTTGGGAGCCCGTCCTGAACCCTTAGCCACGCGACGTATGCGACTGTCGTTAAATACTTTGGGGTTTACGCGCTCCTCATTGGTCATCGAATCGATGATAGCTCTTATTCTGAGCAGCTGGCGATCATCGACGTTGATGTCTTTCGGTAGTCCGGGTATTGGCATCTTAGCGAGGATGTCTTTGAGCGGCCCCATCTTCTGAATCATGGCGATCTGCTCGTAGAAATCCCGCAATGTGAATTGACCTTGGAGCATACGCAACGCATCGGCTTCACGGTCTTGCGTTGCTACTCGCTCGAAATCCTTCACTAGGCCGACAATGTCGCCCATGCCTAGAATACGGCTGGCAAGCCCATCCGGCCTGAATTCCTCAAGGCGGTCTAAACTTTCGCCCATACCAAGGAATTTAATCGGTTTACCCGTGACTTCTTTGATGCTTAATGCCGCGCCACCACGAGCGTCGCCGTCAAGTTTTGTCATCACGACGCCGGTTAAATCAAGGCGATCGTTGAATGACTTAGCGGTGGTTACTGCGTCCTGCCCCATCATCGCATCGCAAACCAGCAGGATATTGTCTGGCTTGGTGATCGCCTTGATGTCATCGAGCTCTTTCATCAGAGCTTCGTCGATGGCTAATCGGCCTGCCGTATCCATCAAAATCGTGTCACAGCCTAAATCATAGGCCTTCTGCATCGCTTGCTTGCAGATTTCTACCGGTGATGCGCCAGTCACATGAAAAACTGGCACAGCTAAGGTATTTCCAAGTACCTGCAGCTGATCAACGGCCGCAGGGCGGTAAATGTCGGCAGCTACTAGAAGCGGTTTACGCTTGTGCTGATCGATTAAATATTTTGTTAGCTTGCCGGTGGTGGTGGTCTTACCACTCCCTTGCAAGCCGACCATCATGACGGTGGTTGGGCGATTGCCGACAAAATTTAGCGTCGAATCAGCCGGCCCCATCAACTTAACTAGCTCGTCCTGGCAGATTTTAACGAAATGATCGCCAGCACTAACGCGCATGGCCCCACCGCCAGCCTTGAGCTGTACCTGGGTCCCTACCGCCTGTTCTTTAACGTCAGCCAAAAATTTCTTGGCGACACCATACTCGACGTCTGCTTCTAGCAAGCTTTGCCGAATTGCTGTCAGTGCTTCGTCAATATTCTCATCGGACAGGGTCGTTTTGCCGCGAAACTTATCCCGCGCCTGGCGGAACCCTTCGCTCAGGACGTCCAACATTGTGCGTCTCTCCAGGATCTCAAAAAGGGAAAAAGGCCAGTATGCCTATAGCCTTTCTGGGCATTAATAGTCAAAAACTCATCGCGTCAATTTGCAGGTCAGGAATAATGTCCATAGATTTCAGCTGGTTATCGAATACCTGCTTCTACCATCCCCCAAATAACCGCTATCATTGATGAATCACAATCAACATCGATGAGCCCGCCCCCGAGGGCATTAGCATGGGGAACGTACATGGGCGTAGCGAAGTCTGACGGATCCTGGGGTAGCAGTCGCATAGCTCTGATTTTTTTGGTGACGATGACGGCGCTGGCTGCTCTAGGGCTTGCAGCCTGCAAAACTTCTGGCGGGGGCAGTAAGCCGACAGAGGTTCCAGTTGAAGTGGCGGACACATCATCCTCCCTGCGCGTCCTATCGGGTGACCCAAGGACGATCTTAGTGATATTTGGCGGCGCCTACATGAAGCCCCAGGCTTACACCAATCTTGCCCGTGAGATTGTCCAAGCCTCTGGCGGGAGTGTAGGGGTGTTTGTGCCCCACTTTCTTGGCGACTTTTCAAACCCACTACAGAGCGATGGGGCGGTCAATGAGGCAGTTAAGTATCTGAAAGAACGTGGAATTGACCAGGCTACTAACCATGTGTTCCTAGCTGGTCACAGCGCCGGCGGGATCTTTGCCTCCGATGCACCGCTGCGATTCAAACTGCCCGGTTTGATACTGCTAGCCAGTTACCTCCCTCGAACCCCAGTCATCGGAAAAAATCTTACCGACTACGAACGCCCCGTTTTAACCTTGGGCGGAGAGCTGGATGGGCTAACCGGCATCAACTATATGGCTCGCGAATACGCCGTGATGGACAAACTTGCCACCAGCAATCCAGTTGCATTGGTTGATAAACCAGTAATTGTGTTGCGTGGGGTCAAACACTCTCAGTTCGCTGATGGCATGCCGGCCGACGGGGATGTGATTGATGGTGCTATCGCTTATCAGGAGGCGCAGAGCCTTATTGCAAAATCAATCGTCAATTTCATCGCTACTCAATCACAAGATGGTGCCGTTGCAACAGTAACTAAAACCGATGCTGCCAATTTAGTCAAACAGGCGGTTTCGCAAACTAAAGAGATTTTAAAGCCATTTTTTGCCAGTGAGTTAGAGCTAATCAATCTTTGTCCATCGACACAACGTGAAGCCTTTGCTTTGGAAGGGGAGGGGTGGGCCAAGGTGGATTTTGATGTCAAAACTTATTCCACTTTACTTAGTCAGCCTGCCTTTATCTTTGACAAGTCCTCAGCGAGTATGGTCGGGGATCGCATCAAGCTGCATATTCCAATGTTCGTCGACTACGATCGCAACATCACCGATGTATCGCGCGACCGATACCTGTCGCCGCGATCCGTGGCATGCAAAATGCGCAGCCAAGAGGCCTTCGTCGCTGAGTCTGGACTTAAAAGTGTAGAGCCACCGATAAATTGCGCCCTGATGAATCAAAAGATCATAAAAGCATCCCTGGCTTTAATCACTGATCCAAATCAATTAGAGCGTCTAGGAGATAAATTTGGAGATCCGAGCAAATGGGATTTAGAACAAGAATCAAATGAATCCGAAAATCGTGTGACATTCGGTCCATTTGTTGTCCTAAGCAGTCGCAAATCAACAGGTCAGCAATTTGTGGCAAGTAGCTTTCGTTTTGAGGTCGATGGCAAGAATAAGAATCGCTGGATGATTGACACTGCCGAGCTTGTCACAGGTAAGACGGCTGTGATTCAGCAATTCGCGGGCGCGAATTACTGTAAATTGATTGCACCTCAAAGAGTCATAGAATGGGCGACGCTATTCGGACTAAAGTAAACATCAATAATGTCGGAGAATCCATCAAATCAAGTCGAAATCGACGACTTGGCAAGATTGCCGTGTCTTCGTTGCTTTTGATGCTGTGGATTTTAGCCGTTTACGGCCGGACTTTAAGCTTTGACTTTGTTCCTTATGATGACGCCCTCAACGTCACGGAAAATCCTTATTTTGCGATTAGTGGGTCGGAGCATTGGCTGCGGTTTTGGATAGCTCCCCTTCACAAGCTTTACATACCTGTGACCTATAGCTTGTGGGCTGTGATTGCAAAAGTCAGTCAAGTTGGTATTAGCGGCGATGGCTACAACGTCTACTCAGCAGTAAAGTTTCATGGCCTGAATATTTTGCTGCATTTATGCAACACCCTGTGGGTAGCTGCAATCATCCGCAAATTTCTGCGGCGTGAGATTTACGTCTTTCTTGGGGCTGCTCTTTTTGCCTTGCATCCGATGCAAGTTGAGCCAGTAGCATGGGTTACGGGCCTTAAAGACCTGTTGTGTGCGAGCTTTGCCCTTCCAGCAGTTTATCTGGTGACAAAGATCGGTACTGACGATCGGCGGTTCTGGTTGCGGTCCATACTTGCAACGATCCTATTTTTGCTTGCACTTTTGGCGAAGCCGGCAGCCATTGCTGTTCCACTCATGGTTTTGGTCATCGCAATTTTCCAAAAGTGGCCCTGGCATCGAGTAGTAGCCCTAATTTCAATCTGGGGCGCTCTGAGTATGCCGTTCGTATTTCTAACTTGGCAATCGCAATCTCAGCAAGCCGCTAAAGTGGTGCCTCTGACAAGTCGCGTATTTGTGATGGCAGACGCGATCAGCTTTTATTCAGCTAAAATCCTACTACCCATCGGACTTCTTATCGACTATGGAGCAACTCCTGAATGGGTGCTGCAGCAAACTCAAGTTTGGTTTGCAGCATTCTTTTGCGTCTGTTTGTTTTTCTCACTTTGGCATTTTAGGTCATCCGGGTATTGGTTGGGCATCGGCATTGCCCTGGCAGCTTTATCGCCAGTCTTAGGGCTTATTCCGTTTGAGTTTCAAAGTCATTCCACTGTTGCCGATCGCTATATGTATATTCCAATGCTGGGAGTCGCCTTGTCTTTTGCTTGGTCGCTCAATCGATTGCCGCAACTGGCTGCTTCGATCGCAGCAGCTATGCTGCTTGGCTTTTCCATCTTGGCGGGAATGCAAGTAGCGACTTGGAAAAGTTCAGATACCCTATTTTCACACACTTTATCGCGCAATCCTGGCAGTTTGGTTGCTTGGCAATCGCTAGGCGCCGGGTACATGGCTTCCGAGAGATGGTCCGACGCAACTAAGGCATTCACGTCGGCACTTGCATTGAGACCTCGGTTTCGTGATGGAATCTACAATCTTGGTTTGGCTCAAGAGCGGCAGGGATTTTATGAGCCTGCTCTTGAGCAATTTGAAAAGATCATTAACAGCGGAGCGCCATCCGCAGTGGCTCTTGAAGGAGCTGCGCGCACAGCCAGTCGTCTAGGGCAATTTGAAGCGGCAAAGAACTATTTACTAAAGTCTGAGATTTTGTTCCCTGGTCGAGCAGAAACAGCTCGCCTCATGGGTGATACGATGGTCTCACTTAAAGACTTTTCCGCCGCCAATCGCTATTACCTTGAGGCACTTAATAGGCAGCCCAACTCGTTCGAAAATCAGACCATATACGCCGACTTTCTCTCTGACCACGGTGATCCCGAAGCAGCCGTAAGTGCCTACCATAGAGCCATTGCTATCGATCCAAACGCGGTGCCGCCAAAGATAAACCTTGGCGCATTACTTGCTACTTTAGGTCGCTATCCAGAGGCAGAGCAGCAGATAAGAGAAGGTATCCGACTTGATCCTAGGCTTGCTACGTCTTATGTCAATCTAGGGATGGTGCTCGAGCGCCGCGGATTACTTGGCGATGCTGCTGAGTCATATAAGGCAGCTCTGGCTATTGAGTCTAATCGACTGGACGCTAGAGAAGGACTTGCTCGAGTTCTTGGAGGAAAGTCATGAGACGCCCTCTAGCGCCGAGTTGGAATTTCATTCCTCTAATTCTAATTCTGTGTGCTGTCGTCATGACGTTTTGGCAGGTTAGTGGTATGAGCTATGTGTTATGGGATGATGACCTGCTAATTACCGACAACGAGATATTACGCTTGCCATTCGCTCAGGCGTTGCGCGCATCGTTCCTTGGCTATTACAACGGTGATTACATGCCAATCACCTTAATGTCTTATTGGACTGAGATCAAATTCGCGGGTTACCAATCAAGTGTGCAACACCTAAGCAATTTGTTAATCCATTGTATTAACGTGGTGTTGTGTTGGATCTGGTTAAATCGATTGCTGCCAAATAAGTTTGCAGTGGTTTTATCTGTGTTGTTTTTTGCGCTGCATCCATTGCAGGTTGAATCAGTGGCGTGGATTAGTGAACGCAAGGGACTATTAGCAACAACGTTCTACCTAGCTTCTCTTCTTGCATTTGAGCAGCGTAGCAAAACATTAGATAGGAGATTCCTGTGGTCAGGACTTTACCTATGGTTCTATCTACTCGCAGTGATGACAAAGGCAAATGGTGTTTTTTTGCCGATTTGGGTCGCATTATCAGTATGTCTTCTTGAGCGTAGACTAATACCTAAGGACTGGAGACTTCACCTAATTGCAAGTTTACTTATGCTTGCAGCAGTTTTCGTGCGCGTTAGCGCATATGCCAGTGCAGTACCACAACTGGGAACGGTCATGCTAACTCCAGAACGGATCGTCGGCTGGCCGAAAATGATTCTCACTAGCATTGGCTTTTATATTCATAAGTTTTTTGTGCCGACTAATCTTTCAATTATTTATCCATCTTACTTTGCTTCAGGAGGGTGGGAGCTGGAGCTGGCAGTTGGATCCGTATTTGCTGCTTTGCTGTCTGCAGTTATGTGGCTTAGACGGCGACAAGATCTAATCGTGTGGCTTATGTTTCTCTTGCTCAGTCTTGCTCCAGTGATGAATTTGGTTCCTCGGATTAATTTTGTAAATGATCGGTATTTTTATCTTCCTATCATCGCCTTGGGTGTGATGATGGGCACATTAGTTACCAATGTACGTGCGCTGGTCGCCGTTGCTATCACTGCGGGGTCCGCGCTGGCCTTCGCCAGTTTTCACCGTACTCAGGTTTGGCATGATAACGTGAGTCTTTGGAGTGACACCGTTCAAAAAGTGCCTCAGAGCAGTTTAGCGTTTAATAACTTGGGCCAGGCCTTTCAGGAACGTGGTGAAATCTCACAGGCGATCACGAATTTCCAAAAGAGTCTCTCGCTGGCAGATAGTTATTTGGCAAATCTTGCTATTAATAATCTGGCGACGATTTATAGTTCGAAACAATATCCTGAGTACCTGAACTTGCCGCTTGCCAAATCTTTACTTGAGGATGGCATAGCCAAAGTCGCTCGACCCGACGACAGTTTGGTCCTGAGGTATAATTTGGCGCTTGTAGAGCTGCAAATGGGAGATGTCCCTAACGGTATTAAAACCCTTGAAGATCTCCGCCTAAAAATAGGCGAAAGCAGCAACCAAAGGTACCGCTTTCTACTTTCGCGTGTGATTGATCTACAGGATAAACTTAGGAGGTTGCCGTGAATTTGGCTGAAAATGCCCGTGCAACCAAATCTTGGACTAGGTTTTGGCCGGTTTTAGTACCTGTGATAATTGCCTTTGCCGTTTACTCTTGGTCTGTGACGTTTGACTTCGTCAGCTGGGATGATGACCAAAATATCACACAGAATCCCTGGTTCATAAAAGGTGAGTGGTGGCGCTTTTGGTACGAGCACTTTGTCGGTATGTTCGTTCCTGTTGTTTATACAGTTTGGTACGCTTTATTTAGCCAAATTAAGCCACCAGATCCGCGACTTTTTCATGGTCTCAATGTCGTCATCCATGCCGTTAATACTGGAATGGTTTGTTACTTTGCGTATAACTTTGTGCCGCGAGATGCGAGGAAAGACCCGAAAATAAAGTTGGCCATCGTGTTAGCGGGGGTACTTTTCGGACTGCATCCGTTGCAAGTAGAAGCAGTGGGTTGGGTTACTGGTCTACGGGATTTGCTTTGCTGTTTTTTGGTTCTGGTGGCGGCTCAATACAGCTTATCTCAACGCTGGGTTTTGTGGAGAGAAATCATTGCCTCGCTGGCATATATTCTCGCGCTCTTATGCAAGCCTTCTGCAGCGGTGGTGCCAGTAGCTTTAGGTCTATTGGCACTAGCAGAGGATCATCGTAGTTGGCGTCTCGTACTGGTTAGATATGTTCCCTGGTTAGTCCTGGGTCTGGTGGCTGTTATAGCTACCAAAGACATTCAGACAGAAGTAATCAGTTTTGCTGTACCAGATCTACCCTGGCCTACACGCGTCTTGGTAGCTATGGATAGTTACGGATTTTACCTTGGAAAATTATTTTGGCCACTAAATCTGGCTGTCGACTATGGTCGGACACCAGAAAAGATGGTTAACGAAACACTGTATGTCTGGCCGGTTATAATCTTAATCACATCAACTTCGATATTTGCAGCAGCATTGCGAAAATTAACTAAAAAAGAAATCGCGGCGCTAGCATTTGCTGTCATCGCCCTAGCCCCTACATCCGGTATCGTGCGGTTTGCTTATCAGCATGTATCTACGGTGGCAGATCATTATATGTATTTGCCACTTGTTGGAATTGCTGTTTTTGTCATGTCTTTGGCTTCGAGGATGCCTCAGAGCTGGTTACTTTGTTTAGTCATAAGCCTCGGTAGTATCGGTGGAATTTTGACGTTAAGACGATTGCCTGTTTGGCGGAATGATAAGACTCTGTTTTCGTCTATGTTGTCATCTAATCCCGAAAGTTATGGTGCCAATATTGGTATGCTAGCGATCGCGATGCGTGAAGAGCGATTTCAAGACGGCATACCTTATCTGCGTGAGGCCGAAAGATTAGAGCCTACAAACGTAGTTACACTGCTCGATAAATGGTTACTCTACGTTAAATTGGGCAGGTTTCAGGAGGTCGCCAGTGATATGCCGGGTCATATGCTGACTAAAGAACAGATCTTGGCAAACCCAAATTCGCGGTCAACCATAGGTGGCCAGTACGTTGTGTTGTCTTTTGCGCTTATGCAACTAGGCGATTATAAGAAGAGCTTCGAGATTGCCTGTCTGGCACGGTTTGCTTATCCAGAGCACCAGGATTTACCTAGCTTCTTCCCATATCTCGGGGGAAAACTGGGTCTTGAGTTGCCAGCAGAACAGTGGTGTAGGTAGCTAGGGAGTATTATGTTGCACCCAATCAAGCACGTAGGCATCAAGCCACCTGCGATCTCCGTACTCTGTAACATTGGCGGAGTAAAACCCCACATGTCCACCGTAGTCCTCCATGCGGAAGGTGATGTGACTTGGGACTTTATCGACAAGACTTGCAGCCGGAATGATAGGGTCATCTTTTGCCGCTAAGATGGTCGTCGGCAGTGTGATCTTTGGTAATACAGGAGCTGAAGAGCATTTTTGATAGTATTCCAGACGACTCGCAAAGCCAGCCTCAGGAGCTGTATAGATCTCATCAAATTCGCGAAGTGTTAACCCATATTTCAATTTAGCTCTCGGCTTTTGGTTCAATAGACGTTCACGCTCGAAAGCCTGCCTTGTGACTAGCAGGCTAAAAAAAATATCAATATGTTTATTTCTTGGATTTGAAAGTGCATGCGATGCGGCCTCCAGGTCAATGGGAGGGCAAACTGCAAGTGCAGCCGTCAGGTTTGGGATTTGTTTCATGTCCGTGCTGCCAAGCATACGGAGGAGAATGTTTCCTGACAGTGAATATGCGACCGCTAATACGGGTCGACCGGGCCATCTTTTATCGAGAAACTTGAGTGTGCCAATGAGATCATCCGTCCTGCCGGAGTGGTAGATTTTTTTTGCTCTACCTTTAACTTCGGTGCCGCAGCCCCGATGATTAAATCTGAGCGCCGTGTAGCCAAGATCGTTTAGCTTCGCGCTTTGTCTGACGATGAGAGAACCATCGCCAGATCCGCCCAGTCCGTGCAGAAAAATTACCAGTGGCTTCTTACTACTATCTTTTTCCGCAGGCTCCTCATTTAATAGAAGTGAGTCGCCATCACCCATGTCAACCCACAGTCTAAGTGTCCTCTGCAATTTAACTGGACTAGCTATGAAAGCAGCAAACGTAGTCTGAGCTTGTGGATGCTTGAGGAGCGGATGTGGTACGAACGCTGGGGTCTTCATCGGTCTATAAACTCTTACTAAAGTGATCAAGCCGCAATGTCATGATTCTTATCAGTAGTTGAAGGTGCTGTAATAGTTAGTTTGCGAATCCTTGAGTAGAGTCGCAGTGTATCAAGGATCACCGAAGCTCCGACACGAAAAATATGCAGCATCTCTCGAATGAATGGGCGAGAGTTGGTTCTGAAATAATCAAGTCGAACCGGTGCTTCTAAAAACCTCTGAAATCCGGCTGCACGGGCAAGTGCTAAGATTTCAAGATCTGCACCATATCGGTCCAGACGTAAATGCGGAAGAACAGCTTTTATCACATCTCGCTTGAATAGTTTGAGTCCCACCTGGGTGTCAGTGACGTTCATCTTGAAGAGGTAACGAATCAGTAATTGGTAGATGAAGCTGAGGACTCGCCTAATCGTCGGATAATCGATTTGTGATTGCGGATGGCGCTTTGAAGCTACGACCACGTCAGCATCATATAGTTCCATGAGGCCAAGGAAGATACGAATTTCGCGTGGGTGAAGCTCCATTCCACCGTCAATAAAGAGGACAAAGTCACCTTGAGCTCGTTTAAAGCCCTCGCGTATTGCATAGCCTTTGCCGTGATTTTCCTGGTAGGAGATCAGTTTGATTTGAGGATGTACATAAGAGCTCAATACTTTTTCTGTGCCATCAGTACTGCCGTCACAAACGACTAAAATTTCAAATTTTGAAAAATAAGGAACGACTTCAGCCAGCAACAGATCAAGGTTTGCCTTGATGTGGGTAGCCTCGTTAAAAACGGGGACTATGACCGATAGGTCTAGATCGCGCAACGATTTGAACAACGTCGCGCGGTGCTCATGTGGGTTTTTCCATGAACCTGACATAGGACTTACGCAGCCTCCGTGTCCTATGTAACGGTCAATTTGGGCGGATGATTAAATCCGAGGAGGTTGGGCGCGTCATAAGGTATCGCGAATTATCTAATGGTTACTTGGTATTACGAGTATTTTTAAAATTCGTATCTTCTCACCGCCACTACGCCAAAAATTTAGTATAATCTCGCAATAAGCCAAACATTGCCCTTATTTCACCGCAACCGATTTGACAGGAAGTTCTATGCGTACTGATCAGCTCGCCCCAGCGTTGCAAGAGTTCCTTACTGTTTCACAACGTGTTGGAGCGTCGTGCCCGCATTGGTGTCAGGGAGATTCGGGCTATGTATCAATCAAGTATGCACGAGGATCCGGCCGCAATATTTTGATTAAAAAACCTGCGGTTCGGATTACTGAGGTCAGTTCAGACTTTGGCTGGCACGAGTTTCCGGTTGATAAACTCTTAACCCAACTCGATGAACCATTGGTGTCTGAGTGGTTGGATAGTCACCATGCTAGCGTTCACTCTCTGCTACCGGGATCCGTCGTTGTTGAGTTGACCTCTTTAGTTGCACTGCTCATGGCTCACGAGCACAATAATGATATGAACGTGCCATGTTGGTTGTCTGAGCGCCTGCAGGGCGAAGTTGCGATAGTTCCTTACCCTAAGTCCCTCAATGATCTGTTTACTTCCATTTGCCTCCACATCAATAAGTCTGCAATTATTATTGCCAATTACGGGGTCCTTCTTCAGGCTGAGACCACTGATATCATCGCAAATTGGCAGGCGGTCGAGAGAGAATTCTGTGAACGTCTAGGTTATCTGCGTTTGCTCAAACACCTCGGAGGTGCTTCAATTGCTGAAGTTACCGAAGCGCCTGCACCAAAGCGAAACTATTTGGGTGGGCCGCGTCGGCATAAATTTGTCCCTGCAAATGCGCTTTCCGAAGTCGCGAAAGCTAGGCAGGGAGTCGTAAAAAGGCAGGCCGAAAAGCAGTTTCATTTGCACTCTGATGATCCGTGCGTGAACGAACTCTGGCAAGCGCATCAAATTCTATTTGCTGAGTGTCCAGCATTGTCAGAGTTGCCTTCGACTGCATCAGCGGCATTTATACACAGAAGTCGGACCTTGCAAGATGATGATTTGCTTTTTAGACGACGTTGACGCAGGGCTAAGATTAGGAGCAGATGATGGCTTTGGGAATGCGGCCGCGCGTGCTGCTACTAATGGCAGCGCTAGTATTTTCGATTTATGGTTCGACCTTACGCTACGGCTTCCTTGAGCATGATGACGATCAAAACATCGTCAAAAATCCTAATTTGCAATCTTTGAGCTGGGACGAGCTGGGAGCGTTTTGGGTAAGGCCCCATCTGGGCCTTTACATCCCAGTAACCTATTCTTATTGGGCTGGCGGTGTGGCTCTGTCAAGAATCGGACAAGATCCTAATACTCCGCAAATACCAAACCCTAGCTTTTTTCATCTTGGCAATGTGATCCTGCATACTGCCAATGGCTACATTCTTTGGCTCATACTTTGCCAGCTTGGAGCCTCCGAGCTTTTAGCTTTGTTTGGGGCCTTGTTTTTTATCCTTCATCCCTTGCAGGTTGAAGCAGTGAGTTGGATTACCGGGGCCAAAGATTTACTGTGTGCTTTTCTATCATTGAGTGCTGTGCATGTTTACTTGCGCCAGTTGACAGCTTCGGAAGAGCGAACACCTCTACAAATCCTTGTTGGCTATGGGGCTGCCGTGGCACTTGCCATTTTCGCCATTTTAGCTAAACCCGCCGCAGTGGTGGTGCCGGTATTGATGGGATTTCTTGCGGTAATCTGGGCTAAGCGTCCCTGGTGGCGTGCGTTGCTAACCGTGGCCATCCCTATAGGCGTGGGTGGATACATCGCAAAACTGACCAGTGGTATTCAGGCGCCTGAGGGGCCATTGCCAGTAGTGGCATGGTGGCAGCGACCATTTGTAGCAGGCGATGCTATCTTATTCTATGCGCAAAAGATTTTGTTCCCATTTGGCTACGCTGTGGACTATGCGCGTCGGCCCGATATGGTTGCTAATAATCTTCTGTTAAGTGCGTTGGCGCTAATTCCAGCCTTGGTACTTATTTATCTATGGCGCCGACGTCGGCGATTTCCAGTCTTGCTTGCATCGCTTATTGCGTTTGCTCTGCTACTTGCGCCAAATCTCGGACTAATGATGTTTTCCAATCAATTTCTGACAACGGTCTGTGATCGCTATGCCTATCTGGCGATGACAGTCCCTGCCTTTCTTTTGACCAGGATAGATTTTGCTAAGGTTCAACAGCTTTTGCCCCGAGTCAAAGAAAGTCAGGTTAAGTTTGCTGCCACCGCATTTCTATTACTTTGCGGACTGCTGAGTCTCGTTCAGGTTGGCTACTGGGCAAATGAACGAGCATTGTTTCAACATAGCGTTGACGTTGAGCCAAATGGAGTTATGGCGCTGGTGGGCCTCGGTAACGATGCGGCGAACAATAAGCGTTGGGACGATTCCATCAAATATTTCAGTAGCGCATTAGCCCTAAGACCAGATTGGGGCAGGGTTCACAACAATCTTGGTAACAGTTACATTAATGTAAATCGTCTGGTTGAGGCCACAGAAGCACTGAAAAAGGCTATCGCAGTTTTTCCAGCATATCCACTTGCCTACAATAATCTTTGCGGAGCCTTGGCGAGACGTGAAATGTGGGATGAAGCGAGTGCAGCCTGTCATCAAGCTCTAAACTTAGCGCCAGAGTTCTATATGTCCTATCAGAATCTCGGTTACATCGCTGCCAAACAAGGCAAATTTGAGGAAGCTGAAAAAAACTTTCGATCCGCAATGCGTATTGCGCCTACTGATATACCGCCCAGATTAAACTTGATTCGCATACTTAAAATGCAGTCCAAATGGGACAAGCTTGTCTTAGAGCTAGAGGTGTTATCGCGAATGATGCCTTATGACCGCGATCTCAGAAACGATTTAGCGGAAACTTATAAGAAGTTGGGTCGTGACGACGATGCTCGTCGCTTACTTGGGACCAGTTCCTGAATAGCCAACATGTTAAAAGTAGAGAAAAGTAGGCCGGTCGTTAGGCCAACGCGTCCTGCCGATGCGCCAATATGCCAATGAAGATCAGCATTGGTCGCCAAATACACACAAAATATCACGGCTGAGTAGGCGAGAGCCGCCACCGATGGCAGAGCCATTATCAGTGGCATTTGAATGTTATTCCTGAAAATTAATACTGACAAAAATACTGAGAGCAGCAACGCAGGTAGGACTATGGCGTTATGTAACAGGATATTGGCCACTATCCAGATGCAGTCACTCGGATTTGCTAGTCGGGTGATCATGCGTTCTAGAGTGTTTCCGCCAAAATGGTTCCTAGATAGACCTTGAATTTTGACCGCAATTAGCCAGACAAAAACAGGTGCAATTAAGACAAATCCCCTCATGAGTTGAGGTCGGAGTTTATTCCAAGTCTCACCCTTAAAGATATTCCGCCAACGTTTCGCATCTAACAAAGTGGCGATGATCAGCACAATGGCGCCAACCATTAACCCCTCTTGCTTAATTTCTGTGAGCAAACACAAGAAGACTATAGCTTGCCACTGGTTTCTATTTTGTGCCCAAGCCAGGACAGCTAAACATGTGTAAAGTGCAATCCAGCCGTCCATATACCCGTTAAAAAGGAAGAAACCTGATCCGTCGAACCCGAAAAGTAGCAAAGTTAGCATGGCAATCTTTAGCGCGGAACCTAACTTGTGATTAGCATCCCATTGCCACGCTTCTACATAAAAACTAAGTAAAGGAAGTGCTAGTAAAGCAATGGCCATCTTGGGAGCAAATTCGTTCCAAAAGCCTAGTAACGTTGCAACCTCAGCAGCTAGCAAGGGGAACAACTTAGGGTAATTTAAATGAGTGTAAATATTCGCTTGTTCAGCCCAGGCGCCTCCAGCCCAAATACTCTGCATGTGGTAAATCACTTTGGCGTGGTAAAACCACATCGACCGAGCGTCCCAATCTTTAATTGGCTCCACCAGGCAAAGCATCAGAAAACCCAATGCAAGTAAGACCAGTCCCGCCAACATCAGGTGTGATTTTGGCTGTGTCAATTTTGGCGCCAGGATTGGCGGGTGTCTTCTTTGAGCCAGCCATAAGCCCAAGGCCAAAATAATTTGCGCGAGAATAGCGCCGACAATGTGCGAGGTGAGCATGGCAAAGATTAAATTAAGGATCAAACCTGCCGCGCAAGCGGTCGATGGTAAATGGCTTCGTCGCCACCCAAGAAAACTTCTTCCTGAGACATAAAACAGCGAACCGAGACCCATAAAAACGGCGAAGAATTTAAGGGCAAAGTACAAGTTGAGCCTCCTTGGTCTGGCCCAAGATGGAACAGTTTGTAGGCTCGTCAAGAGCGAGAAGTTTGGCGTTGCTCTCGGTGCCTTCACTTACAAGGACAGGGTAAAGCCCCTCAAAAAGTCTCTGGTAAAGCTCATCTTTTGCTGCCAGCTGCGACGATACTGATATCCGTTTGATCAAAGGAAATTTTCGCACAAGCGCAGCGGTTTCTAGGGGTTCACCGTAATACGGCTCGCTGATTTTTGTTACCAATGTTCCTAGGCTGATGCTGGCGATGGTAGATTGAATGCGCATCGGAAATTTTTCGAAGGGAGAGCCAAAGCGTTCATCGAAGGACCTTGATCGCATTTTTGGATCGCTAAATGATTCATCCCACCACCGATCGATTAGGTTCGCGAAACTAGCGTTTGCTCCCGGGATTATCACTGTAGTGGGCCGTAAGCTTAGCCCAAAAGAAAAGAGCACTATAGCCAGGACGCCGAAGGCTAAGGCGTTACTAAATCCTGGGTTTTCATGGTCTCTCGCCATCGGTTAGGAAATGCCAAACTGTTCTATGTAGCGAAAGAGAGTACGTTCGCCAATACCAAGTGCCTTTGCCGTCTCGCTGCGTCGGCCGTTATGACGCGCCAGGGAATGCTCCAAAAAACGACGCATCCAGGCGTTTCTAGCCTCATCCAAGGTGGGTTGCTCCGTGTCGGAGCCTGCTAGTCCCGAGTGTCCCGCATTTAGATTGGCATCCAAGTGGCTTGGTTGCACTACGGGACCGTCGCACATCACAAGGGCGCGACGCACGCAGTGCTCTAGCTCTCGGATGTTGCCCGGCCAAGCTAAATCTGTGAGAAGCTTAAGGGCGCTCATCGACCAACGTTTGAGATTTAGTCCATATTCTTCGGTGAAGCTTCGATGGAAATGCTGCACAAGTGGAACTATATCCTCACGCCTGTCTCTAAGAGGGGGCATCTGAATGGTCGCTGCTGCAATCCTGTAATAAAGGTCTTCGCGAAATTTTCCGCTGGCGATCAAATCCTGGAGGTTGCGGTGCGTTGCGGTGACCAGCCTAAAATCACTTTTTCTCGCAATGTTTTCGCCAATTCTGGTGAAACTTCGCTCTTGTAAAACCCTTAGAAGTTTGGCTTGCACCGCCGGTGATAGTTCACCAATTTCATCTAAAAACAGTGTGCCGCCATCTGCTTTCTCAATAAGTCCGATCCGATCAGTGACTGCCCCTGTGAAGGCTCCGCGCCTGTGACCGAAGAGCTCGCTTTCAATCAAATCAGAGGGCATGGCTACAGCGCTGACCGTAATTAATGGATTTTCAGAGCGCGGTGATAATCGGTGAATTTCTCTAGCGACTAGCTCCTTGCCTGTGCCGGTTTCGCCGATGATCAAAGTTGCCACATTTACTGGTGCGAGCCTGGTGATCAGCTGATACACCGCGCGCAAGCCGGCGGAATTGCCCACCATAAGCCTATCTGCAGGCAGACGTGAGCGTTCAGCGTTGGCGCGCTTTGTGGCTGTAGGCTGATGGGTAGTTTTACCCTGCAGGTTGCGCCTAATGTGAGTGGCGGGATCCTCATCAGTTAACGTCGTCAGCAGTAGTCGGAGGTCTTTGGCCATCGTTCTAGCACTGCTTGAAGCTTTGCCAAGTAAGGAGGCCCCAAGGTTATGCATTAATTGCTCGGCCGCGATGAGATCGCCCTTGATAGAGCAGCTGCTAAGATGGTGGCTACTTGGCGAGCGGTCGACTTTGCGTTCCGCACGGGCTGAATTATTGCCGTTAGGCCGATGCCGCTGCCAAGTCCCGCCAAATCCAATGAGTTTGACCTGTCCCTGAGGGCTAACCAGGACTAGGTCCGCGTTGAGACCGCGGTGCGAGAGGTTGGCTGCATGTGCAGCCGCAAGTCCTTCGTAGATCTGAATCATTAGGGCAATTGCGACACTTGGGGAGTGGGGCATCTGCAGATCAGCTAGGTGCTGCGCCTCAAACCATTCAGTAATAACGAATATTCCATCATCACCGGATAAAATGTCATAAATTTGAACCACATGCTGATGGTTCAAGGCAGCTAGAGCTTTCGCTTCAGCTAAGGTTCTTACGCGTACTTCCGGCTGTCCCACATCAAAAATGCAGCTGATCGCGACGCTGCGGTTCAGTTCATGGTCGATGGCTTTATAAACCAGCCCAAGTGAGCCTCGGCCCACCAGCTCGCATAGCTCGTAACGACCATCACCAATACTAGAGTTGCCCTTTCGATTAGGCACTTGAAGTGTCTGGTTTGATGTGGGGGTGGTCTCCAAAAACCGCTCCGGAATCTGCAAATAAGAGATGGCAGTAGTCTATACCATGACCTGCCTAATCTGGCAGTCAAAAAATTGTAATCGGCCAAATTTGGCAGGTATGGCTGCGGAACTCCTACTCTGAAGAATCCGATTTTCAGGGACTTAGCAACACGTCGAGCCATGGCATGGATTCTGCACAGTGGACCACTCAATAAATGGTGTATCAGCTCAACTTCTGCCGATTTCAGTATTCGTGATCCTGAAGGAGAACTTTGTGACTGGAAATTTGGAATTTGCCGACCAAGTGGTTGTGATCACAGGTGGGAGCCGAGGAATCGGCAAAGCTATGGTTGAGGCTTTTGCGCACAGTGGTGCAAAGGTAGTTTTTACTTACGTCAATGGCGCTGACGCTGCTCGACAGTTAGAGACCTCGCTTCGCGACCAGGGGCTTTGTGCGCAGGCTATGATGGTTGATGTTCGTGACGAAAAATCGGTCGATGATTCCATAGAAGTTGTTGAAAAGGAGTACGGCCGCATCGACGTTCTCATAAATAATGCTGGCGTTACCCAGGATGGATTGATCATGACGATGGAAGAAAAAGCATGGTCTGACGTTTTGGCCACCAACCTCAGTGGAGCTTTTCACTTCTGCCGTGCGGTTTCGCGACTTATGATGAGGCGTCGCCAGGGGGCGATCGTTAATATCTCGTCGCTAGTAGCGACACGACCAGGGCGCGGGCACTGCAATTACGCAGCTTCCAAGGGTGGCCTTGAAGCGATGACCAAGGCTTTGGCGATCGAGCTGGCTCCTCGCAACATTCGCGTCAACTGCGTAGCGCCTGGCCTCATTGAAACAGACATGAGCAAGGAAATTCGAGCCCTTGCTGGTGACGAAATTCTGCAGAGGATACCTTTGAAGCGTTACGGCCAACCGACAGAGGTGGCGTCCGTGGTCAAGTTCCTGAGCAGTAAGGCAGCATCCTACATCACGGGATCAGTGATCCATGTTGATGGCGGACTTATAGTTTGAGTGATGTCCTAATTCTAGTTTAGGACTGATTAACTTTGTGAAGGAGAGAGTCTGATGAACACCGTTGACCGCGTTAGAGCCGTTATTGCTGACGCACTTTATGTGGATCTCGAGCAAGTCGAGCCAAGTGCCAACTTGATGGCCGATTTGGGCGCTGAAAGTATCGACTTTCTCGACATCATGTTCCGCTTGGAAAAAGAATTTAACATCAAACTGCCGCGCGGTGAGATCGAGCAAAAAGCTCGCGGACAGCTCAGTGACGCTGAGTTTGCCGTTGATGGCCGCTTGACTGATGCTGGGCTGGCAAATCTGCGCTCAATGCTGCCCGAAGTCAAAGATACTGCGTTCCGTCCAGGACTACACCTGAGGGAAATTCCAACTCTCTTTACCGTCCAGACCTTTGTGCGCATGGTCGATGAGCGTTTAGTCGCTGGAGATGGTGTGTTGCCTACTGGTGGCACGGAGAGACCTGCTTCCCTCTGATTTCAGTTTACTGCCACTGGGAGGACGTGATGCGCTTTTGTTCGTAGATGCGATTACTAGTGTTGGCGACGGTTCTATTGTTGGTCGAAGGCATTTTCCGATCACAGAGCCCATGCGGTACCCGTCTCGAAAAGGACATGCTCACGTTGCTCCCGGTGCTATTTTTGAGGCCATTGGACAGCTGGCTTCTTGGTACGGACTTAAGAAAAACAATTTTACGGCACGTCCCGTTTTTCTCTTTATGGAGAGTGTTGAAGCAAGGCAGCCCGTACCGATTGGATCGACGGTAGAACTGCGAGCTACGATTCACGACCTAGGGGAAGACGCCTTTCGCTTCAGTGGCGAAGCCCTGATCGATGGCGAGGCGATATTGAAGCTAAATGATTGCGGCGGAATGTTTATGCCGCTCGCTGATCTGGAGGACCCGGAAGTCACAAGATCCCGCTTCGACGCTTTGACCAATGGGGGGCTCATCCTTACCGGATCGGAAGGGCCTGCATATCCATTTGAGGATTTGGTCGGTGACGTGCTGAGCTTTGATCCGGGGCGCCGCATTCACACTCGGCACCTATTCAGCCGGGATGAACCATTTTACGCGGATCATTTTCCGCGATTTCCAGTGACTCCAGCGGTGATCCTCAATGAAATGTTGGGACAGGTGGTCAGGCGCATGATTGGAGCCAAAGACGACCAAGACGTAATGCTACGTGGCATAAGTCGGCTCAAAATCAGGTCGTTCGTGGCACCGGGAGATATCTCGGAAATGATCGTCACTTGCCCGGGTGTTAGAACGGTCGGCAATCGGCGACTGGTCGACACTACTGCTGAGCTCCTAAAGGACGGCAAGAGAATCTTGCGCGGTGATTTCTTTTACGAATTAAATGACTAGAGGGATGAACTTGGCCGCACTTAAATCGTCATCGCGTCGTCGCGTCGTCATTACGGGTATTGGAGCAGTGACACCCTTGGGCCTAACCATGCAAGATACATGGAATGGACTCGTTGAGGGAATCTCTGTTGCTGGTCCAGTTAAACAATTTGATGCCAGCGGCTTTCCTGTAACCATGGCCTATGAAGTCGCTGAATTTACGTTGGCTAAAGAGCTGGTACTTGAGCACGAAGTTCCGCATGTCAGCGGTATATGTGCTTTTGCTGTTAACGCTACGAAAGAGGCGCTTGAGCAGGCAAAACTGCCAGTTGCAGGTCCGGTATCGGACCGAACTGCGGTCTGTTTCGGTGTCGGTCTTAAGTGTCCAGAATTAGCTTGGTACGATCAAGTTCACCTACCACGTCGCTTTGACGACCCTAGTCTGATTCCGCATATCCAGTACTTCCCAGACCAAATGTCGGCGATTCTGGGTAGGCTTGCCGGCGCCGGTGGAGGGATCACGTCGATCCATACCGCCTGCGCTTCGTCCGGACAAGCGATGGGCGAGGCTTTTGAGCAAATTCGCTCCGGCGATGTCGACGTGGTGCTGACTGGCGGCACCGACTCGATGATTAGTCCGTTCTATCATACGGGTTTCAATTTACTTGGTGCCTTATCAAAGCGTAATGACTCGCCCAAAACTGCATCGCGACCTTTTGATCGTGATCGCGATGGATTTGTCTTCGGCGAAGGTGCCTGTGTCTTTGTGTTTGAAGAACTCGAGCACGCCAAGGCAAGAGGTGCCAAAATCTTGGGTGAAGTATGCGGCTACGGTGTAACGGAGTCTGCTTATCGCATTACCGATCTTCATCCCGAGGGCACTGGGCCAATTGAAGCGATGCAAATGGCCCTGGAAGACGCTGGTATTGCTCCGTCGGATGTTGGTTACATCAACGCGCACGGCACATCAACCCAGCTCAATGATCGGATTGAAGCTTTGGCGATTTCCAGAGTTTTCGGCGAGTTTGCGCCGGGTACCTATGTTAGCTCAACTAAAAGTATGACAGGGCACATGATTGCCGCGGCTGGAGCTATTGAGTTCGCCTTTTGTGTTAAGGCTCTGGAGCACCAGGTCCTGCCTCCGTCAATCAACCTTTTTAATCCCGATCCGGACTGTCGCGTCAACTTGACTCCAGCTAAAGTTAGCAGTCATTCAATGCGCTACGCTCTGTCAAACTCAGTCGGCTTCGGCGGCTCCAACACAGCCATCATCGCTGGTAGGGGAGATGTATGAGCGATCAAGATTTAGTCATCACGGGACTCGGGGTTGTCACCAGTTTTGCCACTGGTCGCAGTGGCGCTCTTCAGGCTGCTCAGTCAACGCCATCTTTACGGCAGCCCCAGGATTACAGTTTAGCTAGTTTCAAAGCGATGCCACTCATGCGTGACAAACGCCATTTGAAAAGCATATCGCATGTCGACAGCATTGGCATGGCCGGTGTCTCCCTCATGCTAGATGACGCAAATCTTCAAGTTGGATCCTACGAAGCGAGTCGAATCGGTGTTTACGTGGGAGCGCCGTCACCGTGTGCAAGCGATAACGATGCTTACCAAGACGCTATCAAAGCCTCGAGCAAGGGGCAGGGACTGTACGACCTAAGTACTTTTTCACGCCTAAGTCACGAAGCCAGACCGGTTACCTTGCTTACCGGACTCACAAATAACGTGCTCTGTTACACCTCGCTTCTGATGGATGCGCGCGGACCGAATTCAAGCTATATGGCCTCGTCAGTCGCCGGCCCGATGGCGGTGATCAACGCGATGCAACGCATTCGCCGTGGCAAGATTGACCTTGGCCTTGCAGGGGGTTTTGGGTTCGGCACTGATCCCATTTACTTTGCGATGTTGACTCAGCATGGCCAAGTGCGAAAGCCTGATGCTCATCAGAGTTATGAAACAACCCCTTATGGTATCAATGCCGCAACGAACGGAATGGTGTTGGCCGACGGCGCGGCTTTTTTGGCTATCGAGCGCCGCGACGGGGCTCGCAACCGCGGAGCGAAGCCTCTTGCCACTTTAACGGCTGGAGCCATAACGAGCGATGGGTTGGGTCCTAAGCGTTTTCATAGTGATGGCAGGTCCATCCTGAGGCTACTGCAAAAAGTATGCGCCGAAGCTGGTATCTCTCCTGCCGAAGTGGGCTTAGTAGTAAGCGGTGCTGTTGGTATAACTGAACTAGACCTGGCAGAATTAAACGCACTTGACCAGTTCTTTGCTAATGTCGAGCAGCGTCCAGCTTTAGCCGTGCCGTCAAAGCTTTGGGGTAATCTTATCGAGGCTGGCGGAGTGATTGAGCTTGGCCTTGTAAGTGACCTATACCAACATGGTACCGTCCCATCGGCTATGGCTGTCACTTTGGAAAGTGCAAAATTTGAGTCAAAAATCGACAAAGATAGGCCTTACGCCTTAGTTATGCGGATCAGTGCTTGGGGTGAATATAGTTGCATCGTGGTGAAGCGCGAGGACTCATGAACGGTACACCCATTGCCGCTGGTGACACCAATGTCCTAATTGTTGGCGTCACCAGTTTTTTAGGCAAGGCCATTCTTGCTAGGCTTGTCGATCAGGTTCATATCGGTCGCATTTACTTGCTTTTAGCAGGTGACGATCAGGACACTGATTCAGCTCCAGTGGAAGTGCTACTGCGTCAGATGTTTCCCCTTTGGCGGGCGAACGAGTTGCGCGATCGCATCTTTTGTTTAACTGGAGATTTTACAGTGCCGGGCTGCGGTATCGCTCCCGAGGGTCTGAGTCTATGCAGAGATCAGGTGCATCAAATTTTACATTGCGGTGATAACACTGACCTCAGTGCAAGTTTGGAACAATCCCGCCGGATTCACACAGAAGGTACGCTTCATGTTCTGCAACTGGCCGAGGATTTGCATCGCCATGGTAAGTTGCGACGTTTAGACTATGTTTCAAGTGCTTACGTTTGCGGCCGTAAACGCGGAGTCACGACTGAGGACGACCTCGAGCGTGGTCAAACCTTTTCGAATTACTATGAACAAAGTAAATTCGAAGCGGAGATCCTTGTGCGACAGTACGCGGCGAGACTCCCGATTTGTGTACACCGGCCATCAATCATGGTTGGGCACTCATATAACGGATACACTCCCAACTTTAAGGTACTTTATTGGCCAATCCTACTGTTAGCTAAGGATATGTTGCCTTTCGTCGTTTGTAATCCGCAAGCTTACCTCGACATTGTCCCGGTGGATTTTGTCGCTGACAGCATTTCTACTCTGATGAATGTGTCTAAGGCAGTAGGCCAAACCTTTCTGCTCACAGCTGGCATTGGTCAAGAAATCCGTATTCGAGACATATTGCATGATGCCTATGAAATTGCCGGACTTAAGCGTCGTCCTGTGATTCCCTTCTGGTTGTTTGAAGTTTTGGCCCGGACCCCGTTTGCCCGAATGTTGCCGATGCAGTTTTGGGCTTTAGTAGAGGCTGCAAAGCCGTACTTCCCCTATCTTCGAGGTAACGCTGTGCGGTTTGACTCGCGCATGAGCTTGAAGGTCTTAGCTAAATACGGAATAAAGCCACCCGACTGGCAAGACTATAAACAGGAAATACTAAATTTCTGCGTCGCTACGCGCTGGGGCAAGCGCTTGCCCCTGCCTGAATATTCCTATTATCTACCTGCACGGTCTATTCAAGTGGTTTGACCGCTGTCAGACCCACCACAGCACCCAGAGCTAGGTTGAGTGGTTTCTTTAGGTTTCTTCTCACCTAAGAAATTTTTCAAAAATCCTCCTTTTTCAGTGCTGCCTTCACCGATGGCGATTTTCACCGGTTTGACCGCGATTGGTTTTTTGACAAAAAGTCTCAAAACTCCATCACGATGATCGGCTGTTATATCCTCGGCCTTGGTCCCCTCTGGAAGTGTAAAGGCACGCTCAAACTTTGCGTAACTGCGTCGGCCGTCATCACCTTCCAGCTTGCGTTCAGCGGTTACCAGCAAGTTATTAGCTGTTAACTCGATTTCGATATGGTCGCGACTCACTCCTGGTATTTCCATGTTTAGTGTGTATTTGTCGTCATCTTCGTCGACATGTACGCGTGGCGTCTTGGTTTGGACAGCAGCAACACTACTACTAGAATTGCTCCATTCGTTAGCAAACCATTCATCAAGGTCGCTAAACCACGGACGTAGATAGCCAAAACGACGAGGTTCGAGGTTTCTATTAAAAACAGTTAACATAGATTGTCTCCTTAATCGGTTAATCATTTACCTTTTAAACATCGACAGCATCATCTCGATAGCTGCCTACGTTTTAAAGATGAGTTCGATTTTTGAGCTGTCAAGATATGATGGTCTAAGACTTCAGTTGGACTTGAAAATGAGCAAATTAATTTTGAGATCGTCGACACAAGATTGGAATTTAGTAAGAATTTGGGTCAAACGCCTACTTGGACTCATGTATCTGAACGCATTTCTTATTGCATTCAACCAAGCAAAGGCATTGATCGGTGAGAATGGACTTCTCCCTATGCGTAACTACCTGGCCCAGGCTAGGTTTGTTGATACGCCCACATTATTTTTTTTCGCAACTT
>OMIY01000216.1 GCA_900299215.1 bacterium | reverse complement strand
GCCGTGCCACGTTCTCGCATATTTTCAATGTTTTGCTCAATTTGCAGAGTTAGTTGGCGTAATTTGGATAGGCGGAGTGTTAATCGGATTGCCCCAACATTCCCTCTCAGGGCATCTTCCAACCATTTGTAGACACGTTCAACTTTGCTGCGAAGCGCTTTAAGTTGTGCGCCTCTCTCCTTGAGATATACGGCACAAACACGAGCGTCTGCGGGAGCGCAGTTCCCTATGATTGGCAGACCTATGTCTTGATGGGTCACGTCCTGTTCAGTCTCGAAGCGGGCCCATCCGGCTAGTTCTCGTAGATCTGCATGTAGATCATGGATAGCCTTAAGCCGCCGTCGATAGTCGCCCTCGCTTAAAGTGCCACCGCGCGCAAACTCATGCAATTCAGCTTCTAGGCTGAATACACGATGTTGATAAGCCTCGATCAACTGTACAAGCTGATCATGTGGCACATCGTCAGCGATGGCTTTCTCTCGTTGTGACATCTGAGTAGTGAATTCTTTGGAGTGGTGCGCGATCGCGCCGGGTGAGGTCAGGGTATACTACTATGATTTTCTCATGCTAGGATGCCGCTGTCTAACCTATGGATGACATGAATATGAGCGACTTAAGTTTAAAGCCACTTGTTGCGGCTGCTCGGGGTCTAAAACCGTCACGTCAGCCGGTTTGGTTTATGCGGCAAGCAGGCCGATACTTGCCGGAGTATAGGGCGGTTAGGTCTAAGGTAGAGTTTTTAGAGCTTTGCCGCAGTCCTGAGCTCGCGGCTGAGGTGACGTTGCAGCCTCTGCGTCGCTACGACCTTGATGCTGCAATCATATTTTCAGATATTTTGGTTCCGTGTACAGCCATGGGGCAGACCCTAACTTTTGATAAGGGCGAGGGGCCAGTATTGTCGCAGCCTGTAAGGTCCGCCGCAGACTTGGCCAAACTAAGACGCGCCGATGCTGTCAAAGATCTTGGGTATGTTGGTGAGGCCATTGCAAAAACCAAAATGGGTTTGCGATCCGACCAGACCATGATTGGCTTCGCGGGTGCGCCGTTCACGGTTGCCAGTTACATGATAGAGGGAGGGGGAAGCAAAACCTTCACCGAGGTGAAACGACTTCTCTTTAAAGAGCCGGCAGTATTTGCCGGCTTGCTTGACCTCATCGGCGAGGTGACTTGTGATTATTTGGCTATGCAAGTGAAGAGTGGAGCTGATGCCCTCATGCTCTTTGATACTTGGGCCGGTCAGTTGACAGGGGCTGATTATCTGAGATCAGTACTTCCTGTCACTAAAAGGGTGATAGCCTATGCTAGAGGCCTAGGGGTGCCTATTACTTACTTCCCCGGGCAAGGTGTAGACCGAATGTTTGAACTTAGTGGACTAGAGGTCGATGTGATCTCTGTCGACTGGCGGACGCGCCTCAGCTCGGCGAGCAAAATATTGCGAGGAGCCGGCTTGGAGACTTGCCTTCAGGGCAATCTCGATCCTCAAATTCTGATTGCACCAGAGAATACTGTGCGGCAGCGCGTTCGTGAAATCTTGGCAGAAGCGCGGGATTTGAAGCTAAAAGGTCACATATTTAACGTAGGGCATGGGTTGCTTCCCCATACCCCGCCGGAGTCCTTGTCCTGGGTTATCGATGAACTGAGATCTTTCACCTAAGGGGATCAGTCGACAAAGTCAGAGACTTGCACGGCATAAGTAAGTCCGCTCGCCATCTAGCTCTATGCGGGTATTATCTACAACGCAGTACAGTGAGCTCATCAATTCATTGGGGATGGGAGGCGCAGCTTCGTGCTGCTGCTCCTTGTTGGTGACCACACTGCCCGAATGGCTCTGGTCGACCACAGCCTGGCGAAGGCTACGGCTAGCTGCATAGGAGACCGCGGGACTTAACTCGATGACGGATTCTTGAAGGACACCGTTGACGTTAGTTCGAGTGATGCAAACGCTGCGTTTAGAAACCTCGACCCATTGACAGAATATTGCTCCGTTTAGTTGCTCAATATTGGTGCCGTAGACAGCATCACCACGGATTGCTTCGCCAAGTTCCTGAGCTATTTTACCCTCAAATAAGGCTTCGTTAGGTCGGCGAGGTTGGTCGAAGTAGCATCTAACGTCTTCAAGCTGGAATGGAGGACTCTTTTTGCCTACATAGTCGCAGATTAAATTGGTGAAGATGACCCCCTCTTCCTTAAGCTCTGGGCGGGTTTCTAGCGCAAAGTTTAGAGCCCTAGAAGTAAGTCGAGGATCCAGAGGCTGCACTGGTGCTGCCTCATCTCCGGTCAAAGATACTCTAAGCAAACAGTTCTGAATGGCGGCAATTTGGCGACACTCGACCACACCTCGGATGGTGTGCTGCTTTTCCGCAGGAACTTCAGCGCCTGCGTCCATTTCAATCTTAAGCATCTTAAGATAGGTTGATTGCGACTCCTCCTTGCTAAGGGAGTACACCTTGCTAGGTTCATTAAGGGCAAGTTGTGGAGCATTCGGACGCTCAGGGGGGGCGCCAATCGGGCCTGATGACCGTTTGTCGGCGGTGCGACAAGCTGCGAAAGACGAAATTATAAGGGCTACCAACATAGGCTTTTTAAACATGAGGACGACATCCTTATGTGGAGCTAGGTACGCATGTTCGATATTGTACGCGAGGGCACTGGCCTTGTGCCAAAAATAAAAATCTGACGAGGGGTGGATTTCGATGGCTACGGTCAAGCACCGTGTTCTTTGTGTAGTCATGGACGGAGTAGGGCTTAGAAACAGCCGATTTGGCAATGCCGTGGCATTGGCGAGGACCCCTACCCTAAAGCGCCTATTGGAAATGCCGCTTTGCACAACTCTAAAGGCGCACGGCACCGCTGTCGGCTTGCCCTCGGAGGATGATATTGGCAATAGCGAGGTTGGTCACAATGCCCTCGGAGCTGGACGCATATTTGCCCAGGGAGCCAAGCTAGTGAACATCGCAATGGCCGATGGCTCAGTGTTTCGCGGTGACACCTGGCGTCAAGCTGTATCTCAGGTAAAGTCTGGAAATCACACGCTTCATTTTCTGGGACTGCTCTCGGACGGAAATGTACACTCACATGAGCAGCATCTTTTCGCCATGCTGAGGCGCGCGAAGCAGGACGGTGTGCGGCACGTGCGGATCCACTGCCTCCTAGATGGTCGCGATGTTGGCGAGACCACCGCTGAGCGCTATGTCGCTCATCTGCAACAGGTTATTGACGAATTAAGCGATAACCATTTTGACGTTCAGATCGCCTCAGGTGGTGGACGTATGAATATCACGATGGACCGGTACAATGCAGATTGGGACATGGTGCGTCGTGGCTGGGAGACCCATGTCCATGGCAAGGCCAAGGGGTTTCTGTCTATACAGGATGCGATAGCCTCATTTCGCCTCGAACCCAAGTTAACCGATCAAAACCTACCTGCGTTTGTGATTACGCGAGACGACCAACCAGTCGGTCCGATCAAAGACGGTGATGCCGTCATTTTCTTTAATTTCCGCGGAGACCGGGCAATCGAGATTTCTCGTGCTTTCACTGAGCAACATTTTGATTACTTTGACCGTGGTCGCGTACCCAAGGTGTTTTATGCCGGTATGATGGAATACGACGGGGACTTGCACATTCCCGCACACTTTCTCGTCAACCCACCAGCTATAGACCACCCTCTTACTGAGTACCTGCTCAAGTTTGGGGTGCGGCAGTTTGCCTGCAGTGAGACCCAAAAATTTGGCCATGTAACCTATTTTTGGAATGGGAATCGTAGTGGATATTTTGACAAGACACGCGAGGACTACGTTGAAGTGCCCTCGGACCCAGCTAGTGAGTTTGCCGCCAAGCCTGAGATGAAAGCTAAGGAGATTGCAGATGTGACCATCAGCAAAATGACAAGCGGCACTTTTGATTTCGGTCGCATCAATTTCGCTAACGGTGACATGGTTGGGCATACAGGTGATCTCGAAGCAGCAATTCGCGCTGTCGAGGCCGTAGATACGCAGCTAGCTCGTTTGATTGAGGCCGCGGATGCATCGGGAACTATCTTGGTTGTGACTGCAGATCACGGTAACGCCGACGAGATGTATGACGGCAAAGAGGCCGATTTTCCCAACTGGCAGGACTCCGGAAGCAAAAGGCCGAAGGCGAAGACCTCACACACTTTAGCCCCAGTTCCCCTGGTGATCTACGGCAAGGGAACCGAAGCTTGGCAGCTAGCTGATCTGCATCAACGTACCTTGGCCAACGTCGCCAATACCTTGATCGAACTCCTTGGTTTGCCCTCTAACCCAGAGTATTTGCCTAGTCTTGTGACTCAACGAGCGACAGGAAGTTTATGACCACAGATGTGACACTTTCAGTTAACGCCAATGCCCCTGATATTGAAAAGGTGCAGCAGGCCATTCGTGAATTTTGCCTGACGATTGCTAAGCTGCGTGATCCCGTCGGAGGTTGTCCATGGGACTTGCAGCAGGATCACTTAAGCCTGAGGCGCTATATGCTTGAGGAGGCTTACGAGGCCGCCCAGGCGATGAGTGATGGTACCCCTGATTCACTTCGTGACGAGCTAGGTGATGTCTTATTGCAGGTGGTTCTAAACGCACAAGTAGCTTTGGACTCAGGGACATTTTCGTTAGTCGATGTCATCAAGGGTATTGACGGTAAAATGCGCCGACGCCATCCACACGTCTTTGCTCGTGATGCTTCTCATGAGGGTTTAACCTCGACTGGAGTCCGCCAAGCTTGGGAAGAAATAAAGCGCGGTGAGAGTAAGGTGGCTAAAAGAGAGGGGATCTTTGCGGATGCGCAAACCCACCACCCGGCACTTTCCCAGGCATTTAAGATTGGCAAAATTGCCTCTAAAATCAATTTTGATTGGGATTCAGCTTTAGAGGTATGGACACAG
>OMIY01000215.1 GCA_900299215.1 bacterium | reverse complement strand
TCACGTTGTTCATTCAAATGAAAACGTCAGTGGTGGTTGGTACGCATCAGACACATGGACCGATGTCACCCCCCAAAATACCCGATACAAGATCGGCGTAGCCGGCGGAGTTTCGCAAAACTACCGCGGCAACAAGGTACCCAACGATCCGATAACCGGGAAACCGGCCTTCCCACGACTCGATTTCAACGGTGCGACTCTACGCATGAAGGGGACGATTACAGGGCAGGATGCGGCTGGAAAGGCCGTCAGCATCAGTGGTGTTCATACAGGTAACGTCATCCTGATCGGTACCGCTGCAGCGCCAATTACGATCGAAGGCAGCGTCATGGTGCGCGGTGAAGTCGTGATTAAGGGTGTGTATAAGGGTATAGGCACACTATACGCGACAGGTAACGTTTACATCCCTGCAAACCTCAAATCAGCAGCTAAAGGCGTATTCCCATTTCCTGCAGATCCAGCTGCGGCAGACCAAAAAGCTAAGAGTTTGGTTGATGCTAAGGTTGGCGATGCCCTTGGTATTGCCACCGATAAGTCAGTCCTTATTGCTGACCTAGACTCTGGAATTTATGACAATAGTTTGACCCCCCCCTCGCAAAAGCGAGCAGCACTTGGCATCGACAACTTGTACAAATGGTTTCCAGATGGCAAAGGCGGCTACAAAGCCCTTTACGAAAATGCTTACGACTGTGACACAGGCAAGCTTGACACCGTAAATGGTTTCAATCTTATCGAAGCCTACTTATACGCGGCTCAGTCTATTGGTGGCCGCTCTAAGCGGAGCTCCTGGGCAATCAATGGCGGCGTGATAACAGATGTGTTCCATGTTCTTGGCGGCGTCTCAACTGGTGGCGGCAACGCTACTGAATGCCCGGCAACTGCTAGCCCCGTTCACGGCTACCCGCAAAACGGTAACTACGTGAACTACGACTATCGGATGCAGGCGGGTCTCAGGATACTTGGAGAGTTGGCTCCTTATTTCAACTGAGGAACCAAACTCCCCGACATTTCTAATTGACTGCCGACACACTCATCGTGCAACGACTAACACCACTCACAGTGGTGTTTCGTTCACAGGCAACTGCCGATGCACCGACTAAATAAACTCCGATGAGGTCGGTTGGCCGTGTCGCACCACGAGCCTTTAGCACTTGGAATAAGTTTGCAGCCGGTGCGGTAGGTACA
Source organism: bacterium (assembly GCA_900299215.1). Classification (GTDB taxonomy): domain Bacteria; phylum Bdellovibrionota_B; class Oligoflexia; order Oligoflexales; family CAIYRB01; genus CAIYRB01. The sequence goes on along the minus strand of OMIY01000215.1, from coordinate 8,843 downwards.
ACTTTGAGCTCCCCTTGAACCATCAGCGTGCAGCTTGGAATTGGAGCTGGCACAACAGGTGCTGAGCAGCTAACAGCCTCTACCTGCAGTCTAAGTGCTCCTAAGCGGCCGCTCGGATCGCGGACTCCGGACTGGAATAGAGAGCTAATGAAAAGCTCTGCTTCGTCACCTTCAATGGTGAGCGTTTTCTGGGGATCTGTCGTTGGTGCGGGAGCTGCGCTTTTAACTGGCGAACCCGCTGTGCCACAGGCAGTTAGGAGTGGTAGGGCTAAACTCATGAGGGCAATGCTAGATTTCATAAATGACTCCTTGCGAACTTGGGGGGCTTGAAAACTTTGGCCCGCAATGGCTCTAGGGACTACTTATCAGGGAATTCTTGCTCGATCTACTGTCCACTTGGGCCAAATTAAGGCCTCTTTGGTGAACTAAAAACATCAATAAAGTCAGTATCCTATCTAATTGGTGCGACGATGGCGTCCCCCGCCCCCTTGACCACCCCGAAATCGTAACTTACAGGTATGGGGACACAAAATAAGTTGGGAGGTCCCGAGGCCTATGGAAGCCGGACATATTTCTATTCACGCCGAAAACATTCTACCGATCATCAAGCGTTGGCTTTACTCGGAAAAAGAGATCTACATCCGCGAGCTGGTTTCCAACGCAGCTGATGCGATCTTAAAGCTTCAGAAGCTATCGCTCCTTGGCGAAGTGAAAAGAGAAATTCCAGACGCAGCAATCACCCTTACTGTCGACAAGCCTGGTAAAAAGCTCATCATCACCGATACTGGCCTCGGCATGACAGCCGATGAGATCAAGAAGTACATCAACCAGGTAGCTTTCTCCGGCCTTCACGACTTTCTAGACAAGTACAAAGACAAAGACGATAGCCAGCAGGTGATCGGTCATTTCGGTCTTGGCTTTTACTCGGCATTCATGGTGGCGAGCAAAGTTGAGATCGATACGCTTTCTTACCAAGAGGGAGCCGTGGCGGCACACTGGAGCTGCGATGGATCGACTGCCTTTGAAATGACTCAGTCCGATCGCAAAGAGGTCGGCACTTCGATCACTCTGCACATTGCGGATGACTCGAGCGAGATGCTCGAGGAGTCGACCATCAGAGGTTTGATCGAGCGTTACTGTGCGTTTATCCGCTACCCGATTCAGTTAGCGGGAACGCCTGAGATTTTAAATGACACGCGGCCACTTTGGACGCGGTCGCCGACTGAGCTAAACGACAAGGACTATATCGACTTTTTCCACAAGCTGTTTCCCGGCAGCCCAGATCCACTCTTTTGGATCCACTTGAACGTCGACTATCCCTTCAATTTGAAGGGAGTGCTTTACTTTCCTAAGCTGAAGCACGAGCTTGATGCCTCGCAAGGTGAAGTAAAGCTCTACTGCAATCAGGTTTATGTGGCTGATAACACCAAGGAGCTGATCCCTGAGTTCCTGACTTTACTCAAGGGCGTTATCGACTGCCCGGATCTGCCGCTCAACGTATCGCGCAGCTATCTGCAGACTGATCCGACAGTGCGCAAAATTTCGGAACACATCACCAAAAAAGTTGCCGATAAGCTTAGCGGCATGGCGAAGACCGAGCGCGACAGCTACGCCAAGTTTTGGGACGACATTAATCCCTTCATTAAATTCGGCATGCTGCGCGATCATAAATTCTTCGAGCGCATGCAGGATTTTGTACTCTTTAAATCGGCTGCTGGTGAGCACCTGACTCTTGATCAGTATAAAGAGAAAATGCAGGGTAAGGTGGAAGACGGCACCGTCTTTTACTCCAGCGATGCCACTGCGCAGGCTGCTTATATCCGCCTATTCGGCGATGAAGGCCTCGAGGTTGTGATTGCCGACACCATGATCGATCAGCATTTCATTCCATATTTCGAGATGCAAACCGGACGGAAGTGGAAGTTCAAGCGTATCGATTCGGATGTTACCAGTCACTTAGTCGAGGGATCCAAGCCCGACCTAGTGGTCGATGCCAAAGACAAGGCGACCGTCAGCGAGAAGATCGACCAGATCTTCCGCGACCATCTGACCCAGGAAAAGGTCAAGATCCGCGTCGAGGCCTTCAGGTCGGATAAGGTCCCTGCCATGCTGGTAATTGATGAGAACGCGCGTCGGATGCGTGACATGATCCGCAGCAACGGAGCTATGGCGGCATTTGCAGCTGGCGTGCCTGAAGAGCGCACCCTTGTGGTCAATCAGAACAGCCCGGCCATCAAAAACTTGCTGAAGCTCTCACAAACTTTCAACCGGCAGGAAGAGGTCAAGTTGGTCGTGAACCAGATTTTTGATCTTGCTTGGTTGCAACAAGGCGAGTTTTCGGCTGAAATGATGCAATCGTTTATCGATCGTAGCACCGCCATCTTGGGGCGCTTGGGGACATCGGATACCTTACTTGCTAAGTGATGCAGCTGGAATGGAGTCGTATGCAGCAAGCTCGCATTGATTTGGTCAAAAAGCTCTTTAAGCAAACAGTGCCGGCGGTAGATTTTGCCAGCATCCGCTACCACAGTGACCGGGATGATCAAATTGCAGTACGCCAAGGGGTTTTAGAACCCCTGCGGACTGTGCAAGACGAAGGCGTCATGGTGACCGTTCACCACCGCGGTGGGGTGGGCTATGCGGCGACCTCAGAGCTCACGGAAAGCGGTGTCAGGGCGGCATTTGAGCGTGCGGTAGCTTGGGCCGAGAGGCTAGGTAAGTCAGCGGTCACGAACTTCTCCCGGATTGACATGCCGCATCACCGCGGTGAGTTTAAAAGTCCTGTACGCAAGCCTTGGGAGGCCATGGGCCTGAAAGCTAAGGTGGAGCTCTTAACAGACGCTTGCAATCGCTTGAAGCGCGGTAGTGAAATTGTCGACTGGGCAGCGGAGCTTTGGCACATGCGGACGGACCGGCTCTACCTGACAAACGGAGGCGGAGAGATCTTCCAGACCTTTGATCGCATGGTGCCGTCTCTTGCCGTGACAGCCAATCGCGGGCCTGAAACTGTGACACGCACCTTCGGCCGAATGGCACTCTGCCGTCAGCAAGGTTTTGAAATCTTGATTGAGTCGGGATTCAATGCCGCTAGTGAACGAATAGCCGACGAGGCTTTGGAGCTACTGGCAGCGCCTAATTGCCCCGAGGGCAAGATGGATCTGCTGCTAGCTCCGGATCAGATGGTGCTGCAGATTCATGAGTCCATTGGACACCCTCTCGAACTCGACCGGATCCTGGGCGATGAGCGTAACTATGCTGGGACGAGCTTTGTGACCATGGACATGTTTGGTAAGTTTCAATATGGCTCGCCTTTGCTCAACGTCACTTTCGACCCATCAAGACCTGAACAGGCTGCAAGTTACGCCTTTGATGACGAGGGGCGTCCGGCTGAGCGTCAGTTTATTATCAAAGACGGGATTCTACTACGACCTCTTGGCGCCACAGTGTCCGAGACACGCGCTGACTACGACGGTGTAGCTAGCGCGCGAGCTGATAGTTGGCGTCGTCCGGCGATCGATCGCATGTCCAACTTGAATGTGGAGCCAGGCAAAGAATTTTTTGATGATATGGTCGAGAGCGTTGAAAACGGCATTTACATGCAGACCAACTGCTCTTGGTCAATCGACGATTCGCGCAACAAATTCCAGTTTGGTTGCGAGAGGGCTCAGCTGATCGAAAACGGAAAACTCACCAAAGTGGTGAAGAAGCCGAACTACCGTGGCATATCAGCTAGCTTTTGGCGCAGCCTCAAGGCAGTCGGTAATAGCTCAACTCTTGAGGTGCTAGGCACTCCTAATTGTGGCAAGGGCGAACCGAATCAGGCGATTACCGTTGGCCATGCGAGTCCCCCGTGTCTATTCGCCAACGTCGATGTCTTTGGGGGTGAATAAGTATGCGCCAATATTTTTTCGACACGGCTGATTACATAAATAGCTTAATTGAAGGTGGCGAAGTTTACACCGCATTCCTAAGTGGTGAGGATTCTGACTTTTGTCGTCTGAATGGTGGACGGATACGTCAGGCTGGAAGCGTGAAGCAAAATGAGCTATCGCTACGTCTTATCAACGGAGCTCGTCATGCCTCGGCGACACTTTCTCTGACCGGCAACAAGGCTAGCGACCAAAGTGAGTTAAGCAGTATTGTCAGAGAGCTGCGTGAGCAACTGGCTGAGTTGCCTGATGATCCCTATTTACTCTATGCAACAGAGGTCAGCTCCAGTGACTCGATGCGCGTCAGTGAGCTACCGGATAGTCGCGAGACGGTGGCGCAGATTGTGACCAAGTCCAAGGGTTTGGATCTAGTCGGCATCTTTGCTTCAGGATCCATTTACCGCGGTTTTGCCAACTCACTGGGGCAACGCAACTGGTACGCCTGTCATCCGTTTAATTTTGATTTCAGTCTTTATCTGCGAGCCGATAAGGCGGTTAAGACAGGATACGCTGGGTTTTCATGGGCAGACTCTGCATTTGACGCCAAGCTTCATGCAGCTCGCGAGCAACTTGAAATCCTAAAGCTGACGCCTAAGACTATCAAACCTGGCAAGTACCGCGTCTATCTGTCACCGTCTGCGTTGAACGAAGTGACTGACATGCTGTCGTGGAACGGATTTGGTCTCAAATCGCACAAAACTAAACAAACGTCGCTCCTGCGGATGATTGAGGCGGGAGCGAGTATGCACGAAAGTGTGAGCTTACTGGAAAATACGGCCGGCGGTCTGGCCCCAGACTTTAGTAGTCTAGGCTACCGTCGTCCGGCGCATGTGCAGTTGATCGAACGCGGACAATACAAGGACTGTCTGGTCTCGCCGCGTTCTGCGAAAGAATTTGGTGTCAGCACAAATGGTGCCAGCGAGGCGGAATCACCGCAGTCGCTGGAGATGGCATCTGGGTCGATCAATTTGGCGGAAGTGCCAGACGTGCTGGGTGATGGCGTTTACATCAACAACCTTTGGTATCTAAATTACTCGGATCAAAGTGCCTGCCGAATGACTGGTCTTACTCGCTTTGCCTCCTTTTGGGTCGAAGGCGGGAAAATAGAGCAGCCCCTAAACGTCATGCGATTTGATGAATCAGCCATACGTATGCTCGGCGATAACCTCATTGGTCTGACCAAAGAGAGGGAGATGATCATGAGCAGTCATACCTATGGGCAGCGCTCCGTCAGTAGCGTTCATCTTCCGGGTGCGGTGGTTAAGGACTTTAGCTTTACGCTGTAATCATTGAGCAATTTGGGCGATTGGTAATTAACCCGGCTATTTCAGGTAGTTGGTAGTTAGTGCCAATTTGGATCTGGCCAGCCTTTGCAAGGTTCTAAATCCACTAGGTTTTCGAAGTATTTTAAAAAACCGCTAAACCGTCATCTCATCCCTGCCGATGAGCTTTATGTATGGCAAAGTGTGACACCCCTGAAGATCCTAGTGTGCATTGGGGGAGGACCAGCCATGCAAGCTATCAAATCGATGATAGTCTTCTCGGGTATCGCCGGGGTCAGCTTTTATAGCTGGCAACTTAGGAGCGAGCGTCATACACGCGCAGCTCAGGCGATGCAGGAGCAAGAAATTCGGTTAGCTAGCTTACAGGTGGAACTAGCGCGGCAGCATGCTAACCGTGAGGCCTATGTCACTAAGGAAAAGTCCAGGCTAGACGACATGGAGCAAAAACTTGCGGAAGCAAAGGGCTTGCTAGCGAAGTTGATGGACCAGTGGACGGACGCTCGTGAACAAGTCGTTGCGAACGGACGGTTACCGGACCCCAATGAGGAACTTAAAAGCGAGGGGGAGCGAGTTACTACGATGCGCAGGCAGCTCGAAGCACTCCAGCAGCGCTTAGCGTCAATCGACTCCGAGCGGGCCAAACAGCTCACCGGAATTGAGAAGCAACAGCGTGCAACGGAGGCGGAGTATGCATGGCAGCTGGAAACCCTCCGACAGGAAATCGAGACTTGGCAGGTGAGGCAAGCCGAATTTGCTGCGGCGCGTGGCGTAAGCGCAGCCGATCGCAAAGTCGTCGAGCAGCAACTTGCTGAATTAGGGATGAGCGAGACCTCACTGCAGGAGCAGCAGTATTTGCTGACGCAGTCGCAGGCCGCTTTAGTTCGCCAGGTGACGATCAGTTTTGCCGCCCAAAAGGCGGACCTGACTGCGCAGAAAGAGCGCCTTCAGGCGCAGATTACTGCCAGTTTGTCCCATGCTGAAGATTTGAAGGTTGAGATCGCTGTGCACAACAAAAGAGTCGATGCCGATAAGGCGACCGCTCGTCTGTTGCAGGACAAAGTCAAAACACAGGAGGATTTAGTAGCGCAATTGACGAGCGATTTGGCGACGGTGACACAGCGTATTCAGGGTGCGGGTGCGGCTTCGAAGTGACGGGTGATCCTCGTTCGTGTTCGTTCAAACTCGATCATGGATGTAAAGGATACAAAGTCACGAGGTCGCTCTCGCCTCATGCCTCAATTCTTTTAAAATGCGCGTTCAGCTACGGTCAAAGGCGGGTGCATCATCGACTGTAATCAGGTAAGATCTCCAGCCTGAGTTTTTAGATACTATATAACCTAGTGAATTTAGGACTATGATGCGCAAGAAGGTGTCCTATCAGCGAGATCTGTGGTGGCTGCTTGCACTGCTGGTGATGGTCTTCGCCCCATTTTTTTGGCAGTTACCCCTGCCGACTACTGGTGACCAAAAAACTTATATGGCGCAAGCCATGGAGATGGCGGCATCGGGGTCATGGCTGAAGCAGACTCTCTTTGGCCTGCCTAACTACTACAAAGGTCCTTTGCTTTTTGTATGTCTGCGTATTGGATTCTTGGTCTTTGGGCCGTGGGCACCAGCAGCCTTGATATTTGCCAATTTGCTTGGCTATGGTTTTGCCGTCTGGATCATCTTGAAACTTATGACGCGATACTTACCAGATCGGCGTGACTTGGCTGTGCTTGCAGCAGGGGCCACTATCCTTAGCACTGGCGCTTTTGCGCATGGCCTTGCTGCACAGATGGAGGCATTGCTGGTAGTCTGTTACGCAGTATTTATGGCTGCCTTGGGCCTGGCTGATAAGGGCGAGTCCGGGGCGGGTTGGAGACGCCTAGCTTGGATTATGGCCGGGACAGCGGGACTCCTAAAATCGCCGCTACACAGCGTGCTGTTGGGCACTAGTGCCATTCTCTACTGGACGTGGACGAAGCAACTTGGGGCTCTCGCGCGACGCCCAAGTGAGTGGCTAAGCCTGCTCGTCGGTATTGTGATTGGAGCCTTGCCCTATGCTGTCCTGCTCACCATAGATTTCGAGCCTTTCTATGCCACCTACATCGAACGTGAGCATCTGACGCGAGGCACAAATCAGAACGATTTAATCGGTGCTATCGGTCCCTTTGTTGGCGGGCAGCTACAGCCCTTTATTTTGATGCTACTGATCGGATTGTTCGCTAGGCGAAGGCTGCGAGGAGGGAATGCCGATTTAAGTTTGATACGTCCTGATCTCGCGCGGCTGGTGACCTCGATGATGGTACCAACTGGCCTATTTTTCGCCTGGCATCACTTTCACAGTGATATTTATTTTCTACCGTTACTGGCACCAATAAGCATCTGGACAGCGTTAGTGGTCGGGAAGTATGCAGATACTCATCCTCGTCTGTGGTTGGTGGCACGGTTAGTCACAGCATTTTTGCTGGTGATTGTCGCTGTTGTCTTAGATTTGATTGTGGCGCGATTTTATCCATTTCCATCTTGGTGGTCAGGATACAGAACGCCGGCGATCACGGCTGCTTTAGTTGTAGTCATCGTGAGTGCGGTAGTATTTGTAACTCGTAAAAACCTATTGAAATCAATCTATGCCTTACTTATTGCGACTGCTGCGCTGTACGTAGGTGCAGGTCAATTGCTCATCGGGCTTGAGGCGCACGAGCGCGCAGGTTTTGAAGCAGCTGCCTCTGGATACGAAGCCAGATCATGGGCCCGTTTAAATTTGACTGAAAATCTCTGGGCCGATCAGGCCTTACTAAGCGTCTTACTTCAACGACCTATCGGTGTTGTCAATAATCGGGAGCAATTGCGTCGAGCATTGAGTGAGGGAACTGTCCTATTTGTGCTAGACGACACCCAGCTTGCTACGGCGAAAGAGGAGGCCGCGAGTCTAGGTCGCGGAGAACTCCTGGTGCGACCTTACCAAACTTGGCGGGTACATGGCCGCGCGGCCAATGGACAGCCCGCTTGGCGTGTTGCATGGCAGGAGCGATCGATGACACCGCTTGAACAGACTGAATACGCTGTTTTGCTAAACTGAGACTTGCGACTTCGAGTCTGAAATGATTGTAAATCGAAGCGGGTTTACGGGTCTTACCAAATTCAATGGGGGCCCAGGTTGGCTCATTCAAGTCAAGTAAAAAACCCTGTGGTTTTATTTTGTTTAGTGTAAGCCCGTGGTATGATTTAGGTAAGTGATAAAATGTAGACCTCAGTAGCTCACGCCCCCTCCCGCGCTCCTAGGTACTATCATGAGACTGCTTCTCAACAAATTGCGTCTGGTGCTGACGGCCGATGTGCGGCCCGAAGATCATTCGCAGCGTATTGAGCAAGCACTGATACGCGGTGACAAATCACTGGAAAAGCTAGTGAGCGAAGGCCGTGTCGAGCGTGTGTACTTCACTAAAATGCTCGATTGGGCTACTCAACGCGCTGCTAGATTCGGTCAGAGGCTGCGGGTAGTCGTCGCAATCGGGATCCCAAAGACCACACATATCAAGGTCCATAAGAGAAACTTTTTGGATCGTTTCCGTGGAATTGCTTGCCGCATCACAGTGGAGCCAGGTAGCGTCATTGCAGACACCAGGTTGACGTTGTCCGTGTGTGC
>OMIY01000214.1 GCA_900299215.1 bacterium | reverse complement strand
GTCGTTACGCGAACGACTTTGCCGTCGTAGCCGACTTCAATCATCGGCTCTTTCTCAGGACCACGGATGAGTCCCTTAACTTTAGCGGAGCCACCTGTGAGCGGGTTATACACCCGATCACCGGTTCGGATGTCATCGATACGCCTAGCCGAGCCATCGGCCATAGTGATCTGCGTCTCTGGGGCAAAACATCCGCCGTCTCGGTCACCGTATCCAAACCAGCACCACGGGTTATTGAAAAAAGTACCGTGACAGCGTTGGTACTGCTGCCCGTATGCGTACCATCGCATGTACCGACCATCAGGCAACCTGTAACACTGCCCTAGGTAATACCATCGGCCTTGCGTGTGCTCGTAGCAAACATTCTGCTGAATGTTCACCCAAGCCATATTGTTACAACTCTTCCAGGTACCTGGCTGAATGCCGGGTCCGGTGACACGCCCTTCTATATACGCTTGCCCATGTTCGTAACCAGCACCGAAATAGGAGGTCCAGGCGTTCGGCCCAGCGCCCGAGGTACCCACCCAGTTACCGACTTGAGTCCAGCCATTGACTGACCGCCCTGTGTTAGATGGCATCTGCATTTGCGGGGCTGTCGACAAGGGTCCAGCGCTTGTGATCATCCGAATCACCACTCCGCTTCCTTGACTTGTTGAGTAGCTGGCAGGGGAAAAACTACACTGAGGCGGATTCCAAGCGTAAACCTTCTCAACTCCAGTGGATGTACCACCAGGCCCCGTGGCAGTTATCGTCAATTCGAAGTAGCCTTTGGCAGGGTCTGAGGTTGGCTTCAAGCCTGAGGAGTTAAAAACAAAGTTGCAGCTGCCTAAACTGAAGCCGCCGGTCAACGAGTTCCGGATGCTATATGCTGCAGATGGAACGGCGGGGGTACAAACCGTTGCTGGATTGCTACCAGTTGATTTAACCTGCACACTAGTCAGCAGCCCGTAACCCTGAAGCCTAATGCTTACCGACTGACCGAATGATAACGGAGCGTTCATGCCCGGGATACCTGCCACAGTGACTTGAGGAGGCGGTGGTGCAGGCACTGAAATGTCTGCTTCTAATACGTCTTGATAGTCTGCGTTGTGAGCATCAGCGACACTGGCGAGGGACGCTACACGAATCTTGTCAATGCGGGCGTTGCCTGATGTCGCTATCACCTGCGTCAATTTAACTCGACTGTCGCCCTTCTGATTGTTGGCACTGAACTGCAATTCGCCACCATTTTGAAAAACTTGATCCAATGCAGCGTCGTTCAATTTGCTGCTATTAAAGCCTTCAACGGCAATTTCTCCTTGCCCGTTTGAACTCCAGCGTGCGGCGGCGCCTGGATTTTTTAATGCAGTCAACTTTAAGCTCGATGGGTTGCTGCCATAAACATAGGGATCCGGGTAAATACTTGGAAGGTAGGCCGGGTTACTTGCGACCTGTTGTGCGACTGGTATCTCACTCGGAAAACGCATCAGCGCCCCAATAGCTGACAAGTTGGTCACGTTGGCTTGTTGGGACGCATCACGTGACTTCTGCACCTGGGCGGACTCGATTGCCCGTTGATCGTTAGTGGCCATGTAGGAAGCGACACCCCCAGCGACTGCTACAAGCGCTAGTGAGAACATCACTTGACCGCTGCCACGTTCGTTCTGTCGCCAACTTGGCCACTTTTTTCTGATCATTGCTGGCCCTCCCGGAGTGTCCTATCTCACTCCTCGGAATCGCCGGCTGGTCTCTTGAGAGATTTTTATAAAAAACTGAAAATACTAATAAAAACCATCATTATTTTGTTCGATTTGTAAGACCAATCCGCCAGTTTTCACATGTCAAAGTGGCTTTTATTTTTTACCTTGTGGCGGAATTCGGAAGAACTTCTCGCCCGGAAATTGGACTCCCTCGACGCCCTCAGGTGGCATCGGAGGCTCCTCACCGGGTTTGGGTAGGCTCTCCGGACATGCAACTGCTCGGTCTTCCATAGACAGCACTAACGTCAAATCGTTGTCAGAGGACTGTACAGGCAGAGAGGTTATTTTTGTGTTTAGATCCTTAACCCGCTTCACGGTTTCCCTAGCACTGCCACCCGAGCCTAACTCAGTGGTCAAAAGCGACTCTGCTTTTGCATACCCATCGTCACCAATTTTGGTCGCAAATTGCACTTGAGCCGAGTCCGGAGCAAGCAAAACATGTTGGAAAAAGTAAGTGCGCATTGGTGGTTTGTACTCTGGTGGCTTCTCACCGAACGGGTACGACTGCGTTTTCATGAATTCTTTGTAAGCCACGTTGAAGTCTTCCACATTTTTGCTACCACAAGAGTTACTATCCATGTCGCTACATAAAAACAGGGCCAAACTCTTGGTACGAGCAGATGGCGGGAAGGTAAAAGTGTGGTCGAATCCCTTAGCTAGTTGATCGAAGGTCAGCGTCTTCGTAACTGGCTTGAAATCTTTGTCCCCTGGGACGACGGACTCTATAGATAAAAGTAGCTTGGCTCCTTTGTTAGCAGCAAGCTCTCCCTTAATGAGATCGAGATCGCCCCATGAACAGGTCTTTTTGATCTCGACGTGAAACGACAAATGTGCGCCTTTATCATCAATGACCAGTGGAATCTTTGTGAAACCAGCGGCGTGTAATGCGCGTTCACGTTGTATCGCAGCTTCGGTCGAGGGCCCCTGAACCTGCTCGGTCTTGGCACCGGCCTTGTTCGACTTGGACACCTTCGAATCAACAGCTTGTTCCGTATTTTGTTGCTGTCTATTCTTAGCGATCTTTTGTTTACGCTTAGCAAAAAAAACGATCGCAACCAACACTAGCGCAGCAATTGCAACGTACTTGATGTTTTTTTCATTCATGACAAAGCTCCGACAAATTAAAATCACCCAAAGCTACATATGGTCTCTTATAATTTGCATACCCGGCGTCTTCGCAGTAGGCAGCGTCACACTATGACGCAAAATCTGCGCCTTCTCTCTCGTTTGAAGATAAAAATAGGTGAGGTTGATTGTTAACTCAGTTGAGGAGAGTCGCCTGAAGCACGCCATGGCGCCAACTGCATGTTTAGTTACGCCAGCGCCACCGGCAGCGGCCGCAATAGGGAACCTGCGCACGGGATCGCCGGGTCTCGTCAAGTCAAGGATCGGCATTTTGCCTTTAGAACACGTCGCCGTAGTGAGGCATTGCCCTGGAGCTGCGGTCAAGAGATCAACTGCACTCAATCCAGCAGGGCCTGAAATACAACTCGTTTTGTAGACAACGTTACCCGTTTTGGTAGGAATCGTGCAGCTCAAACCGTTGCAGGCAACAAGACCGATTTGGTCGTAATCAAGCTTATCAACGTCACGAACAAACATAGCCAAGGCCTGCGAAAGCTCAGCTTTTGCCTCGCGACGAGCCTCTTCCGTTGCTGCGCTATCGGAGATCGCTTTGGTGACTCGACCCAAAACTGTTGCGACGATACCTATAATCGCTAGTGCAATGACAATTTCAATGATGGACAAACCTGACTGTCTCATGGGGACCATGAGCTTCGGGCCCCGGTCATACAATTTTTCATTTGAAGCTAGACGCATAAAACGATCCGTTGGCACTTTTGAAAATAGTGGGTTTACCCCGACCGTACCAGTAAAGTGAGTACTGAATCTCAAGGATCGAATTTCCTGCCTTTTCTGGATTACTAGTAAAGTAATTAAATGATTGTTTATATAGACAGCAGAAATTGGAGGGACCGGGCGGACTGCATGCCACCGGTGGATTACCGAGCGGCAATCCGGTATCGAGAGAGATCACCCGCGCTCGCACCTCGGCCATGGCTTTGGGCGCACCGTTGAAGGAATTTGCCGCGAAATTTGTGTTATTTATACCACTGAATTCAACGCAAAAATAATAATCCTGGCTCCCGGGTGGAGAGCGAAATCCACGCGCACACCGAGTGATTGCAGCTTGATGCCTGGCTGGTGCTCCAGCAGGCCAGGGCGCAATGACACTATTAGTCGTAAACTTTGCCCCTTCCGTACCAATCAGGCGGTTGATTGAGACCGGAGCTCCAGCACAGGTGCCCAGGGTTGGGTTCAGCAGTCTTTGCAACTCGTCAACTAGCGCCGCTTTAAATGCACTGTCTATATCTTTGTAACTGGAACTAGTTTCGACAATCCTGCGCACGGTCATAGAGTTTTGGACGACTCCAAATATGACATAGGCAAAAATCCCAAGGAAAGCGACCATGACAATCGCACCGACCAGGGTAAACCCCCCTTGGGTCCGAATATCTTTTTTGAAGACTTTTGGCTTAAGTTTTTCCCAGTTCACAACCTTGACCCTCACCGTCCAAGATATACCTGGAGTGGCTATCGGCCCGAGCTAGAGTAGACTTGAGAAAAGTTTATTACCGCCTGAATTTTATTAATCATTCTAGGCTCATCTGCTCACTATTTGGCAGAATTTGTTGGCAGATTAAGTTATCGCACCCGACCCATCCGCTGTTCAATGGCGCTGTCGAGGCGCGCACGAACGATTCGGTATTGAGTCTCAAGCTTTATGAAATCTGGCAGCTCGTTAGCGACAAATGATGGGCCGTCTTCGCTGACGTCGAAGTACCTTTGCCCCCCTCGACTCGTGCCTTGATTAGCAAAAATCACCCATTTGCTACCTTTTTCCCCTAAGAGCGGCGTCTTGCACTGCGTCGAGTTTGCTTCTTTGGCAGATGCGATACGCAGTAGCAGATTCCCACCCGGACGGCCTTTTAGGGTCTTCAAGACGCGTACACCGGCGCATTGGCCTAGGCTACAATTGCGACTTGGTACGACGACCTCGCCGAACACCACAGTGTCAAATACGCGGAGACTCTCTTGCGGCGACAGGGAATGGTCCGGATAATCGCCAGCTATTGGTAAGGAGCTCACCGGACAGGCGGAACTGTGTCCCTTGGTCAAAGTAGCCAAGGACACCGCACTGATAACGGCGATCGGAATTAAAATCAAAAGTTTACGCATACCCTGATTTTAACATGGTGGTGTCCGTGAAAAAAGCTACCAGGCCACGTCTTGACCACGAAAATCAATGAACCTGCCGCTGTCGACCGGCTTTAGTTCACAGATGACATTGAAGAGACCTGTGGTGGACTCCTCAATTGAAGTCGGAGCCATAGCTCCACCCATATCTGTCTTGACCCATCCTGGGTGCATGGTCACGGCCGTGATGTCGGGGAAGTCGGTTGCAAAAGACCTCACAAACATATTCAAAGCCGATTTAGACATACGATAAGCATAATAACCGCCACTCGTATTATCGGTTAGGGAACCCATCTTGCTACTGATGGCAACCATCACTGGCGCTGCGGCCGCCTGTAAGTTAGGCAGCAGAGCCTGCGTCACTTTGAGTGGACCGAGCGTATTAATATTCAAGGATTTGATAATATCAACGGAGCTAAGCTCAGCAAAATTACCGCCTGAGCTCGCAAGATAGCCGGCGTTGTTGATGAGAACGTCGATAGCTTCACCTTTTAGGGAGTTTGCGAGTTGCTTGATGCTTTTTTCTTCGACCACGTCGAGCTCAAGAATGCGGCACCGACCAGGGTAAGTATACTCAAACTCCCAAAGCTCGCGTGCACCGTCCGGATTACGTGCTGTGGCAATCACCGCATGACCGTGTGCTAAGAATTTACTCACCAAGCCTAGACCAATGCCTCGATTCGCTCCTGTGATTAAAACGGTCTTGCGTGGACTTTGCATGGTCATCCTCACTTCAACTGTAGTTTAAAGGCTTCGGCATCGTGAACCGGCAATTGACACTTTTGTCCCTGGCATAGAAATACCGTAACTTTGCCAGGCTCGACTATCTTATCTTTAAAGCCTGGAACAAGCGCACGCATGCGGTCTATATGGTGCCGATCAGCACCAGTTACCACCCGATGTGGCCCAAAACTATGTCCCAAAGCCGCGTAAAAGGGCGTAAGTTTTTGGCGATCATCTGTAAGCATTAAGATTTGTTTGACGTCAGATAAGGCAAAATCCATGGCTAACAACATTTCACTCAACATGGCCGGTGAACGGTCCATGGTTGGCCTCACCGCAGCAAAAATGCCCTCAGCCCTTTGCTTGTAGCGTGGGTGGTCGCATAACTGCGACAAACGCAATAAATTGAGCGCATGAACAGAAGTTGCCGCAGGTATCGCTCCATCGTACTGAGGTCGTTCACGAATTAACAATGCTTCAGCATCATGCGAGGTCAAGTAGTATCCGCCGCCCGCGGCGGCAAACAACTGCTCGCAATCCTCCGTTAAATCGATGGCCCAGGCTAACCCGTCGGAGTCGAAATCCGCCTCATGTAAATCAAGCAAGGCCTGAATGACAAATGCATAATCATCGAAGAACCCAAGCGTACGGCTAGGACCATCTTTGAAGCAGCGCACAAGCCGGCCATCAACCCAAAGTTTGGAACGTACAAAATTCATAGCATTTTGCGCTACGCGCAAGTCATCCGAACGACCAAAAGCGACATAAGCCTTGGCAAAGGCCGACACCATAAGCGCATGCCAAGCAGTGACAACTTTATCGTCGGTAAGTGGAGCCTGACGCTCTGAACGATGCTGCAGGAGTTTGACTTTCGCATCTTTAACGATCGACTCCAGCTCGGTGCTAGAAATGCCCTTTTCAGCGGCGAATTCTTCCAATGACTGCCACTGATGCAAAACACTGCGCCCCTCAAAATTACCACCGGAGCGAACGCCAAGGTAAGCAGCCATGAGACTGCCCTTAGTCTCGCCAAGCACCGCATTAAATTCATCAAGTGTCCATGTGAAGTACACCCCCTCTTCGCGTTCACCGTGACGCTCTGGGTTTGGACTATCGGCATCCTGGGCCGCATAAAACCCACCATCTTGACGCATCATTTCACGCCTAACATAGTCAAGCGTTGAGCAAGCCGTCACCGCCAAGTCTGGGTCCTTGAAATACTGCCATCCCTCAACGTAAGCGATACTCAGTAGAGCGTTGTCGTAGAGCATTTTTTCAAAATGCGGCACCAACCACATTTCGTCGACGGAATACCTGTGAAAACCGCCGCCGAGATGGTCGTGAATCCCACCTGCAGCAATCTGATTAAGCGTTTGATGTGCCAAACTGGCGGCCTCTTCGCCAAATAAATTCGCATATCTCAGCAGGAATCGAAGCGGCAAACTTGATGGAAATTTGGGCGCACCAGATAACCCACCCCAGTTGCGATCAAATAGCCTCGCGTAATATTTATAAGCGTCTTTAATACGTCCAAGCATATACTCCCGGTCCATTGGGGAGTCACTGACGTTCAGTTCATGTTTTTCTTTGATGTGCTCAATGATGTTAGAAGCAGCTAATGCGACGCGTTCAGGATCTTCATCATAGACCCGCCTTAAATCTTGCAGAAGCTCAATGAAGCCAAAACGAGCCCCACGCGCACCTGCTCGCGGCGGAAAATAGGTACCACCAAAAAAAGGTTTACGCTCAGGAGTTAAGACCACCGTCATAGGCCAGCCACCATGGCCACTCCAGGCTTGCACGCAGGCCATATAAACATTGTCTATATCAGGGCGTTCTTCGCGATCGACTTTAATCGCGATGAAATGCGCATTTATGTATGCAGCTATTTCCTCGTCTTCAAAAGACTCCTCCTCCATTACATGACACCAATGGCACGTGGCATATCCCACGCTCAGTAACACAGGCCTATTTAGTTCTCGTGCTAAACGGAAGGCATCCTCACACCATGGATACCAAGAAACTGGATTGTGCGCGTGTTGCTGCAAGTACGGACTAGCTTCGAGAAGCAGAGCATTAGTATATGTAGGAGTGCCGTGTGAACTTATGTGACGTGTTCGCGGAACGTAGTCGCTAGTCTTGGCTTTGAGCGCTTGGGAAAGACGATCCTTTAGTTCCGCTGCATGCGGCAAAGCACGAGGTCCAGGATTAATTTCGTGATTTAACTTTTGGCTCACGCCAACCTCCAACTCTAAAATCAGTGTTGGAGTCTAGCTTGTGTCGAAGTTTTTTACGGCTGCATAATTAGCCTCCGCAAAACTTTGATAAATTCCCGCTCAGCGCGCTAGGGAGAGCCAGCACTTCAATCGCATCTCATCGAAAACAAAGACAAATTCAAGCATCCAGAGACTTGGCATATGACCTGCATTAACGACTTTGTTCGGTCGATCAAGCATCCTCCGGATTTGTGTGCAAGCTGATTGGTCGTCGCTAAGCAAAGTATCCTACTCCCGCTCCAGTTGCCCGTTACCTTTGTCTCCGACGCACCCCCCCCACTCCAAGAGAAGGACGGCCAATCAATCATCACTAGGGCAGTCCAATTGACTGCCCTAGCTTTTTTTTGCGAGTCTTCGACAAAGATCGAGTGCGGCCGGACCAATGATCGACTGCTGATCGAGCCCACTCTCAGATAACACCAAGACTATAATTCTTTTGTTTGCGTTCACTGATACCGCGGTTGCAAACGGTGCTGCACTCTCTGACATGGGTGCTACGAACCATTTTGCCTGACCAATGGTCTCAGGATCTAAAGCTTGCCACTGCTCTCCGAGTGCACTAAGCATTTCTGCGTCATTGACGGTCATGCCTTCGGTTAAATCCAAGCTGCTGGTTTGTAGCTCCTCTCCCGCGCTCGACCAGCCCAGAAGAACTTCCCAATTGCCGTCCCGTTCACTCAGCAGCGTCACGCATTTAATGCCTGCTGATGCCATTGCTGGTGCGACTCGCTCGACTGCCTTTTCAAGCGATGCTGCCATCGTTAATGACAGTACGGCCCGATTGATACCAGCTACTGCAGCCAAATCACGTGTGTCGTCTGCGAGGCGAAGTTCATCTGCGGGCTCGGTTGTAGATATTTCTGCAACCGGTATTTCCGTTTCGGTAGATAATTCCTCAACTAATGAAGGCTCCTCGACCGCGAGCTCCTGGGCGGAAGCTGGCTCATCAACTGCGAGCTCCTGGGCGAAAGCTGGCTCATTAACCGCGAGCTCCTGGGCGGAAGCTGGCTCACTAGTCACAACATCCTCGCCTTCATCCAACAGGTCATCTGCCCCCATATCTGCGGGCACATCGACCGGTGGCGATCCAGCAAGTTCGGCTAACGGCTCATCTGCAAAGATTGACTCGACCTGGTCATCGCTTGGGTGCTCATCCAAGATATCGTCACCGTCAGATGGCGCTGCTGCTTCAACTGGCGGAGCTGATGGCTCGGTCGCCAGCTCTGGGGCTAACGGCACAGCTGAATCGGGCGCCGACTCCACGGCCGCTACAGGATCGACTTCATCAATAAAATCATTGTCTTCTACTGAGTCGCTCAACTCTGCAAGAGGATCGCCACCGGCTGGCAATGCCTCGGCAGGGGGATCTACGAGCAAATCTGAGTTGTCAACAGGAGCCTGGCTCGAGACCGTAGCATCACGTTCATCCGACGCCGGGGTGTGCATCCCTCGTCCAGGAGGTCCTCGTTATTTGCTTGCACTATGCGTGATGTTTCGATGCCTATCGGAGGATCGGCTTTGGCAAAAGCCTCGTGATGACCAGCACTTGACGCTGGCGCCGACACCTCTACGGAAGCGACTTCGCTCTTGACACCGCCGGTCACAGAACGCTGAGGTCTGACAGTGGTCGGGACCAAGACCTGCCTTAGTGCTGGCACGCGACGGTCTGAACGTAAGATACGGCCCTCACCGATCCTGAGTTGGCGACTTGCAGCCATGGCATGGTTGGTCATAAAAGATTCAAGCTGACTGCGCAGCGGCCTGTAGTTCGGATCGAGTCCCTTGAGAGCGTTTCTAATCGAACTTAGAGTGGCAATCATTGGCCGCACGGCGACTCCACTGAAGAACTTGAGCTGGCTCAGAGTTTCCTGGTCAAGTGGATCGACTAAAGCAACATGTAGGACACCGTCATCAATCTTGACTGGTACCGCCTCAAGCCTCTGCATAACGAACTTATCAAGAGCAAGTAGCGCTTCCTCAGTCGCTACACTCAAAAGATCTATGGGGGCAACTTGCCACTTAGTCTTCTCAGCCAAAAAAGCCGCTAGTTCATCCTCAGCTAGGAGGCCGATAGCCAAAATGCTCCTTGCAAACGCCGGGCCCTCGTTACCGCAAGTCCTTTTAATCGTGCGGAAATCAAGATCGGTCAGTAGACCGTCCTCTATCAATAGCCGACCGAGTCCCGAAGTTAGCATCACCGCCACCTTTGCCAAGAGTCGCCTAGCCACTGCATTTACTGGTCCTAGACGTCTGTTAACTCTGGCTAAATTATTCTTTCAATTATACTATCACAGCTTTATCATCACCGGCGCAACAGCTACATCAAGGTCGTGATTTAGGTCGCGGAAAGGATACCATGAGCAGCGTTCACAAAGAGCATATCAAGACTTTAAAAGGCCCGGATCTCTTTCAGGTCAAGGTCATGTCTGGAGTTGATTGGGCAGTTCGAAACGTCCGTCTCATCTCCTACGTCTTGGTGCCGGTGGTCGCTGTCGTCGCCATACTGGCCGGTTACCGGATTTTTCAGACCAAACGTCAAGACACCCGCGTCGAAGAGTTGGGCAAGATTCAAGTTATCTACAACGGTGAGTCACGCCGCGCCGCAGACAAGCAAAAGCCAATCTTGAAAAAAATTCAAGAGATCGAAGCTAAGCCTGGCAACAAATCAGCTGGCCAAGAGAGCAGCGGCTTGACACCGCAGCAAGAAGAAGAAATCGCTGCTCTGCGCAAAGAGGCCGAGGCTATTAAGGCGGATCACAGCTCCTCGAGTACCGCTCTCATGGCATTCTCCCAAAAGTACGATGGATTTCCTGAAGGATGGCTCGCGGCCATGATGGCTGCCCACGTGATGGTCGAGGATAACCGCGTGGCAAATGCCGCGACTGTCCTCGAATCTCTCCTCAGCAAAGTTAAGAACAATCCGACCTATCTCTCTCTTGTGACCATTGAGCTTGCTGGCCTCGCAGAGGAGCAAGGTGAATTTGACCGGGAACTAAGCCTAATTACGTCGCTAGAAAAATCTGCCGACAACGATCTGCGCCCACGCTTAGCTTTGATGAAAGGCCGTGCCCTTTACCTCAAAGGAGACAAAGATGCCGCGAAGACAACTCTGGGTACTCTAGTCGACGGGTACGGCAGCAGTGCCGAAGCACAAAAAGCTCGGTCATTATTGACTCTGATTAACTAATCGACGCGTTTAGGAGTTAGGGCATGCTCGCAACTTTGTTTGCAACAGCACTGTCAGCAAAGTTGGCACTTGCGGTTACGCCACATACCGGAATTAATTCACGGTCTGAGGCCTCGGCTCGCCCTTTCCAGCTTGGTGTTTGGACTATCAATCCAAAGATGGATCGCCAAAAGCCACTTGCTGCCCTAGATCCGGCAGGTTTCGTGGTTAACTCTGGTGTGCTTGTCGGTGCCTTTAGCGACGAATGGGTTGGCGGCATGCCACTAGCCACGCGACGCGTCCAATGGTGGATCGAGGCCAAGTCCACTCTCACCGCACCTCCTGGATCCTTTGGGGGGTCGGTGGTTTTAGGATTCCGAGACGGCAAACTGATCCGCGTTGATGCATTAAGTGGCAAGAAGCTATGGACCTCGGATCTCGACTCTTTTACCGAACGGCCAATGCTGCTAAATGGCACCACACTTTACATCGTGACGGCAGCTCAGGTCCTTTATGCTATCGATTTTCAGTCGGGTAAAACCCTCTGGGTATACGACGGCGGTTTCCCGGAGGGCCTGAGCATCCGTGCCGCCGCCAGGCCAGTGGCATTCGATAACAAGGTGATCTTTGGCACCGCTTCAGGTGAGCTTATTGCCGTGAGCGCCGACTCGGGCAAGTTGGCGTGGAGATTTAATCCAGCTTATTCAACTGCAAGGTTTCATGATTACGTTGGTGAAATGGTGGTGCGCAGTGGCAAATTAATTGTTGCTCGCTATGACGGACTCGTCGCCGCTATTGATTTGACCGGATCCGCGCGCAACGTGCTTTGGCAGGAAAAACTACCAAGCATCACTTCATCGGCCTACCGAGGTGACAAATATTTTGTGGGCGCTCTCAATGGCGATGTTTATTCTTTGGACCCAGACAATGCCGGGAAACATATTTGGCGCCAAATGACTGGGACTGCAGTCACAAGCCTGATTGTGGGTGAGCGTGACGTGTTCGCTGCGGGCGCCGGTGGCAGAATCACAGCCTTGGATTCTAACTCAGGGAAGATCAGCTGGTTTGATCGTCTTGGATCGGCAATCGCAGGATCACCGCTGATCTACGAAGATACCTTGTATTTTACCACAGGGATTAAGTCGCTTTACGCTTACAGGATCCGGTGATTACTTAATCAAAGAATACTGGCGAGCTCTGCGTATAGCCTTCAGAGCCTTGAAATAATCTTACGTAGATATTGAATTTACTCGGCAAACGCCGTAACTCCAGCGGGACTGTCGCCGTGAGTTCTGCCGCATAATAAAGGCTTCCATTGGGCGGGGGAAAGTTATAAACGCCAACGACTTGGCCATTTAAAAGCACTTCCAAGCGACGCGGTGGTTCCTGACAGTCGCCATCGTAAAAACGTGTTTTTATCTTTACGGCACTGATTGGAACATCGCGCTTGCTGACGCGATCACCCATGACCACCCAGGATCCATCGTTACGCTGCAGCTGCATTGCAAAATACAGGTCGCGGTTATTAGTGGCGTAAAAATGACGGGACTTCAGCGCATCCAGCAAATCCTGTCGTGATAATTTCGGCATTAATGCCACAACGCGCGTGCCGTCACGTGTTCCCCAGTCTGCATAATGCACATCTTGTGAGCCTACCGCACCTAGGCGCCAACCAATCTTATTGGCTTCGTCTATATAAGGGATATTGCCAAAATAACCGCGAAAATAACGGAGATATTCGCTCCAGTGTATCGTCTCTACGCCGACAAAACGATCGACCAGAGAATGTGCTAGGGCGAAATGATCAAACTCTGAATCGATCCTATAATCGTGAAAACCAGGATGAGCAAACATGACTAAGGCCTGATCCTGCTCCGGTTGACTGAGCCACCGATAAAAGTCTGGAATGCCAAAATCCTCAAATGCATGATGCACGGAATTGGCGTTGAGGACCGTATAATGCCCATAGTAGGGATGACTATATTCAAAGCCATAGAGCGTAACGAAATCGGGACGAGCCCAGGCATCGGCCCTTGCCTTCTGCTGCTGGTATTTTTCCATTTTGTTTAGCAACCAGTACTCAGCGTGATCCGTGATGGCAAAAAAATCGAGCTTTGCCGTGCTATGTGCCATCTCGTAAGCTTCATCTACTGTACCCCGACCATCAGATTCGGCGGTATGAGAATGCAAGGTGCCAAAATAGGGCCTTAGCCTCTGACCTAGGGTGATCGACGTCGATTCTCGCTCGGCTAATGGGCGATTTGCATTGCGGGGCGACGCCCCATTGTCGACGCGGCAGGCTGAGTTAATTGGGACAGCTGACTGCAAGAGCTCGGTTGGATTCATCGGTCGCAAGTCAAATTCTATGGTGCTAGCCCCACTGCCAGTGACTAGCGGCAACGACACGGCATCAGCATCCAGTATGTGGTGTGTCACCAAACGCCTGGATGGCAGAAAAAAAAGAGTGACGGCCAAAATTGCTTTAGTACGCAGCCGGATGATCGCCCCCGTATCCATACATGGATGCAGCCACTGGCTCTAAATCAGAGCGTTGCCGCATGCGCCCCCAAAGTGCCACCACTTCTGTGTCTTGATGTGAGGGTACGATGACCGTCCATTCTTGCCAAGAGGCTAGTATTTTACTGAGCTGACTAGGATCTAGGTGGCGCCTATCGGCAATGACTAATACTGGACACCCAGCATAGTCGGGCCAAAAATCACGAAAGTGATAATAAGAACGGTGGTTCTGGTCTAGAGACAGGACTCGCGGTTTTGACGGCAAATTAAAAGCAAGCTGAGCTGACCAGTACCAGCGCAGCGAGGCGATGGTAACGTGATTCTCACAATCGCCATGGTGATCATCGACAGTCTTGGTGAGCAACTCCCCCACCCTTCGATCTTCTGTCAAAGCCGCTGCAAGAGGTTGCCAAAGAGTCAACTCAGACAAGGGACCAGGCCTACCGTTGAAGGATTCCACTAAGCGGTCCCTCACTGGCCCTAATGCCAGCACCCAGGGGAGTGTGCCGGTGATTAACCCAAAAATCACGAAATTGGCTCGGATCAGCCGCTTGCGCCAGGGATACAAGGCCAGAACTGGCACCAATACCCAGAACGCAGGTGCCAGCCAATGCGGTAGCAGTTGTTTACCAAATGCGAGTGGCTCTAGAAGCAAGATCAGAGGTGCCGCCGCCGCCAGTAAAACTATCTTTAAGTCGATCACACTCTGCCGTTTAAAGAGCAAGAGCCCCCCAACGACCACCAAGGGACTGAGCAGTAGCAATTGCCCCAGGTAAAAGCGCCCTGCTGCCACTGGATCCCAATCTAGTCCAGCAAAACCATGAGCGCCCTGAAAGCGAAACGATGCCCAGTTATTTTGGAAGTTCCATAGCCAAACTGGAGTTGTCACCAGGACGGCAGCGATGCCTGACAAAGCCAAGAAATGGAAATACTCCCTGGCGCGCTGAACCTTCAAACCGTAAACAAGCAGACCCAGACCGAGTCCTGCGGCGATAGGAGCGGCGTGATACTTACTGAGGCCTGCCAGCCCTAAAGCTAAGCCAGCCAGAGGGGCCCAGTGCCAGCAACTACGGGCTTCGCTTTTCGCCGCCCGCAGCACCGCATAGAGACTCAAGGCCAGCGCAGGGAGCAACACCGAATCCGGCAGTAGTACAACTCCTTCAAGCGAGAAGGCAGGCACCAGCTCACAAAATAGGGCTACCATCCAGAATTGGCGCTCAGTGGGCTCAGAGTCATGCAACAATACACAGCACTGGAGCAGTAACCAAACTCCGGCCAAGTGGAGCAATGGCACCAGCCCCCTGGCAGACAGCTGCCCCCAAGCCCCAAACATTTTCTGAGCAGCTGCGCCCACCCAGGCTACAGCCGGAGGGTGGTCAAGATAGCTAAGCTGGAGCCATCTCCCCCAATCCCAGTAATAGGCCTCATCGTTTGCCAAGGGCGCATGAGCCGCCCAGTAGACACGAATGACAGTAGTGACCGCTAAAAACAACCAAAGTGACCGCGGCAGTCGGCCGCCTTTCACAGCAGTTCCCGCCGTCCTTTTTCTGTTAACCAGTCGACCACGCGACGTACCTCTTGGGAGCGCTCTTTAGGACACACCAAAATGGCGCCACCACTCGCGACCACAACATGGTTGTGAAGCCCTAAGGTTGCGACAAAAGGCCCATCGGTATCGACAGTGGTGTTAGCGCAATCAAGCATGCAGCCGTCACCAAACAAAAGATTACCGTGCTGATCGGGGGTAAAACTATGGCTGAGTGCGTCCCAACTACCGATATCTTGCCAACCGATATTGGCAGGAATGACACCGATGTTAGTGCTTGTTTCTAAAACGGCATGGTCGATCGAGATTTTCGGCAATTTCTTGTAAGCAGCAGCCAAGGGCAAAAGGTCGGCCTCTGAAAACCGGCCACCCACCTCGACCTGTGCAGCAATGAGTCGAGCTAGAGATGGAGCTAGGGTCCTTTGCAGCTCCTCCATGATCACGTCTACACGCCAGACAAACATGCCGGCATTCCAATAGAAATTCTTTGACTCTAGATACTCCCTAGCCGTTGCTAGATCTGGCTTTTCACGGAAACTTGCAACCTCGTAAGCACCGATCAGGTCCTCAAATCCCGGGCCTCGCTCAATATAGCCAAAGCCAGTCTCAGCATACTCAGGCACAACTCCAATTAGCATCAGCTTGCCACGACGTGCAGCTGTCACTGCGGTGAGAAGCGCCGTGCGGAAGGCCTCCTCGTCGCGGACCAAATGGTCAGAGTGAAGCGAGATCATAACCGGCTGCTTCGCCGTCTGATCAATAGCCGCAATCTCTAGAGCCGCCATGGCGAGAGCATTGGCCGTGTTACGGGCGTCAGGCTCAGCGATGAAAATACCAGCACGAGCGCCGACGATAGCCTTCGTTACATCAAGCTGACGCACATGAGTGACAATGATGCGCCGCTCTGGAGGAATAAAACCATCAAGCCTAGCCAAAGTTATTTCAATCATGGTCCGTGTGTCGGTGCCAAGGGCGCAGAGCTGCTTGGGCCTTAGCTCACGAGATTTCGGCCAAAAACGCGTGCCACTGCCACCAGCTAAAATCACCGCGTATACGTCATCTCCAGGGGTACCGTGCTTAAACATGAACCTTCTCCCGCATGAGTCGATTGGCATTGTCGCTCATTAGAACAACCTCTGCCACCCTAAGCTGAGCCCTACGGCTTCTTCTCTACAAATTTGTAAGGCAATGAACGCCCCGCCATAAGCTCCTCATAGTTGAATAAGGCTAGACCTTTCACGTATGACGGCGCCAAAGGGTAATTGATCAAAGCCCGCGCCACCTCGGTGCCATAGGACCGCAGCACCTCCCGTTCGCGCTTATCAATGTTTGTACTCTCCGTGGCCGATTCACCGTAGAGATTCGATAGCATCCATAAACTGTAAGGGTAAAGAGATGTACCTACCGCTTCCTCAGAAATATCGTGCCAAGACGTAAGTAACTGCTCCAGATCATTTTTGACCGTGAGCTCAAGCCAGTCTTGCTGCAAACTGATGCCTCGCCCCTTGAGTAGGCTACGATTAATGTAAGACCCACCGGTATTGCCCATAGCCGCCGCGTTTGGAAACTCATCATAGTTGGCAAGGCGTGGTTTGCCTTTATCTGGAATGGCGATAGCAACGATACTGGACTTGTCGAAAAACTCCACTGGCGAAAGTCCACCGGCGTGACGGGGGCGCAGGTAGAAAAAAACTACGGGGCCTTTTTGACTGACGCCTGCCAATGCAAGCCAGTAAGCATCGGCACCTTGAGCGACCCCTCGTAGGGTTGGTGCACGAACCTTTTCCAGCAGATTGACGACGGTGTCGGTATTGAGGTTCCAGAGAAACAGACCATCTCGATAGCGCGTACTGCCAGTTGCGCTGTAGACCAGCCTATCACCGGAAGGGAGCCAGAAGAACTCCTCTACGCCGTCATGAGGCGCCACCATATAAAGCCCGTCACGCTTGAGATGCCGCACCACGAGTCGTCTAGAACGGCTCACCGGATCAGCAAATAACTTGGCTGTTAACTGATGCTGCGGTGATTCAGCCCCAGGTAGCATCACCGCTGGATAAAAATCAGGACGGGGAAGGCTTGGATAATCGTATATCAATGCATCGGCAGCCCGCTCACCCCAACTGACGACGGCAATATCAATGGCACTGTTTAGATTGTTCTGGATCTGATCGGTACCAAAGGATCTCAGAATAAAGTGACGGTTATCTAGACGAATAAAATCGATTCGCTCACCGAACGGGTCGTAGACCTCAAAAGGTAGACTAAAACCAGCAGCAAACGACCGTAATACATTTAAATTGTCCGGAGTCTTGTCGTATTTGCCAAAAAAAAGCTGCAATGCACCGGCATCTTCTTTCAAAAATTGCTTGGTCCGCTGCAATGCCTGAAATGGCAACATCGACGGCAGCGTCATTACGACCCAGAAGACGGGAAAGATAAGTCCAAAAAAGGCGAGAAAAAATGGCCTGAGTCCGACAGTTGCGCCTTCCTGCGGCGCCGCAGGTTGTGCCACCTGCGCCAGGTCAACTGTCGCATTCGCCTGTAATTCAGGTATCATATGTGAAGGATCCACGCCTCACCCGTCCTACACAGTCCACGACTAAGCGCCGCCACCCCAGTAATCTCAAGGTCGCTCTATGCTAAAACGTATCGCCCTAACAATTAGGTTTGGTTTGATCATAATCGTCCTCGCTCATGGGGGGCAAGTCAGAGCCGAGATTGCAGGCAACATGGGCACCGCCGTCCCTGGTTCCGCTACGAACTGGAGCGCCGCAGAACCCACGGCTATCAGCGCTGAAAGCCCAACCACGCCTAGGCCGCGCCGCGTTCGTATCGGTCTCAAACTGACACCTTACAAGAAAATCATAACACAGCAGCTAAACGGACAAATCAATACACGGTACATTCAAGCGAACCCGCTCAGACACACGCTTAAAGCTAGATTAAACGAATCCAACCACTTCTATCTCGGAGACTGGCACATCGAGACCGTTCCCACCAAGTGGACCAAGCAAACTGGCGATTATGAGATTGATATCCGGGTTTCCGAGCGCTACGGCCCGTATGGGCAGCTGGAAGAAGACCTCGGGCATTTTCTGGTCAAAGGCAAGTTAGTCGAGCAAGAACGGGATATCGACGTACTCGTAGGTGTTGCTCGCCAACGTTTTCGCGACAAATTCGGCAATCCTCAGTTAGACGCAATCGCGGGATATGTGCCCGATGGCGACCTGCCTCCCCTATCTATGACAAGCGGGCCAGCAAACACCGCAACCCGATGAAAAGGTTACGGCTCATGGCCTAGGTGTGGCAGACTAACATTCATTCAAGTTGCAACTCAGAGCTAACGCTGCTTTAGTAATGCGCTGTGGAACCTTCCCAAACAGTTCATTAGGAGGTGCAGCATGAAGTTAGCAAGACTGCTGGTCGCTAACCTGGCATGGCTTTCGTTCGTTACTGGATGTTCCGTGGACGTCACCAAAGACGAAACTTATCCGAACCGTCGCATGGTCAGCGGATTCGACGATAGGGCGGGAGCATTCGGCTCACAGGGCTGTCGCTTTGCTCTGGGCCTTGGCTGTCTCAATGGACATGTCAGCGCCATGCAGGGGTTTTTAGTAGATGGTCACGAGTTTTTCAATGCGGATGATCTGCATACTCGCCTTGGCGAATTGCTGGAAGTCGAAAGCCAGGGTCAAATCCTGGCGCAAGGTGCGAATGGTTACGACCTAAACTTAATCACCCCACTTGATAACAACAGTTTTGTCAGCGGCTTTCGCTATGACTTATCTGGTCAGATAGCTCGTTCTGGCGATGTTCGTGCCGATGGTCAGTTTAGCGCCGATGATCTTCCGGCTGGCGACTATCAACTGAGACTTCAGCGCGCAGTGCGCTTTATCCTGACCAGCCCTTTGACCAAGAGCAATGACGGCCGAGACGACAAAGACTATAAGGGCGGTAAAGATAATACGTCGCTAACTTTAGTCTCTACTGAAGCCGCCAAACTTTTCTGCGCAACTTTGTACGCTGACAACACGGTCACGATCCGTGAACACCAAACTGCCTGGATCGATTTGAGCAAGTTCCGTCTACATGTCACCAGTGCAGAATGTGCTCGCGGTGAATCACAGTCACGCTTGCATATCTAAATAACTAGCTCCATTTGGCTCCGAACAGGTCAGAGTAATTTGACCAGACCTGTTCGGCAGCTTTCTCAAAACTCCATGCCCTCAATTCCGCAAGTATCTTAACTGTGCCAATAACGTTGGCTGGCTCATTACGCTCACCTTTGCGCGGAGGTAAATACGGCGCATCCGTCTCCGTCAAGATCCGCTCCGGGGGCAAGGTTTTAAGCATTTTACGAAAGGCCTCGTTGACCGTCGCGTTAGCTGGAATTGAAAAATACCAACCGTGACTTTCAGCACACTGTTGGGCGAGACGCGTCCTACCACCAAAACAATGAAAGTTTACCTTGGTTACACGCCGCTCTTGCAATATAGCAACAGCCCTCGGCTCTAATTTGCGCGTATGAATAATGAGTGGCAGATCATATTTCAATGCCACATCGATCAATCGACCAAAGACGCGCTCCTGCTCGGCAAAAGTACTTTGGTCCAACCAGTAACCATCTAGCCCACATTCACCCACCGCAGCCAGCTTGCCTGTTGCTGCCGCACTGGCGATAAAGTCAATCTCAGCGTCAACGTCAAAGCGCGCTACCTCTAATTTGAAGTCGCTGGGAAGTTGATGACAGACTGCCTCGACGGGATAGATTCCCAGAGCCGGCTTGATCACCGTATAGTCTTCGGCCATCTTTAATATTTGGCGGTTAGAGCTTGGCTCCAAGCCATTTACAACAATAGCTTTAAGACCAGCTGCCTCAGCTCTCGTGACGACCGTTCGCCAATCAGTCGTAAAAAGCTCGTGGGTCAAGTGAGTATGCACGTCTACATACATAGGGAATCCATGTGGAACCAAATACTTGGGCCTGAGAATGGCTCCAGTTCACTGCACGGGAGCCAAGACTAACCGTGGCATCTGCTGGACCCCGGTCTCAAGCACAATAGCACGAAGATCTTGCATCTTCGAGCTAACATAAAAGGTCTGTACTGGCTGCAGACCTAACGCCACTGTCTTATCACCAAAATTTGATCGAATTTCGTAGGCAATATCAGCGTCCAAGTTGAGTTCGTTTAGCCGTCCAGACACGGGTTTAACCGTAACCGTGCCAGCTACCTTGCTGCCAACGGCCATCAAAGGATCTTGAGACGCTGTCACGGAGGCCACAACTGTAAAGGTTTTGCCTTCACCAATCTCTTCTTTGTAGCGACTCGGCGAAGCCTTCATCCAAATCCCTCCAGGCAGTGGAGGATTGAACATCACGGTTTTGCCTCGGCCCGGTTTCGACACTGTAAGGGTCTCAGTTGGGGTAACGGTACAGATGATGCCGCGCCACGGTCCCTGTTGACCAATCAATTCACTTCGAACTTCGTCGTTGGGACCGGAAGCACTGGCATCGCTGTTATTAGCTTCGATCTCTTTTTGCGCGTCGGCCTTTCCAGCATCCGGTGGTACCGGAAAAGGGAAATTAGGAATCGACACACTGAAGGATTCAAGTTGAGCTCTTACTGATTGCTTCATCCCTGTCATGCTTGCCGATACAGTTGCGGTCGCCCTCACGGTTGCGTTGTAATTTGCTGGGGGAATTTTACCCGCAATGAATCCACCGATCGGCGAAGCACCAAAAACAGGGACTGCACTAGCTGGTATGTTTCGCGTACCCGAAACCGTGACAGGGAGAGATCGCATTGTTTTTTGTACCAGTACTTTAGTTGGCTCCGGCATTTTGCCGTCAGGAAACCCACATGACTTAATGATTTCCATGAACGCAGCTTCTTCAGCCGCCTTGTCAGCCTGAGAACTATCGGCTGTCGTTGACTCCTCCGACCCTGCCGATCTGAGGCCACTGGAACTTGCATTACTGGAGGACTCACCAACCGCTTTGTTGCTGGCAGAACTGAACGTGGCACTTGGTGTTTTCGGTGGCTTCGGGGCTTCATCGGCAGAACAAGCAACGGTGCCCCAAAGACCAAACGATGCCACAATTGATTTGGTTCTGTTCATGTACTGCTCCCCTGTTATCCGCAATGTCGGAAATTTAGGTGCAGTACTTGAGGGAAAATTTTAACTATTGGGATTCTTTGAGGAATAAGACTAGTTCAAATAACCATCTCGGACCGTGGTTATTGCGCCAAATCTCCGAATATGACGCCTTCATGTGGCATGAGCCTGAACTTATTGGGAACAACTTGATTAGGTTGGTCTGTTTGGTCCAAACCTGTACTTAGGATCTTGACCATAGTCTGACTTGTGTTTGCTCTGAATTTGAAGGTTGCAGGCCTCGCCGAAAAATTGAGCACTACCAGTAAACTTTTACCACCCAGCTTCCGCCTATATGCCAATAAGTTTTTTGAAGCCTCGATAACTTGAATCGATCCGAGACTGAGTTCTGGACTATTTCGGCGGAGCTTCAGCAAAGCTTTGTATAGTGAGAGGATGGATTTAGGATCTTTAGCCTGCATTGCTACGTTCAAAGTTTTAAATTGCGGCTCGATGGGTAACCAAGGTTTGGCTTTTGAGAAACCAGCGCCATCACTTTGATCCCAGATCATCGGCGCGCGGCTTGGATCACGGCCAAACCCTTTTCCTGGATCAAGAACCTCTACGGGATCCTGGACTGCCTCCGGTGGCACCACCACGTCTTTTAGTCCAAGTTCATCGCCGTTATAAATTGTAGGAGTGCCACGAAGCGTCAGCAGCAGCATGGCGGCAACCCTAGTTTGAGCAGGCTCGATACGGCTAGCCAATCTATGATTATCATGATTGCCCTCGACCCAGTCTGGCCAAGCACCCTTTGGCAGCGAAGACTCGTAATCTTTAATCAATTTAGCTATGACGGCAGGCTTCCACTCAGCACCAATTAGATGAAAATTGAACGGCATATGCGCCTCGGGCTCAGTCGTAGTACCGTAGTACTCAACCAACTTGTCAAAGGGGCGATAACTTTCAGTTATCAGCACGCGCTCGCCAGAAAAACTATCCAAAGTCTTGCGCATGGCTCGAATAACGCCATGGGTGGCTTTTTGATCACCGGTGTAAATATGGATAAGCCTATCATTGTCTCGCCGACTCGGATTCCAAGCGGGGTTCTTAGGCTCATCTTTAAGGGCTAGGTCCTCGGCGATTTCATTGACGGCATCAACCCTAAATCCGTCAACGCCTCGACTGAGCCAAAACTTCATGGCATCTAGCATAGCGGAGCGAACATCTGGATGATGCCAATTTAAATCTGGCTGCTCTTTAAGAAAAGCATGGTAATAATACTCACCAGTCTCTGGATCAAGTTGCCATGCGGACCCACCAAAAACGCTGCGCCAGTTGTTTGGGGGTGCGGACGGTGTACGACCTGAACGCCAAATGTACCAATCGCGTTTTGGATTATTTTTCGACGCTCTAGACTGCATAAACCATGGATGCTGATCAGAGGTATGGTTAGGGACAAAATCCATGATTAGTTTTAGACCGCGCTTATGAATCTCACTAATCATGAGATCAAAATCGGCCAAATCACCAAAGCGAGAATCTATATCGGTGAAATTGGCAATGTCGTAGCCAAAGTCCTTCATTGGTGACGGATAAAATGGTGAGATCCAAATGGCATCAATGCCTAAATCGGCCAAATAATCGAGACGCGCTGTAATGCCGTTTAAATCACCAATACCGTCACCGTTGGTATCTTGAAATGAACGCGGGTAAATTTGGTAAACGACTCCCTTTTGCCACCATGGGGAATCGTTGCCAGATTGAGCTGCTAGTGCACCACATGTCCAGAACAAGTAAGCCAGTGTTAAAGTGAACTGCAAAAGCCGAACCATCGCCGGATCCTCCGAGTCAGGTTAAGTTCCAT
>OMIY01000213.1 GCA_900299215.1 bacterium | reverse complement strand
TTCGCTGCTGATTGCTAACAAGACCGTATTTGACTGCCAGTACGATGGCGTTATCAGAGAGGCTATAAGCCGACGCAACTTCGGCCGCTTCGTAAGCGACACTGGGTCCGGCTGTGATAACCTACCTCAACTAACCGGCACGGGTACTAATTTGACTCAGTCAACTTCTTCCACGACTACGTCTGAATCAACAAGTAAGAATAAGTTTTTTGGGATTGACTGGGGATGCGGAACCGTCGGTCTAAAATCAGATGGCCAAGCGTGGCTACTTCTTGCCCTTCTCGTTCTGCCAGGGATCAGCGCTTATTTCGCACCTGTGGCTGCACGAGTTGTGGCGACAAGGCGTCGCCGCAAGTGATAAGCTGTTGGATGTAATTACGGGTCACTATTAGCCGTAGGAGCATCCTGTGCTTGCCACTTTAGTCAAGGGCACCGACTGGTCCCAGCTCACAGAGTATTTGTCGCCAGTTTTTTTTCAAGTAGTACCCCCGCTCAAGATGGCGAAAAAGATCAAATCACTAATGGGTGGATATCTCTCTACAGCTGAGTTCAGTAAAGCTCTAGCCATAATCGAGCCAGCTTTACAGCGAAGTGCTTTGAACGTCTCCCTGGCCAGTAAGGTCACTGCTGCCAAAGTCACCATACCAGCCGACGAGGAGTCGCTTAAGCGTCAAGGCAACCTCGTTCTTAGAATGTATTTTTGGCAGATCCTAAATCTAGATGTCGCACTTTTAGATTTTCGGCGTCGTGCATTTAACTTTGGTGACGAAGGACTGATTTGGCAACCGTCGTCACTTTTTAATTATTGGGACAAAGAGTTTATAAGTAGCGTGAGAGCTATGTATGTAGGCTTTTATCTCGGTAAACATGAGACGATGGACGCTGCGTTACGGAAGCTCGGTCTTTTTCAAGCCAAGGATATCTTACTCGATCATTTTGGTTCCAATCAGCAAAATGTCCGGTTTCGGTTAGCTGATTTTCAGGCGACTTTTCACGAAGTGTTCGTAGCCTGCAAAAACGCACGATCTGAGCTGAATCCAGATTTCTTGGCCCTAGGAGGCATGCTTGCCTGTCTATACGAGCACCTGGAGCAGCTTGATCTTGAATTTGACGCACGCACTGCTTTCCAGGAGGTCATTACACTGTAATCACAAACCTATGCGTTATTTTTTATGGGAAGCTAAAGTTTCCCGTCCGTATGCCGATAAGGACGAGTGCCAGTTGTTCCGACTGGTATTTCCAACCTTAGAGGCTAACGCTCATGACCAATCTGTTTGGCTCGAAATTCAGCCGTCGTTCTCTTTTTAGCCGTAAGATCAGCAATTTATTTGCGCTTGCCCTGGTACCAGCCTTAGTCCAGGCCTGCGGCACCCCCGAGGCCGAGCAAGCTGGGACTAACCAGACAGCGCCAAAAAAGGGTCCCCGTAAGGGCACTGTAGACTCGAAATCATCTAAAAAAAGCTCGGCTGACGCTGAAGACGCCTCTGAGGTTAGCGCATCGACTAACCAACAGACTACCGCAGTACAGCAGCAAAATCAGGCATTACCCAGCGCAACTCCGGCAACACAACCTCCTGGTTCCACTCAGTTAGCAGCATCGACGCCGCCGGTTAATTCCAAGGTCACTGGAGCGAAGCCGGACAATGGCTTTTTCTCTCGAGGTGCACCGACCTTAAGTTTGGCCCAAATCACTGCAGGTCAGCAAGTTGCAGCAAAGTGCGAAGGCGGTTTGCACGACCTTGTTATCGAACCTCAGCACCTGCAGGCCCTAGCCCAGGGTCAAACTGTAACCATCAAAAGCTCGACGCAAACGCACTTTGGCAACCCAACTGTGCACAACCACTCCGTCACCTACACCCCTACTATGGGTTGAACGAATAAATCGGAACTGTAACCGAGGGCGCCACCGGAACTTCACCCAGATCCGGTGGCAGCCTAATTGTAGCTTCAGCCACCAGTGACTGCGGTAGATAGCCGCGACCAGGATCCGCAACGAGGATCGTCTTTCCTGCCGCCCTTAAAGACTCAAACCAAGGTATTAGGCGCTCAACCATCTCTCGCGAGTAGGTCACATCACCTACTAAAAGCACGTCCACGCCAGGCAACTCCGAGCCGACTAGGTCTCGCCCCTCTAAATCCAACATTAGGCCGTTTAGCGCCGCGTTTTCAGCGCAGGCCCACAATGCGACCTGGTCGATATCACAAGCTATGACCCTGGCAGCACCAGCCTTAGCCGCGGCAATCGCCACAACTCCACAACCAGCACCAAAATCCATCACTGATTTGCCAGCAACCACGGTTGGCCTATCGGCAAGGTAGCGGCTCAACGCCATGCCGCCTGGCCAACAAAAGGCCCAATATGGATCTACAATGCCTTGAGCTTCGAGCTCTTTTGGATCTGCGAGCCACCAGGGTAACTCAAAGGTAACTAACCTTAAGGAGATATCCGGCAAGACACTCGGGACTACAATCGTAGTGTTATCCTGAATCAGCGCGGCAAGTGTGGCATCAATCATTAAGCTTCAGGCTTTGGTAATTTGTATCTGTTAATGTTCTTTAAGTTTTTGCTTTGTCGTAAATCAAGACATCTAGGGTCGTTGAACGATCCTCTTTCTTAGTACATGGCTTAGCAAAACAGCTACCGAGCTGCAACTTTGATCCAGTTGTCTTAATAAGCTGAAAAGTCGGTGGCGGTTCCAGACAAGTCATTAGGTCAGTTTCCTGATTAACTTGAAACTTTAGGGTCTTACAGGCATCTTTGGGCGCACCATTGAGTGCCTCAAGCGCCTTAGCTTTCTCAGGTGTCTTGGGCTGCACGAGGAACTGGGTGATCGTCAGGTCAAATTCCAGGGCTCCATTGACGGCTTTGCTGGCGGCCCCATACTTCGCAGACCCAACCTGCCTATCGACGTTCACGATCTTACTTGCATCGGTGCATGTCTCGTCTAAATAGTGATCGGTCTGTGAGCTAAACTTGCCACCACTCTGAAGGACGATGGTGGATTGCGTGTACTCAGCCGCCGCAGATGGCGGAAGCGACGTGTCCAGCACACAACGTGATTTCCAAGTTCCAACGGTGCCTTCTGCTGTAGTCAGGGGAACCTTTTTCTTTTTGCTGACACTGCTGTCAGCTTCCGAGGAGGCACTGGAGCCCCCCCCGCTCGACCCGTTGTTACAGCTGACGGTTGCCAACAAAAGAACCACTGATAAGTGCGAAAACTTCATGACGATTTCCCCACAACGAAGGCATCAGACGAACTGGCCTAAGTCCTCTAAATAGTGAGACTCCTGTTTACGTCACAAGGCTTATCGGAAATCACTCTCAAAACTTTAGGTTTATTTTATAAATCCACAATTTACATAGTTATTATGGGATGCACATGCCTTTCGAGGCTCGAAGGCAGCTTGTCAATTCGCCCACTTATATTCGTATTTTTGGGATCCAAACGCCCGCCGTAGTCCGAAGAAAGGTAGATTGGCAATTGCGGCCATTCATTCCGAATTTCTGCCGCCAAAATCAGCCCGTCAACATCACTAGATCGGAAATACAAGTCCATGACTACCAGGGCTAAGGTCGAGAAAAAATCGGGCTGTGACTTTAACTTAAGCCGCAGCAGGTCCGGTCTATCGACCACATGCACAGTCACACGACCGTTGAAGTGGTCAATCCACTCCTCAGCAATATAGGGATCATCTTCGACAAGTAAGATCTGGGGTGAACTCGATGTTTGTATAAAAGAAGGATCACCGGATAAACATGGAGCCACAACGCTCGGTGGCCGTGACACCGGCAATTTGCAAATGAATTCCGTCATACCGCCAGGAAACTCTAAATCTCGCCATGATGAGCAGATGATGCTTCCTCCGTGGGACTCAAAAACCTCGCGGGCAATTGCTAGGCCAAGTCCTGTGCCTCGAGTTTTACCAGCGGTAAAAAATCTTTCGAAGATGCGCTCTTGATCCTTCGCTTCGATAAAGGATCCTGAGTTTGCGATACGAACCTCAATCTCTCGACCGAGGTCGGTGACCTTTACCCACACCTTGCCATCGGGTGCCGACGCTTCAAGTGCATTAGCAATTACATTGCTAAAGGCGCGCTGCAGCTTATGCTGATCACCAATCACCAAATGAGAAATCTGGAACGTAGTTTCAATCGTAAGATTACGAGGTGGCGTCAACTCAGCACACTGATTGACCGCTGATTCGATGATCTGACTTAAACAAATCTCTTCATTCGGCATGCTAGTCCCAGGATTCCCATAATCAAGAATATCCTGCAGCATTGCTTCGACATGCGCGATCGACCGTTCAATCTGAGGCAGCATTTGATCGCAGACGGATTGCATTTCGAGTAAAGAATTTGATCTTCTCAGCTTGCTAATAACTACTCGTAACAAATTAAAAGGACGACGAGCATCGTGAGCCAACATCTGAATTGCTAGCCCTAACATGTTGATTGCTGTCGTTGTGTTATTTGGGCATTCACCGTTAACATATTTAAGCATATTAGTCCCCCTTCGCGAGTCGGCAAAAAAAGGACGCACATGCAACAACCACACTGAATGGCTAATCCAGGTGTCGTCGGTAGGTTTTTGCGGTAAAGAATTGCACCAGGCAGTGGTACGTTTCTCTACCGCTAAATTTCTGATCACTGTGGTGTCAGAGACTTAGAGCCTACAGGTCGCCCCCTAAGACTGACTACAGCAAGCCTCGTGCCAAACTGACACCACCCTGGCTTTGGATGATAGCTTAAAAACTAGAAACCCCGCCTGAGGCCACCGTCCACTGGTATGTGGACACCCGTGATATAACTAGCGGCATCGGAAGCAAGAAAAGCCACTAATGCAGCAAGCTCCTCGGGGCGTCCCATACGCCGCATTGGAATTTGCGCCTCGCTCCGCGCCATTTCCTCGCTGAGCGTGGTCCCATCGCGGGCAGCTTTTGCTCGGCGCAAATCCTCAATGCGCTGGGTGTGGATGATTCCGGGCAGCACCGTGTTCACGGTAATTCCATCTTTGGCAACTTCGTTAGCCAGCGTCTTTGTAAACCCGGTAACTGCGAGGCGCATGGCGGTCGAGACGACAAGGTTTTCTATTGGCTCTAAAACGCTAATAGACGTGATGGTCACTATGCGACCAAAACCTTGCTTGCGCATGGCTGGAAGTAGCGCGGTAGTCAACAGTGTAGAGCTGAGAAAAACTTGCTCAAATCCCTTTTGCCACTCCGCCTCGGACGTTAAAGCTGCTGCCGTGGGTGAAGGTCCACCCACATTGTTTATGAGGACGTCGACGCCTCCAAGCAGTCTCTCAGCTTCCGCGGCTAGCTGCCCAGGTGCCCCAGTTTTAGCCAGATCGATCACAACGGGGTGTACCTTGACACCGTACTCGCTCCTTAAACCCGCTGCTGCTGCGAGCAAACGTTCTTCACCACGAGCGCATATAACAAGATCCATGCCTGCTGCGGCGAGTGCTTTAGCTGTTGCCAGCCCTAGCCCTTGAGAAGCAGCGGAAACTAATGCACGTCTTTTACCGAGTGTATTATGTGTCAAAGCCTAGCTCCTTAAAAAGCAACATTTGTTAGTACGGCCTCATGGCCATGGAAATGGTCTTGAACTCGCTGAAGAAGTCGAGGCTATATTGCCCACCTTCACGCCCAATTCCACTCCGTTTCATGCCACCAAATGCGGTATGCAAATCACGTGAAAACCAAGTGTTCAACCAAACGAGCCCCATCCTGGCGCTTCGCGCAAAGTTCTGAGCCTTGTTAATGTCACGAGTAAATACCGAACACGATAGGCCGTAAGGTGTACCGTTGACCATGTTCTGAGCTTCATCTGCCGAATCAAACACCTGCACAGTAAGAACTGGGCCGAAGACCTCTTCTTGAATCAAGCGTGATTCTTGAGCGACTCCGGTTACTACGGTTGGTTCGAAATAAGCTCCTTGACGGTAATCGCTTGGAATCTTACCTCCGCACAGAATCTCGACGCCGGGGCAAGACTTCGCATATGCGGCATACTTCTCGACTTTGTCGCGATGATCCCGACTGACCAACGACCCCATGGTCGTCATCGGATCCAGCGGATCACCGATCTTAATGCTTCGCACAGCCACCAACAGCTGATCGATAACTTGTGGAGCCACACTACGTTCGACGATTAAGCGCGATCCAGCGAGGCAAATTTGCCCTTGATTGCGGAACGCAGCGCGCGCCGCAGTGGCAACTGCTTGGTCAAGGTCAGCATCGGCAAATATCACCGTTGCACCCTTGCCACCTAACTCGAACGATAGCTTTTTCAGCTGCGGCGCAGCTGCACGCATGATGGCTTCGCCAGTAGTCGTCTCGCCCGTAAAAGATATGGCTTTGACATCAGGATGCTTGACCAGTGCCTCACCAGCGCCCCCAGCTCCAAAACCCTGGATGATATTCACAACCCCTGGCGGTAGTCCGGCAGCATTAAAAACGTTGCCCATCGCCATGGCGGTCAGCGGTGTAAGCTCAGCCGGCTTGAGAATGACTGCATTGCCCTGAGCTAAGGCGGGGGCCAACTTCCATGTTGCCAGGTACAAAGGAAGGTTCCACGGAGTGATAAGACCAACAATGCCAATGGGCTCGCGTAACGTAGTGTGCAGCGTGCCGTCATCACTCGTGTAACTGGGTGACACCTGATGAGCGGTCAAATCAGCAAAGAATTGAAAATTGTACGCCGACCGCGCAATATCTCCTTCATAGGCCTCGCTGTATGGCTTGCCACTGTCAAGTGCCTCCAGCCGGGCAAAAGCCTGGCGATGCTCCAGCAGTAGCTCAGCCACACGTCTGAGCACCTTTGCACGCTCGGATGGAGTGGTCCGACCCCAAGGACCAGCCAGCGCAGCTTTGGCAGCATCAACTGCTACTTGCACATCATCCGCAGTGCCTACTGCTACGTCGCCCAACGGCATGTCATAAGCTGGGGC
The DNA here is from genome assembly GCA_900299215.1 of bacterium. Taxonomy (GTDB): domain Bacteria; phylum Bdellovibrionota_B; class Oligoflexia; order Oligoflexales; family CAIYRB01; genus CAIYRB01. Next base: position 14,313 of record OMIY01000213.1, on the reverse strand, counting down.
AATGTTTGTATATACCTCAGCCCCACGTGGATCGACGTACATACCACCAATAAAATGGCCGTGTTTAGTTGGTAACAAATCCACGACTCTGTGCTTACTCAGCATGGTTCACCTCGTAGCTTGGAAAAACGGCAATGCCCTTCATTTCGACGAAGTTATCTCCGGGCAGCTGCCTTACAGCGACAGTGGTTCTGGTTGGCGCGGGTGTCTCGGCGAAAAACTGGTTCCATACTTCGTTCATTGCCTGAAACTCACTCATGTCGGTAAGGAATACCGTCACGTCTACTAAGTCGGCACGACTCAGCCCCTGAGACTTTAAGGCACGCTCCACATTTGTGAGAACCGCGGCGGTTTGGACGGCTATATCATGTGCAATCACCCGGCCAGCTGAGTCCCGGGTCACACCTGCATAGGCATCGCTCTCAGGGTCGCGGGACCCCTGGCCAGCCACGAAAAGAAGACCCCCAGCACGTCGTGTGTGGACATAGGTAGCCATCGGTTTTGTCAAATGTTTCGCAGTCATATCCGCCCCTCAGGTCCAGGGAGGCCAGTCACGATGTGGTGCCTCAGAGCCGTAAGTTTGCTAGTTTAATAGCACTCCTCACGGCGAAGCACAAACCTGACTGCTGCTGAGTATGCTCGAGGGCCTTAACCCAGGATTTCGCCGATGGGCCCAGTGCCCAGCATAGGGTCACCAAAGGTTGGATTGGGAATCCCTGCGGCTTGAATCAAGCTAATCAGCAAATGGTTGTACGATCGATCCGCTAGGTTAAGGCTTTGACCAGCACGCAGTTTGCCACCTGCGCGACCCGCAACTAAGCAAGCGATGTCTTTAAAATCATGTAGATTGGAGTCGCCAAGCTCGGTCGTAACTAAGACCATACTGGCATCCAGAAGATTCTTATCACCAAGGTTGATCGCCTTCATTGCTTTTAATAAATAGGCCACTTGTTCCATGTACCATCGCTGACAGTTGGCAAACTGGTTACCATAAAAGCCGTTGGCATCACCGCCATAGTGAGATACGTCGTGATGGCCAAGCGCCACTCCTGGACCACCGGAAAAATTAAAATTAGTTGGACTTACAGCGTGGGACCACTGCAGGAGCCCAACAGGAGCAATGCCGCAAGCCAGAGCTTGCACCATAATGTCGGTCATGACTTGACCTACCCTGCCGAAAGCATCGTTGATCTCATATGACTTGGGATAACCGTTTTCTTGGTCTGGTATGCTTAATCCTCGCCAATTGACATCACGGGAACATGTTGCCGTAGAGTTCTGAGCAGCCCTCCGCTCAAGCTCGCGCAACGACTCGATGTGAACAGCAAGTTTTTTCTGCTCAGTCGTGCCAAGTTTGTAACGAAGACTTTGCACTTCACCTCGTGCGTAATCTAGAACGCTGCGTTTCTGCGACAGAAGGTCTTGTTTATTCTCAAGGCCGCCAGCATTAAAGATCTCATAAAATGCTCGTTTTGGATTATCCTGAACCGGTGCAATTGCACCGGAACTAAGATAAGTGAGATGCTTGTCGGGACCAGACTGAAAGTTAGCTCCAACTCCCAGACGCAAATTCTTTTGCTGATACTGTCCGCCTAAACTATCCCCTAGAAAATTATCGATAGAGTAGCGCTGATCCTGCCTGGAGGTACCAGTGAGGCAAAATTGAGCTCCGCTTTCATGACTTCCATTGGTGCGAAACATTAACCCTTTGATAAAGGTGATATCAGCCCGGAGATCGCGAAGTGGACTAGTAATATCGGGAAGATTACCATTGCCATCTGGGAAGAATCTATTGGCAATATTGCCATCAGGATAATAGACAAAAAGTGCGCGCAATGGTGTGGTTGCAGCAAACGCTTGTTCCTCTAACAAAGTACGCATTAGGGGAATCGCCAAACAAGACATTCCTGCATAACGGAGTAGCCCTCGACGTGAAAGTGTGTTCATGGATTTGCTCCTTAATCCTAGGGCTGGCGCCGTCTAAAAGCGTCAAGTGTTGGTATATTCAAAAATATCGATGATACTTTGCGACCACTCTCAACAAATCCACGGTCTAGATCCTGAACTGCGCACGCACTTCGTTGATCGTCGTCATGACCAGCTGCGTAACGATAAATTTGTTTACTTACGCAGACCTCAGCCTGGGGGCTGGTTGCCAAGTACCGGCTGAGCCCAGCAGTACCGTAAAATTCTGTAACTGCAGCACCTTTGATGACAACCTGGCCGCGAGCATCAACATTGCGCCCTGCATCTACAGTCTTGAGACGGCCAACAGCGTCCATATCTTCCATCCCAAAGCCGATACCATCGATGCGCTGGTGGCAAAGCGCACACGCTTGATCCTGAGAATGTTTAGCAAAACGCTCACGAACGGTAGCGCTAGGGTCTCGCGGCGGAGGTGTAATCTGCAGAGATGATGGTGGTGGTGGCACGGATTGGCATAACAGGCGATCGAGGACAAAAACGCCTCGCTTGACCGGTTCTGAATTTTCATTTCCGGCTAAGGTTGCAAGGATGCTTGCATGACCTAGGATGCCCGCCCTTTCGTTGGTCCGGTACCTGATGTAACCATTAGTAGGAATTCCGTCATAGATTGCCGCTAGGCTTTGGTCGCCTATCGTGTAATCAGACTGGTACATATCGGCTACAGTACCACTTCGATCAATAACGAGATGAGCGAAGAAATCTTTGGTCTCTGCTAAAAGCTTCTGCCGCTGGGTGCTATCGAAATTCGGAAACATCTGTTTATCTTTATTGACGCTAAGTACACCCTCGGCTCCCAGCCACAATGCCCCAAAATGTGCCACCTGCTCGCGAGCACGAGGATCACGCCACAATCTTTGAGCCTCTGATGCAATGACCGAGCGATCACTAAGGCGACCAGCCTCAGCCTGTGCCATCAGCTGATCATCGGGCGACGTCCCCCAGAACATATAAGAGAGGGCTTGTGCCATCTCCCACGAGCTCAGCTCGTAGTATCCACCCCGAAGTTCACCAAGCTCAAAGCGATAAAGAAAACGAGGCGACATCAGAAGCCCTTGAATTAGGCGTTCCATGCTATCGTCAAATCCAGTACCAGTTTGGTAGAGCGATGTCAGTCGAGTCTCTTCGTCCTGATCTAGTGGACCACGCCAAGCACGCTTGCCAAAGCCTCTTAAAAAAGGAACGACGCAACCAGCATCACGTTGTGGGCAGTTGGTAAATCTTCCAATATCCTTGACCATCGCCTGCGAAACGGCTTTAGCAGCGCTGTAGTAAGCTTCAGCATGAGCATCCGTGATGACGCCGTTGGCCTCGTGGTTGTCAAACCCGTGGGTGCGCATTTCTTTCGGAAAGTCACGCGTGAAATCGGATTTGATCCCGGTTAAGGTTTCAATCGTCCGCTGATATTCGCGCGCAGTCAAAAGACGTAAAATCCTTGGACCATAGCTTGGATGCTCACGGTCACAACCAACGTCAATCGGAGGAAACCTGCCACCGCTAGCATCACACACGTAAATGGTAAGGGGATTGGGACCAGGTTTTAGATCGAATATATTATCATCACCACAGGCGAGGCTACTCAGTACTAAACTATCGTTCTTGTAGTAATCCAGCTGAATGACCGTCTTCGCTGGCGGCAGCTGAACTTGAATCACACCTTGACCCTTGGCCATACCGAATTTGGCCGCCTTGTCTTTGTTTTCAGCTGCATTCCAAGCATGAAGCTCTAGTCGATCGTAATCTTCACCGCTAATCTCCTTCACCGATACAGTCGCCAAACGCGACGCACTGCCGCCTCGACCCTTTTTCTTCCAGGTCTGGCAACCAGCCGTTTGCGAGACGACGGCAGCGAGCAGCAAGTTGGTGAGTAGACTACGCATCTCGAATTACCTGAATTTAGTAAACACATAGGCTGCAATGTCAGTGGCACACGCCTCGTTGCAGCTACCTGGGTTACTGACTGGCATGGTTTCCATGGTCAGTTTGATGAAAGCATCTTTGGAACCGCAGGTTTTGCAATTTCCGCGTAGCGAAGCGCCTAGAGAAGTGCCTTGACCAACGTCACCGTGACAAGCAGCGCACTGGGTATTGTATAGTGCCAAGCCTTTCTCGGCATTGACGGACTGTTTTTTCACTGGGGTGATCTCTACGCTAGCATCGTCCACAGGCTTACCCTCCGGACTGCAAACCACAATCTTCAGCTGGTTGGCTCCAGGCTTCACGCTTTGAGTGTGACTACTTTTGTCGGCATCACCGCAAAAACCAGTACTCAGTATCTGATCGTTTCCCTTGAAGTAAGAGAGCCCAAAAAGATAGGTATCAGGCTTTAGAGTCATCGCAATGATCGCGGGACCTTTGGGTACTTCCTGATTAAACAGTGGTTTGTCGCTACCCTGTTGAGTCACGGACACTTGAATCCGGTCATAATCTTCACCGTCAAGTGCTCCGATGGTGATCGTTGCTAGCTTATTTCCGCTTCGACCAGACACCACACATCCGGTCATCGTGCTGCTAAACATCGTTATCCCAAGGATCCAGAACGTCAGCTTCATGATCATCATCTCCCAAATGGCTTCGATTCGCAGTTTACGCACATGGGATTGATCGCAGGAATTATGCCAAAAAAATCAGCCCCTAGGTGCCGACAAGAACTGCCTCCAATTAGGACTCTAAATATCGAAATTGGATGCCATATTTATTTATGCCGTGGTCCAAACGAGAATCAGACAACAGGTTTGACCAAAAGCTAATGTCAAATCCGTTTACACCCATTGCGAATGATTTTGTCACAGACAATAGTGAACAGGTATGCCGGTCTCTGGATCAAAAGGTCAATTAATTTGCCGGCCGCAACCCACGTGGAATCAGGTGCTTCTCAAGCCAACCGAAAGCAAGCTGTATCCCCAAAGCCATGAGAGCAGCTGGCACGGCACCTGTAAGAATGACACCCATGTCGTCGTGCCTGACTCCTTCGAGTATAGGCTCGCCGTAGCCCCCCGCTCCGATAATCGCACCCAGAGTGGCCGTACCCACGTTAAGAATCGCAGCAACTTTGATTCCTGCAATAATCAAAGGCGAAGCCAAAGGCAATTCTACCTCAAGTAAACGTCGCCAACTCGACAAACCAAGCGCTTGAGCCGATTCCTTAAGTGATGGCGGGATACCGACTATGCCCTCATAGGTATTTTTCATGATTGGCAAGGTGCCGTAGATAAACAGTGCTGCTAGCGCCGGGGGATATCCAACCCCAAGTAGCGGAATCAAAAATACGAGAAGCGCCAAAGACGGGATCGTTTGCGCTACGCTGACTACACCTAAAATCACAGAACCAAAAGTTGGGTGCCTAGCGGCCAGGACTCCCAACGGCAATGCCACTACGATATTTAAGATCAGCGGTATAAACACCAACATTAAATGTCGCAGAGTATCGTCGACCGTGCCCTTAAGAGACTCAGCCAGCCTCCCAACATGCTTTCGTGGCTTTGCTTGTATTCCCATAGATAGCAAGAAATTTGTGGCAGCAGAAGCTTCAGATTCAATACCGTCCCTCACTGCCGCGTTCATGGAGATCATGTCTTTTTGCGCAATATTGCCAGCTATATGAGACAGCGATCTCAGCAATCCCGGATATTTTGCAGCTGTATCCAAACGATAAAGAAAGATAGCCTCGTACGCTGGAAAAACCTGCAAGTCGTCCTCGAGAGCCACTATGTCATAGGCCTTAATCTCAGCGTCAGTGCTATAGAGATTACTGACATCAATATCGCCCGTGGCCAAAGCTCTGTAGGTGATTTGATGCTCCATCGACTTTGGTGTTTTATGCGGCAAGTGGTAGCGACGCTGAATCAGGGGCCAGCCATCCTGGCGGTCGGCAAAGTCGTTACCAAATCCTAGCTTTAACTTGGGATGGTGTCGTAAATCGGAAATTTTAGTGATATTCAAGGCACGAGCTTTATCAGCCCGCATCCCAAGAATATAGACATTACTGAAGCCAAGTGGACGCGATATGCCGACTCCGTAAGGTGCAAGCGCTGCAGCCAAATCAAAATTTCTGTCGTCCCCTTTTACACCCAAGGTCTCTCGGATGACCGTACCGGTGTAGTCCCCGTAGGCATCAATCTCTCCGTTAAGTAGAGCCTTCCAAAGAATCGGACTGTCACCCAGACTTGCGGTGTGAGTCGCTGGGACCCCATTGACGTTCAGCAGCTGTGTGAGTGCCTCACCTAGGATCACCGCCTCGGTAAACGTTTTACTGGCTACAACAACTCCTCTGGGGCGGGAAAGTGCGGAGGCAGCCGGTAAACAAGCACAAACGAGGAGCACATACCCCAAGATCTTCCGCATGGTCATCTGATCCTCCAAACCGACGCGCTCAACGCCGTAACTCTCTGATTTCCCTGCCTATCCCGAGGTTTCACAAAACCCCCAGTAATTTCAGCGATAACCATCCGATATCACAGCAAAACTAGACTTGGAATCAATTTAACATCTCGGGGCTCCGAATCCGGGTTAAATAGCAAGCAATTTATACAATCATTACAGATATTTATCGCTGATAACTCAACTTCCTTAAAGACCACCCGATAGCGTCTACGAGGGGAAACGGGTCGGAGGTACCAGATTTGCAGCTAGGCGGACGAGAATCATATGCGACCATTGCTAGCTCGGACATACTCCGAGCTGGTGCCCGCATTGCTCGGATCCTCGGCATTTGCCTAGCAACTTCTGCGAACTTCATCGCCTGTACTGACAACCAGGGCGTCATTGTCCAGGGCCAAAGCGCCGCCGCTAGCCTCAGCGATATCAAAAACGGCGCGCTTGCGATCAGCGCCAACTTCTCGGTTGCCCCTGGTACCGGATTCGTAAACAAAAGCCGACTCAGCATCAGACTGGACCGCCCACTCAACATCAAGCAATACCGAGTCGTCTCTGTACCAACAAGCTCATCTTGCCAATCGGCCGAATGGAACCTCTGGGAACGTCTGAGCGATGACGGCATCGTGACTCATGACACTAAGTTGCCACAAGGCGACATCCTGATCTGCTTGGATGCGCGCGTTTCCGCAACCACACCAATGGCACACGCAGAAGCTCGCATTGTCTACGACGAGTCCGTCCCACTACTCACGGCGATTGAACCCCCAAAGGTGATTGGTGTTGATTCAACAATGGGCGCCCAGACATCTTTCACTGGAAGTGTTAGTGACGCTCGACCTGGCCTTAAAGAAATTGCACTGTACCTTAAAAACCGTACGACTGGAAAATTCCTCGCGAGCGCAAGCGATGGGTTCACCGCCAACGAAGAAACCAAAATTACCCCTGAACTTTCAGGCGACAAGTGGGAACTCAAACTGCCCGACAGCGTTTTTAGCGAAGGTGACTACGAGCTTCGTATTCGAGCAGAGGATCTCGCAGGGAATGTATCCATTCTTCCCCTCAATGGCACAGCACCATCAGGCTCCGACACGTTTGCCTTCCATTGGGACCAGACTCCGCCAAATCCAGCCTTCACTATTGCTGCTGGCAAAGCAGCTACAAAAACACGTCAGCTCACAGCAAAGATTACTACAGTCGATGCCGACGTTGAGAGCTACAAACTTAGCATCGGAGCCAGCTGCAACGACATCGACTGGCAGCCATTTACCCAAATGTCTGGCAGTATACCGATCACGTTGCCGGATACTGATGATAAATATTCAGTATGTCTTACGCTACGCGATCATGTCGGCAACGAGAGCAAGCAGGAAGTTCAGCAGATTGTGTTGGATCGCATAGCTCCAGAAATTTCAATCGCATCGCTTGCAACAATCAGCCCAGCAAACTCCATCAATAATCGCGTCCAGATCCGAGGTACAGCGTCGGATGATAGAAGCGGCTTAGCAACGATCCGAGTATCTGTTCGCCACGCTCAAGACTTATGTTTGAATGCTACGGGTACGGCCTTTGACGCACAGTGCCCAACCTGGCATGCTGCCACCACAGGCGGCAATTGGCTGGCTGCCGTGTCACACGAGCCGTTTCTATATACGGACGGTCTTTACTCAGTGACGGCAGAAGTTGAAGACCAGGCCGGCAACGTCTCACCGGAGCCGGTGGTCAGCCCCTTTAACTGGCGTGCAAGTTTAGCGGACATTAACATTGTGAAAGCACCGACCAGTCCCTCAAACGCTCTGACGCCACAAATAACAATCGGTGGGACCAACGCTCAAAGTTATAAAACAAAAGTAGTTCAAGGCGGAGCAGCTAATTGCGGCTTGCAGGGTTACGGGAGCGAAATCACTTTTGGGCAACCTTCGACATTAAATGTAAGCGGCCAACCGGACGGCCAGTACACGGTTTGCGCTGTGGGTCGGGACTTCAATGGCTTTTGGCAGCTATATCCAGTTACCGCGACGTGGATCAAAGACACAGTCCCTCCTGTCGTCACGACACCTCAGGTCATCCGGACTAAACAACCGATAGAAATCCAAGCGACCTCGAATAAGATCGGCACCTACTCTTGGAGCAAGACTTCAGGCAGCGGTAACTTGACCTTCAGCACACCAACGAGTCTGAATACCTGGGTAAATGCCAGTCAGGACGGTAGCTATCAAATTAAGTTGACCGTCATAGATACTGCAACCAATACATCATCAAGTGATACGACATTAGTTTGGGATACCACCGCGCCACAAGCTGGTGGCAACGGCGTGCTAACGTACAGTAATGTCAGCTACAAAGCTCTGACAGTATCATGGAGCGCGGCGACTGATGCTCTAACAACAGCAGCAAATATGACCTACCAGTTATATCTTTCACCAAATGCTGTAATTGATGACATCGATACAATCGACTCGCTAGGCACCCCAGTCGGCTCGAGCTTAATCGGCACCACTACAGAGAATATCCAAGGACTAACTCCGGGTACAACCTACTACTTCAACGTCGTTGCCGCAGATGAACTGGGGCACAAAACTTTGTATCAGATGGGGAGCGCTTCCACGACCACTGACGTGACTCCTCCAGTGGTAGGAGCAGGTGGTACTTTGACCGTAGCAAACTACTCGGAGTCTGCCGTCACTCTCAATTGGATGACCGCAAATGACGATCAGAGTGTCGCGTCAAAAATCAAGTATTTCGTTTATAAGTCATTGTTGCCGAACATAGATACACTGCAAAATGTCACTGCTAACGGTGGCATCCCAGTCAACGGGATATTTGGTACACAAAATATCGGAACATTCACAGTTACCGGACTTACACCCTCGACTCGATATTATTTTGCGGTGGTCGCCGAGGATGAGGCAGGCAATCGAGCGCTTTATCTGAACGTCAACCAAAAGACTCGCGTCGGTCCGGTCGTGGCAGCGAACAGCACATTGAGCATTGTTGGCGGAGCTTCGGCTGTAGGCTCGGGATCAACGATAACAGTAATGTTACAAGCACGCGACGTAACGGGTGCGCCTCTTGCAAGTGGTGGGGCGATCACAGTGCTGAATCAGATTGGCGGATCTAGCACGTTTTACGAAACCTTCCCTTTGGCCGGCGCAGATCTTGGCAATGGGACCTACCGTTTTCAAATAACTGGAAAGCAAAGCGGCTCGGCTACCACACTCACTGCAGCCATCAACGGACAACCAGTTACCGCTACGACTAACCTTGCAGTTATTCCTGGGCCAATTTCAGCCAGCTCATCCACTCTCGCAGTTGTCGGAGGCGTTGGTCAACTTGCATCAGGAAGCCCAGCAACGCTGCGATTAACTGCATATGACTTCGCGGGCAACCGCATCTCGCAAGGAGGAGCACAAATAAGCCTCAGTATCGCCGCTGGCAGCTCGACCTTTGTCGAGAGTTTCCCCGTTACCGCCAATGACCGCGGCGATGGCACTTACGAGGCGGCTGTAACTGGCCTCATCGCCGGCACACCAAGCGTATTCAACGCCACCATCAACGCTGTGCCCGCAACAGCGACAACCAATATCGAAGTCATTCCTGGACCGGTAGACATCTCGAATTCACTGGTTTCGTCACCGTCCAATTTAGGGCCCGGTTCATCTGCTAACTTAGTGTTCACTGCAAGAGACACTGCTGGAAACGTTTTACGTTCTGGCGGTCAAACGGTGACGTTTTTAAAAACAGGCGGAACGGGCACAACCACTCAAAACAGTCCCCTAGCCGCAGCTGACAATGGCGACGGCACCTACACCGCGCAGATGACCGGTGCGCTAGCTGGCCCTATTACTTTTGCAGGGAAAATTGGCTCCGGCGTAACTTCTGCTACTACGACCACTAATGTGATCGCCAACGTCATTGCCACAGCGAGCGGCCATCCTACCGGCAACAGTTTAGTAACCGCTCAAAATATAAACATAGGTGGCACTGGAATCGTCAAATATAAATATAAACTAGGTACGGCGACATCAACTGACTGCACATTAGCCGCAGGTTACAGCAGTGAATTACCAGTCAGTTCTGCAATCACCGACGACATCGTTAATTTCCCGGATGGTGCCGTAAATCTTTGCATCATAGGCGCCGATTTTGCTCCTAACTGGCAAGATCTGACAATAGCCACCAAAATTACGTGGAACAAAATCCGAGTTCCTCCGGCCTTCACATCTCTGGCTTTAATAAACGACGTAGCCGATGGCTATTTAAATGCTTCAGAGTCAAACAATCCGAACTTGCTAGCTGGATCTCTGGTTGCCAGTACATACGACACTGCAGATTACGCGGTCGCATCGATTGCAACGACCTGCGATGCATCACTGACTTATGGCACAATGCCTGCATCAACCGCCTTGCATAATCTAGCGGACGGCGATTACAAAATTTGCGTCAAGCTCTGGAACACATCTAATCCTCCAGTCTACGCCGCAAGCCCAATTTTCAAATTAAAAAAATCTCTGCCAGACTTCACTTCGTTGGCTTTAGCATCAGAAGCTAGCGACGGTTTCGTTAATCTTGCTGAAAGGTCCAGCTCAAATGAGTTAGTTTCTAACCTCGCGGGACTTAGTTTTGATAGTGCTAGCTACAAACTGGTTACCGCAAGTACTACCTGCGACAACCAATTGACCTATGGTCTCGCCCCCAAAGGATCTTCGAACGACTTCGGTTCTGACGGCAGTTACAAGGTTTGCGTCAAACTAACTGACCTTGCCGGAAATCCCGCAGATTTTGGTGAATCGCCGGCGATCGTGTTAAAAACTATACAACCTGCATTCACTTCATTGGGCCTAACGGGCGATGCCAGTGATACCTATATCAATGCGGCAGAACGCAACAACTCAACGCCTCTAGTGGGTAATGCAGTTGGTACCGCCTTTGATAGCGCCGCGTACAAACTTGTAGCCGCAACCAGTAACTGCGCACAACAGACCAATTTTGGGTCAAAACCAAATGCAGCAGCCACTGAATTTACAACTGACGGTGACTATAAGGTTTGCGCAAAGATCTCAGACAATGCTGGTAATCCGCCGGCATTTGGCTCTAGCCCCAACATCACTTTAAAGGTCACCCCTGCAGCATTTACAAGCTTGACGCGCAGTCATGCAGCAGCTGACGGCTACATCAATGCTGCTGATCATGCGATGAATTCTGCCTTAGCAGGTAACTTGGTGGCAACGAACTTTGATGCGGCTTCCTACAAGTTAGTTTCGTCTAGTGTAGTTTGTGACGCCAATTTGACGTTTGGCAGCATGCCCCTTGCAAACGCAACGGAATTCACTAGCGATGGACTTTATAAAATCTGCGTAAGGCTGGATGATAACGCTGGAAACCCTGCCGTTTACGCCGATGGGCCAACCGTTACCTTAAAGCTCAATGGCCCGTCGTTCACTAGCGTAAGTTTGAGTGCGGCCACGGGTGACGGTTATTTAAATGCGGCAGAAAATCAATCAGCGACTCCACTTGCGCAAAATCTTCAGGGGCTCAGGTACGATAACGCCACCTACACCGTAGTCACTGACCTCACCGCTTGTAATGAGAACTTAAGCTACGGCGCCGTCCCTCAGCAAAACTCAGCCGAATTTGCAGCAGATGGTAGTTACAAAGTTTGCGTCAAGCTCACGGACTTAGCAGCGAACCCACCAGCTTTCGGAAGCTCAACCAGTTTTGACCTTAAAAGAGCGACTCCAACGTTTACCTCTCTAGATCTTGTTGGTGATGCTGCAGACGGGTATGTGAGTACTTTTGATCGACAAGCCGCCCAGCCAATCGCTGGTAACTTGGATGCCTTCAACTATGACTCTGTGGGCTACAAGCTAGTTTCATCCTCAGTCACATGCGATCAGTCTCTCACCTACAGCAATATGCCGACAGCCGCCTCAACTGACTTCACTACAGATGGTCAGTATAAGGTATGCGTAAAATTAAACGATATTGCTGGCAATCCAGCTGTTTATGGGGCCAGTCCAATTTTTACACTCAAAACAGCGCCACCCACGTTCACTTCAATCGCTCTCGCCAATGCAGCCGCTGACACCTATTTAAACGCACAAGAACGCTCATTAACAACAGCGATCGTCGATCCTGCTATTGGTAATCAGTTCGATCTGGCGACTTATAAAATCGTACCGAATTCGGGCGTGTGTAATGGCTCACTAAGTTATGGAAATCTACCAACGGCTAATTCAACAGATATCACCACAGATGGTGTCTATAAGGTTTGTGTAAAACTCACCGACTTTGCAAATAATACGCCCGACTACGATGAATCCACGCCGTTTACAGTTAAGACATCCTCGCCTAGCTTCACCGCGGCTACACTCAGCGGTGACGTGGTAGACGGCTATCTGAATGCGTCTGAGAGGACCTCATCTGCACCATTGACATCTTCGGCTACTGGGAACAATTTTGATGTGGCTACCTATAAGCTCGCAGCTACTTCCGTATCCTGCGATGGCAATCTTGCTTACGGCCAGTTGCCGCAGAGCAATGACAACAGTTTCACAGTGGACGGAAGTTATCGGGTTTGCGTCAGACTTAGCGATCACGCCGGAAACCCGCCCGCCTTTGGTTCGAGTAGCTCTTTTACTTTAAAGACTGCATTACCATTTTTTACTTCAATTGCACGAGCTGGTGACGCTCAAGATGGTTATATAAACCTTGCTGAAAGCCTGCTCTCTAAGGCACTCGCAGCGCAACCGAGTGGACTTAATTTCGACCAGTCAACTTTCGCTCTCGTGAGTAGTTCGACAAGCTGCGACAGCGTAGCTGTTAGCTACGGAACCATGCCAACATCAACGTCTAGCAACTTCACGACGGACGGCTCCTACAAAGTTTGCGTGAAACTTACCGACAACGCGAACAACACGCCAGCATACGGCAACACCGATTCGATACAATTAAAGCGCAACAGCCCTATTTTCACTAGTGTAGCTTTGGCCAACGACGCAGCCGACACTTATATCACTGCTAGCGAACGGCTTACCTCTCTGCCACTCGTCGGCAATCTTTCGGCGTCATTATACGACTCCGCGCAGTATTATCTAGTAGCCTCTAACTTCACCTGCAACAACTCGCTGCCCTATGGGGCTCTGCCGAAATCGAATTCTACTGACTTTGGTGGCGACGGAATCTACAAAGTTTGTGTAAAGCTAACTGACTTGGCAGGTAACCCGCCAGTATTTGGAAGTAGTGGAACATTCGAACTCAAGTCCACCACACCTCAGTTTTTATCGATTCAGCTGTCAAGTGAGGCCGCTGATGGCTATTTCAGTAGTACCGATCGCCAATCTACCAACGCAATTGTCACTGGACTCAGCGGACTGCGCTACGACAATGCTGCTTACAAACTTGTACCCGACACCACGAACTGCGATAGCAACTTGGCGTACGGGCCGGTACCTCTTGGCACGTCGACTGACTTTGCAACTGATGGCAGCTACAAGGTTTGCATCAAACTCACTGATAATGGTGGGAACCCGCCAGATTATGGGTCCAGCTCGTCTTTTGAACTTAAGGCAACTTCACCGCAGTTTACTTCTATAGCATTAGCTAATGCCGCCCAGGACACCTACGTAAACGCCGCTGAACGAAGCTCTGCTTCACAAATTAGTGGATTAATCACAGGTAGTCACTACGACATTGTTGAGTATAAACTGGTGAACTCGGGAACTAACTGCGATGCGAACCTGACCTACAGTGATCCTCCAAGTGCCAACTCTAATGACTTTGGCGCAGACGGCCTCTACAAAATCTGCGTAAAACTTAGTGACTACGCTGCGAATCCGCCCGTTTTTGGCGCAAGTCCTGTAATTACGTTAAAGACTTCACAGCCAACCTTCACATCGATAGCACTGGCTGGCGATGCCACCAACACTTACATAAATCTCGCTGAACGTGCTAACA
>OMIY01000212.1 GCA_900299215.1 bacterium | reverse complement strand
TGGCAACGTCGGGATTGGGACTACAAACCCTAGCACGATGCTGCAGATAAACTCATCTGGCACTCCTAGAGGGTTAAGGTTGTCCGGACTGACTTCCGGATCCACGAATTACCAGGAAATTCAGATGGCAGGAGACGGTAACGAATATCGCTTTGGGGTGGGCGGAAGCTCGGAGACCGTTTATGGAGTTGCCAATAAATTTTACTTGTTTGATCTTAATGCTGGTGCAATGCGAATGGTTCTAGATAGCAACGGACGTGTCGGGATTGGGACGACTGCGCCTGACGCCTCGCTAACTGTTGGCATCTCGACCAGCGCTTCTGGACTTTACCCATCTACAGCGGGGATATCTTTACGTGCCTCCAACTCCACGACAACCAAGAAAACAGGACTTTATCTTTCGAATGCTGATGATCTTTCAATTTACACGCTCGACAACCTAGGTATCCATCAAAAATGGAACGGTAACGTCGGTATCGGCGTGACCAACCCAAACGCCAAATTAACAATCGCCAATAATGTCAGCAGCGATGGTCCGGGTGGAAATTACGCAAACTATCAACTCATGCTCTACGATGGCGGCACCGCCAATAGCAGTTACGGGCTCGGCATCTCCGGTTCAACCCTATGGTTTAACTCCGCTGCCGTCTTTAAGTTCTATGCCAATGGCACGCAAGTCGGGTGGGTCGACGCCTCAGGGTTCCGGAATGGTTCGGACCTGCGGCTCAAAAAAGATATCCGCCCCCTCGAGAGCTCGCTCCAGCGGATGCTTTTGCTAGATGGTGTTAGTTATTCCTGGATCAACGATAACTTCCCCAAAAAGCGCGTGATGGGATTCATTGCTCAGGATCTCGCGAAGGTATTTCCGGAGGTCGTCGATGCCGAAGATAACGGATACCTCTCGGTCAACTATAGCCAACTCATTGCTCCTCTGGTTGAAGCCTTGAAAGAGGAGCATGAACACAACCAGAATCTGCAAAACAAAGTGGAAAAGCTGCAAAACAAACTTGAACTTCTAACCAAGATCCTTTGCGAGAAGGATCGAATCGAGGAGTTTTGTCAGAAATAAGAGATACACCTTTAGTCTTAGTAATCTGATTTCAAGACTTCAATTTTTTGCGGATAAAAAAACCGCGCCCACCGATTAACGGTAAAGCGCGGCCCATTTATAAACAGAACTTACTTACTAGCGGCGACTGCACCTGGCTTCTTCGGCGCCAGTTTAGCGGCTGCATTAGCAGCTAGAGCTGGGGCTGGAGCCGCGGCTGCAGCGGCTGCACCTGCACGTTGCGGTTCAGCTTTGGCATCCTTAGCTGCAGCAGAAGCCTTGCTGTCACCAGCTGCTTCCGCTTCACCGTTTTTACCAATGTTGTAGGCCGTCAGTACTTCTTGCTCGATCTTGGCTGCTACTGCCGGATTCTGCTCGAGGAACTCCTTAGCATTCTCCCGCCCTTGGCCAAGGCGCTCTTCTTTGTAGGCAAACCATGCGCCAGTTTTAGCAATGATGTTCTTCGCAACTGCGAGGTCAATCATGTCACCAATACGCGAAATACCCGTGCCAAACATGACGTCAAACTCAGCCGTCCTGAAAGGAGCGGCCACCTTGTTCTTGACCACTTTGATTTTGACGCGGCTACCGACAACGTCCTCACCCTGCTTAACCGAGGCAATACGACGAATATCAAGACGCACACTGGAGTAGAACTTCAACGCGTTACCACCAGTCGTGGTTTCAGGGTTACCAAACATGACACCGATCTTCATACGCAGCTGGTTGATGAAGACCACCATAGTTTTGGACCGTGCAATGGAAGCTGTCAGCTTACGCAGAGCCTGCGACATCAGACGCGCCTGCAAGCCCACATGGCTGTCGCCCATCTCACCTTCAATCTCAGCCTTAGGCGTCAAAGCCGCAACCGAGTCGACGATGATCACATCAACTGCATTGCTCTTGACGAGCAGGTCGACGATCTCAAGAGCTTGCTCACCAGTGTCCGGCTGCGAAACCAACAGGTCCTCAAGCTTAACACCGATGCTCTTGGCATAAGCCGTATCAAGTGCATGCTCGGCATCGATAAATGCTGCAACACCACCGCGCCGCTGCGCCTCAGCCACCAAGTGCAAGGTCAGAGTCGTCTTACCACTAGACTCCGGTCCAAAAATCTCAACGATCCGCCCACGTGGCAGACCGCCAATGCCAAGCGCAATGTCTAGCGACAAGGCACCGGTCGGGATCGTCTCGATCCGCTCAGACAGCGCATTCTTCTCGCCAAGGCGCATGATGGCACCCTTGCCAAACTGCTTTTCAATCGATCCGACTGCTTGCTCAATCGCCTTACGGCTCTCATTACCTGCCAGCATCCCCATCCTCCTAGGAATTAATCCGGTTTAATTGCCTATCACGCGCCAGCGCGTCGAGATTCAGCATAGTCGCCCCAGCCACCGCTAACGGTAGCGTTAACATCTGAGTAAAAGGAATGGCTAGCCACAAGCCAAGTCCGAGCACCGCCCAGACCTCACGCCGCGCCACTGCCAGCCGCCTGCGGAGTGGCCAGCCACGCCGCGCCATCGGGTAGTCAAAAAGATCCCACCCAGCTAAAAATGCCGCCAAGACTCCGGAGAATACATTGAGCCCCGGAACAAACACAAGCAAGATGGATACGGTCAAGATCAAGCACACCTTCTTCAGCTCGAGCCATAGGACCCGGATCATACCACCGATACCAGTAGTCCCGGAGACCGAACCAGTGCGCTCGCGCTCAACAGCGACCGAAATCGCCTCATAAACCGGGGCCGCCACCACGCTCATCATGAGAGCCCCAGCGACCAAGACCAGCAACACACCTCCTAGGAAAAGCCCTACCTTAGCTAAGTAGTAAACCCCTAGTAAGGGCCACCCCAGAGGCTTGGCAAAGAGCAGAGCCGCTGTCAGTTCTGGGGCATAGGTGACCATAGCCGTCAGACCTGCCACCACACTGCCAAACCCGCCAACCCAAGGCACTGACAACAGAAGTAGGTAACGAGGATGCGCCCGCAACCACCGCACGCCAGCAATATATGTCCTAAAACCACGACTGAGATCAGCCGCAGGGGTCAATAGTGACATCAGCGCCTCAACTCTGAACAGTAACGACAATCGCCACAATACACAAAAACCCAGAGGACACCTAGCAGATACCGTACAATTGTCTGGCTCAAACCCAGAAGTCCGCCTCCACCAAGCTCTTGAGACGCCTCCCCAGCGTACACTCGATGGGCGATTGACACTGCCAGCCGCCTAAGGATTCGACAATCAAAACAATGTTAGATGCTAACCCCCTGAATTCAGGTTCCCCCAAAACGAGCACGGTTATTGCACAAGGCGTCCCGAACGATACGGGGTCGAAAACTTTAGAAAGGGCACTTGATGCTTACCAGAGGCGAAATTCGACTTAAGGTGATCACGATCACGACCAGTGTCACGGTTCTCGGATCAGCCCTGCTGTTTGCCTGCAACCAGGCCCAATTTGGCGGCAAAGACGTTAACGCCAAAGGGACTGCTCCTCGCAAGCAAGGCGCCGGCCTCGGCGATCGTTCCGGTGGCGACAATTTCCCGGGCGTCGATGCCAACGCCTACGGCACACCTGCAACTCAAGATGTAAAAAAACCCGGTTGGGCCGAGGGTCAACCGCTTAAGTCGCTCATCGACAGCCTCTTTGCTGGAGGAGGCAATCCAACTCTGGGCGGCGGTGCTCTGGGCGGTACCATCGGAACCAGTTCCGACGGTGGTAGCAACTCCGGTGGCAACGAAAACGGTCACAGCGGCCCTACGTCAAATGGCAGCCTATTTAGTGACTCATCGGGAGTTTTGTGGCTCCCCTGTGCCGATCAACCCCCAGGTCAGACGCCATTCAAATCCGAGTTTTTTGCTAAAGAAGGATCAAAGGTTCGCGTAGCTGGCGAGCTCTGCCCACAAGCCAAAGTGACTGGTGATTTCACGGTGCTCTTTGTCATTGACCACTCTGGATCGATGGAAGGCTCTCCAAATGAAGGCCCTAACGATAAGACTTCCGGTGGCTCTTGCGGTCGTTTGCGCTCAGCTCAAGCTTTAGCTGATAAATTCAAAGCTATGACTGAAGCAACAGTGAAGGCCGGTGTGGTCAACTTCTCGTCATCGGCCCGAACCGCTGCTGCGGTGGCACCGATCGCTCAGCTGCCGTTGACCTCAGAGGTGTTTTGCGGCTCCGACTT